>DATBFY010000143.1:0-13055 GCA_036558265.1 Tepidisphaeraceae bacterium | reverse complement strand
CGTACTGCGCGCCGGGGTTGAGCAGCACCAGCGGCGGCTGGCCGCGCTCGGCCGGGCGCTGGAGCTCGGGCTCGAGCCCCGCGCGGGCAAAGACGTCGCTGGCCGCGCGGCGCTCGCTCTCGGTGACGAAGAGCTGCATGGTCAGGTCGCGCTCGGCCGAGCCCAGGTACTGCGGGATCGCCATGTAGTAGCGGAGGATCGGAAACGGCACGAACTTGCCGCGATCCTTGGGCGGCAACAGCTTGTCCGACAGCAGAAAGCCGCGGCCGTCACGGTCGTAACCGACCACCTTGTCGATCCCCGCCATCTTGCACAGGAGCGCCGTCTTGAATGAGTTGGGCAACAGGACCGCCATGTCGAACTTGCCGGCGCGCAGTCGCGCGGCCAGGTCAAACAGGCCCTTGCCGGCCTTGGCCTTGGTCTTGCCCGTGCGATAGGTCAGGAGGCGGTCAGCCCAGGGCATGCCGGTGTAGATCGGCTTGACGTAGCGGCGAAGGAGGTAGGCGATCTCGGCCTGCGGGTAGAGGCCGCGAAGCGCCCGGAGCGTGGGGGTGGCCATGACGGCGTCGCCGACCCAGGAAGGTTGAACGACGAGGATCTTCTGCGGCGGGGAGGACGGCGGCATGCGCGGAGTATACCGCTAGCGTTTGCGGACCACCATGACATCCACGACACGTCCCTTGGCCGCGTACGCCCAGCCGCGGAAGGTCTTCAAGACCTCCAGGTGCGCCTTGGCCGAGTCGGGCGTCTGGTTCCAGATCTCGCGGGTGATGGTCAGGTAGGTGGGCCAGTGTTCGGGCGGCTCGGCGGCCAAGTACGCGTTCTTCGGCTGGGGGCGGATCGTGCCGCCCTGGTAGAAGGGGAGGGAGTCCTCCTTGTAATCGATCTCGCTGACGTCGCCCCTGGTGGTCGCGCCGACGGATTGAAGATAGGCGCCGACCTCTTCGCTCAGGTGCAGGAAACGGGCGCTGGGGAGATACCAGGCGAAGAGCAGCGGGATCAGCGCGAACATGGCGGCGGCCATCGAGAGGGCGGCGCGGGCGATCTGTCTGCGGGCGAAGTTGACGAAGATCCCGAGGGCGAAGACGCAGGCGACGATCGAGACGACGGTCATCGCCGGATACGGCAGGCGGTCAAAGCCCAGCGGCTGGCCTGGCACCGATGATCGCGAGATACCGACGGCCGCCAGGATCTTCCAGAACGTTTCCGTCGCCGCCCATGGGGCTGCGCCGAGGAGGGCCAGCACCACGCAGAACACGCCGACGGCGACCATCCACCCGCGCTTCGTCCACTCCGCATGCTCCTCGCGGATCGCGCGGACGATCGCATCGGCCGTCAGGATCGCCAGGAACGGGAAGCACGGCAGCACGTAGTGCGGCAGCTTGGTGCGGATCAGCTCGAACATGATCCACGGGCCGACCACGGCGGCGAAGGCAAAGCGGATCAACGGCTCGCGGCGATTGCGCCAGGCCAGCACGATGGCCGTTGGCAGCAACAGGCTCCACGGGAAGAAGCTGGCGAAGAAGAAGAGCAGGTAATAACCCGGCGGGCCCTTGTGCTGCTCGAGCGGCTGGGTCATGCGCTGGAGGACGTCGTGGCGGAACGTGCCCGCGAGCCCGCCGGGGAGGCGGTGGTTCATCGTCAGAACCCACGGCAGGCCGATGGCGAGGATGATGGCGAGGGCGACGATGAACTTAATGAAACTGGAGAGCCAAGGCCGCGCCGGCCGCCCATCGCGCGCCTGGTAGTCCAGCGTCACACGAGAGGCAGACGCTGGCGGGGCGCTCGCCACTGGCAAGCTCTGAGAGCTTGCCAGTGCCACCCGGCGATCGATGACGCCCAGGACGCCAAGCACGAGCAGCGTCATCCCGTTAACTCCGAGCACGACAGGCCCCTTGGTCAGCAGTCCGAGCCCCGTCGCGATCGCGAAGGCAATCACGATTGGCCACGTCCCTCGCCCACGATACATCGCGTACACGCAGAACTGCCCCGCCGTCACGAACAGCAGCAGCACGGCATCCGTGAGGCACATCTTGGCGGCCATGATCACCAGGCCGCTGGTGCCGAAGACCAGCGTCGTCCAGAACGCCCGCTCCGGACCCGCCAGGCGCGAGACGACCACGCCGATCAGGATCAGCGTGAGCACCATCGCCACGGCCGAGGGGAACCGCGCCGCTGCCGCGTCCCGCTCCATCCGTCCCTCGATCGTCAGGCGATCGTCCGGCCAGACCCGCTCGAACGCCGCCATCGACGCGGCCTGGCACCAGTAGATCAGCGGCGGCTTGTTGATCCGCGGCTCGTCCAGCAGCCTGGGCACAACCCAGTCGCCCGATTGCAGCATCTGCCGCGACGCCTGCGCATAGCGCGGCTCGTCGCGGTCCCAGAGTGACGTGCGGCCATTGCCCACCAGGTACAAAGCGCCGCAAAGGAGAGTGACGATCCAGATGCGTAGCGACATCGCCCGATACGATAGGGGTGGCGGGATTCGGGGCAAGGGTGGGGCGAGTCGCACGAGCTTCGAACGGAAAACGGGCGGCCATTGCTGGTCGCCCGTCAGTTGGTTTTGGATGATATGATTGCCCTTTACTTCTTCTTCGCCTTCGCCTTCCCGTTCGACTTGCCGGATTGGCTTTCCTTGATCGCGGCATGCGCTGCCGCCAGCCTGGCGATCGGGACCCGGAAGGGGCTGCAGCTCACGTAGTTCAGGCCGACGTTGTGGCAGAACTCGACGCTGCGGGGGTCGCCGCCGTGCTCGCCGCAGATGCCGCACTTCAGGTCCGGGCGGGTGTGGCGGCCGAGCTGGACGGCCATGCGCACCAGCTTGCCGACGCCGCCGGTGTCCAGGCTCTGGAACGGGTCGCGCTCCAGGATCTCCTTCTTGACGTACTCGGGCAGGAAGCTGCCGGCGTCGTCGCGGCTGTAGCCGAAGGTCATCTGCGTCAGGTCGTTGGTGCCGAAGCTGAAGAACTGGGCGGTCTGCGCCAGCTCGTCCGCCGTCACCGCCGCGCGGGGCACCTCGATCATCGTGCCGTAGAGGTAATCGACCTTGGTCTTGGTCTCCTTGAACACCGCGTCGGCGGTCTCGGTCGTGTGCTTCTTGAGGAAGTCCAGCTCGGCCTTGGTGCCGGCGAGCGGGATCATGATCTCGGGCAGGACCTTGATGCCCTGCTTCTTACACTCGACGGCGGCCTCGATGACCGCCCGCACCTGCATCTCCAGGATCTCGGGGTAGGTCACCGCGAGGCGGTCGCCGCGGTGGCCGAGCATCGGGTTGGCCTCGTGCAACTGCTGCACGCGGGCCTTGACCTGTTCGAGCGACAGGCCCAGGGACTTGGCGAGCTCGGCCTGGTCCTTCTCGTTGTGGGGCAGGAACTCGTGGAGCGGCGGATCCAGGAGGCGGATGGTGACCGGCAGACCCTTCATGGCCTTGAAGATGCCGATGAAGTCTTCCTTCTGATAGGGCAGGAGCTTGGCGAGCGCCTGCTTGCGCCCCGGGGTGTCGGTGGCGAGGATCATCTCGCGCATGTTGTGGATGCGCTGGGGGTCGAAGAACATGTGCTCGGTGCGGGTCAGGCCGATGCCCTCGGCGCCAAAGCCCCGCGCCACCTCGGCATCGTGCGGGGTGTCGGCGTTCGTGCGGACCTTGAGCGTGCGGAACTCGTCGGCCCACTGCATGATCGTCTTGAACGGCCCGGTGAGCTCGGCCTCCTGGGTGGGGACCTGTCCTTCCATGACGTCGCCGGTGCCGCCGTCGATCGACAGCCAGTCCTGGTCGCCGTACGTCTTGCCGTTGACGACCAGCGTCCTGGCGTGCTGGTCGATGTGAAGCGCCCCGGCGCCGGCGACGCAGGGCGTGCCCATGCCGCGGGCGACCACCGCCGCGTGGCTGGTCATGCCGCCGGTGCTGGTGAGAATGCCCTCGGAGACGTGCATGCCGCCGATGTCGGCCGGCTCGGTCTCGCGGCGGACGAGGATGATCTTCTCACCGTTGGCGACGCGGTGCTCGGCTTCTTCCGCGGTGAAGGCCACCTTGCCGACCGCCGCGCCCGGCGAGGCGGGCAGGCCCTTGGCAATCACGTGCCGGTCGGCCTTGGGGTTGAACGTGGGATGCAGGAGCTGGTCGAGGCTGGCCGGATCCACGCGGAGGACGGCGGTCGCCTTGTCGATCAGCTTCTCCTTGACCATGTCGGCGGCGATGCGCACGGCGGCCTGGGTGGTGCGCTTGCCGTTGCGGGTCTGGAGCATGTACAGCTTGCCCTTCTCGATCGTGAACTCGAAGTCCTGCACGTCGCGGTAACGCTTCTCCAGCAGGTCCTTGACCTTGAGCAGCTCCTGCCAGGCCTTCTTGCTCCACTTGGCCATCTCGGTCTTGCAATCGAGCGGGGTTCGAATGCCGGCGACGACGTCCTCGCCCTGCGCGTTCACCAGGAACTCGCCGTAGAACTCGTTCTCGCCGGTCGAGGGGTTGCGGGTGAACGCGACGCCGGTCGCGCTGTCCTCGCCCATGTTGCCGAAGACCATGGTCTGGACGTTGACGGCGGTGCCGCGCAGGCCGCGGATCTCGTTGATCTCGCGGTATCGGATGGCGCGGTCGCCCATCCAGCTCTTGAAGACGGCCTCGATCGCGTGCTCGAGCTGGACGAACCCGTCGGTGGGGAACTCTTCGCCGACGTGGTCGCGGTAGACCTTCTTGTAGCGATCGACGACCTCCTTGAGGCCTTCGGTGTCGAGCTCGGTGTCGAGCTTGACGCCGCGGTTGCTCTTGACGGCCGACAGCTCGGTCTCGAAGTGATGGTGATCGACGCCCATGACGGTGTCCCCGAACATGTTGATCAGTCGGCGATAGCTGTCGTAGGCGAAGCGCTCGTTGCCCGTGAGCTTAGCCATCCCGGCGACGACGGTGTCGTTCAAGCCGATGTTGAGGACGGTGTCCATCATGCCCGGCATGGACATCTTGGCGCCCGATCGACACGCGACCAGGAGCGGGTTCTTCGGGTCGCCGAACTTTTTGCCGCTGGCCTTCTCGACCTTGGCGAGATTGGCGCGGACCTCATCCATGAGCCCCTTGGGGAGCCGCTGGCCGGCGTCGTTGTACTCGCCGCAGGTCTCGGTGGTGATCGTGAATCCGGCGGGGACGGGCAGGCCCGCGGTGGTCATGTCGGCGAGGTTCGCCCCCTTGCCGCCGAGCAGGTCCTTCATGTCGGCGCGGCCCTCGGTCTTGCCGGGGCCGAAGTAATAGACGCGCTTGGCGGCCGCGCCCCTTTTTCCGGCGGCGGCGCGGGCGGCGGGCTTGGCCTTCTTGACCTTCCTGGATTGCTTGAACATGTAAATGACTCTCCTCAGAGTGGTTTTTTTCCCGGTGTTGGCCGTGGATTGTCGCGCGGTCGGACGCTTCGGGGGGCGGCGCGTGAGACGCACGACGGTTCGCGCGGCGGCGCAGGCGTGCTCCCGAAAATGAGAGTCGGGCAGTATAGGAATGGGGAAAATGGGTGTCAAACAAGGGTTGTGGCACGCCCGAGCGGAGTGATTCACCACGGAGATCACGGAGGTCACGGAGGGGAAACTGGGTTCGTTTTGCGCGGGACGCGGGAGTATGAACCACGAAGGACCACGAAGAGCACGAAGGGGCATCTGGGTTCGTTCTGCGCCGGCGGTGCGAGGGTGCAGTTTGGAGCAGTTTGGCAGGTTCTGGCGGGAGAGGGCGGGAATAAAGTGCGCGGGGGACTGGATGGAGGTGGACCTCGTGCAAAGAACGACGAGTGCGGGACTTACGGTGAATGTGGCAAGGCGGTCGGGTGCGAAAAAGCGTTGGAAACCGACGTGAAACGGAGAAAAGCGACATGGAACCGAAGGACGGGTGCGCAACTTTCCGGTGAGCGGTCGTTGAAGGTGACGATGCCGGGCCCCCATGGCGCGCGTTCCCCTTTCGCCGTCTGCTGAGCGCGCGAAATCGTCCGCGGGCTCATCGGTAATACGAGCGACGGGCCTGTTGGGTTCGCGCGATCGAAAGCCCTTAAACGCGTCGCCGATCCGTTCAGAAGTGCCGGGATCCTTCCGATTAGGAAGTTTGTTCCTGGGCAGACAAGAATGTCCGCCCCACCATCGGCGGCGTGGTACGATGCCTCCAATACACGGAGGCGTTATGAAGACGCTGTTGATCTTCGTGCTGGTGCTGGCCCTGGGTGGGGGGGCGTGGTTGTCCAAGCCGTCGGAAACCAGCTTTGGCGACATGATTCATAAGAAGATGGCCTCGGGCGGCAGCCAGAAGGACGACCTGGTGCAGCTCATCCTGCACGGCGGCAAGGGCAAGGCCGACGTGTTCCTGCAATCGTGCCAGTATCACGATCACGTGCTCTGGGCAACGGTCGAGCGGGACGGGAAGCGGATCTATACCGGGGCGTTCAGCACGTGGTTTGCGAATGACCTGTCGTTGACGCCGGCGACGAAGTGATGAGTTGCACAGTTCGGCGCGCGTCGTTGCATTTCGCGAACGATGTCATCCTGAGCCTGCGAAGGATCTTGTCAGAATGGGAGTCGGTCCTTCATTCGCGGCCAGATCCTTCGGTCGTTTGAAACTCCCTCAGGATGACGCCTGGGGCGCTGCGTGACGCGTGACGCGCAGGACGTACCAGGGCATCCAGATGGCGCAGCGGGCGACGACGGCGACGATCGTGCCCAGGATGATGCCGACCAGGCCCAGGTCGCAGTATTTCACGAAGCAGTAGCTGAGGATCACGTTGGCGACCCCGGCGATCAGCACGCCCGCGGTGAACGCGCGGACCTTGCCGATGGCCAGCAGCACCGAGCGGCCGACCTGGGAAGAGCCGCCGATCACCGTGTGGATCAGCACCAGGGGGAGGATCTGCCGCGTAGGGTTCATCTTGCTGCCCAGCCACAGCTTGAAGATCGCGGGGGCGGCGAAGTAGGCGCCGACGGCAACGAGGATTAACAGGCCCAAGCTGATCAGCGTGCCCAGGATGTAGTAGCGCCGAACCTGGTGGTGCTCGCCGCGCCCGAACGCGGCGGCGGAGATGGGCAGGAGCGCCGTCGATAGCCCGCTGACCAGCAGGAACACGCCCGCGTCGATCTGCACGGCGGGGGCGTAGATCGCGATGGTCTTGAGGTCGATCAGCCAGCGGATGAGGAGGAAATCGGTGGGGGCGTAGAGGTAGTCGGCGATCTGCGCCAGGACGACCAGGGCGCCGAAGGAGAGGAGCTGGCGGGCGATCCGGGAATTCGCGCGGTCGTCCGAATCGCGCGGCAGTCCGCGAAGGATGCGGTGGGCGCGCAAGGCGCGGATGGCTGAGGCGATGATGGCGGCGGCGAGATAGCTGCCGCCCACGGCCGTTTGCCAGGAGACGTGCAGGTGCTGGTGCTGCCAGGTGGCCAGCGACGCGAGGATCGCGAAGAGGGTTTCGAGGGTGGTCTGGGCCTGGTAGTCAGCCGCGATGCGCCGGCGGCTCTGGGCGACGGCGCCCCAGGCGTCGGCGGCCATGTCGATCAGCATCCCGGTGCCGAAGAGTCCGACCAGCGGCGCGACGCCGCGGACGCGGCCCTGGGTGAGGCACCAGGCCCAGAGGGCCGCCAGGCCAATCGATGCGCCCAGCCAGCTCAGGGTGATGCCGGTGGTGTAGACAGTGCGGAGTGCTGAGTTTGGAGCGCTGAGGGAGTTGGGGGCGTAGTGGAGCAAAACGGCTCCCGTCCCTTTTTTCGCTCGTTCTTCCTCCGGAGGAAAAAAGGCTCCCGTCCCCTTTTCTGTCCGGGCGGCGTGGTGGAGGATCGCGGGGGCCAGGCCGGCGCTGGCGTAGTTGAGCAGGCCCAGGGTCCAGCGGACCAAGGCCAGCAGGGCGGCGGCCTCCGCGCCGATCAGGCGGTAGACCGTGCCGTAGACGACGACCCAGCTCGCAACGCGGGAGAGATTGACCGCGTAGGCCCAAAAGATGTCACGCCCGAAGCCGCGCACGATTGGAGGGAGATTACCGGTTGGCGGACTGGGTGGTGGGGTTGGAGGGGGTCGCCGGCCCGGTGGATTTCTTGTAAATCCACAGCGCGACGCCCAAGACCAACAGGAGGATGCCGATCCACTGCCAGAGGTTGAGTTTCATGCGTCCGCTCCGCGCGCGAGATCGTGGAATGGATGAGCCGCGGACAGACTGTCCCAGACTCATGCGGCCGCCGCAAGGGCCGCGGCCGTGAATCCGTCGCGGGCGTCCGCATGCTCGCCGCGGATCGGTCGGCCGGCGCGCCAGATCGAGCAGGCGGTGACGAACGACAACAGGATCACCGTCCCGTTCACGTTCGTGTAGCGGGCGACGGTGGTGTTCACCATCAGCCAGCAGAACAGCGCGATCCAGCCGCGCGTCAGCCAGCGGTCGGCCGATTGCCCGCGGAGGCACGTGGCGGCGTAGAGCACGGCACTGGTGGCGACCAGCAGCAGGTCATAATCGAAGTAAAAGGGCATCAGCAACGGCATGGCCGGGATCACGGCGGCGATGAACGCATCTCGACGGCTGGCGTCCTGTCGCGATCGCCACCACGCCCATGTCAGGCCGCCGGCGAGCAGCGACCACGTCGTCAGCCAGGCGAACTTGGCCACGATTGTCATCTCGCCCGCCGCCGGGCCCTGGAGGAGCAGCCGCCAGAAGGCGCGCAGCGTGACGTGTCGGTTCCAGAGGTATTCCTGAACGACCTGGAATTGACGCAGGTTGCCCGGCATGTTCGCCAGGTAATCGTGGATCGAGCCGGGGAGGGCGAGCAGCGTGAGCGCCAGGAGCGCGGCACCGGTGATCGCAAGGCCGAGGACGGCGCGCCAGCCCATGGTGCATGCGAGGGCGAGCGCGACGACTGCGCCCAGTTGTGGTTTGTAAAGAAGCAGGCCCGCGACCAGGCCGGCAGCGAGCGGGCGCTGCGAGCGCCAGAGCGCGATCGTGATCGTCAACAGCAGCAGCGAGCCGAAGGTGTTCTGCCCGTGCGTCAGCGCCTGGATGAAGGGCATCCCGGTGCAGACCAGGAGCGGGACGAGCAGGCGGACTCTCCACGGCGTTGGTGGCGGCAGCAGGTGGATCAGGAGGAGGATCGCCGCGAAGAGACATGCCAGGTTCGCCAACTCCCAGGCGAAGAGCGCGGCGGGGTAGGACAGGGCGGCCAGCGGGACGAACACCAGCGCATAGAACGGCGGGTTCCAGAACGGACCGTAACTGTCGCGGATCCCGAGGCGCTCGCGGCGGGCGAGGTCGTGCTGGAAGGATTTGACTTTCGCGAGGTCGTAGAGATCGTGCGGGCGGCCTTCGCGGACGAACCGGCCGGCGGTGTAAAACGCGAGGAAGTCGTGCCCGACCATGTCGCCGGTGACCCGCTTGGCGTCGGGGAGGAAGAAGTTGCCCAGGTTGATGGTGGTGATGAACAGGAAGAGGGCGAGGGCGGCGAGCGCGAGGCGCCGGCTAAGGGGTGGTCGGTCAGGGGTCACAATGTTCTGATCGGTCGGTTGCAGGGGCTCTTCAGGCTTATCGATCCTTTGCCGCGTTATCAGACGTGTGGCGGCTATCTCGCGCGCGGATAGGCCGCTATCATGCCCCGCCATATCTGGGAGTGTGGCTGACGTGAATGAACCGCCGCGAACCAAATCTCACGAGTCGATGTCGTTGCCCGCCTTTGACCCGCGGCCCTGGCCGCTGGTGGTGCTGATGCTGGCGGGGTTGTTCGGGGTGTACTTCGCGCTGCGGCCGGGCGAGGGGCAACAGCAGAAGGCAACGCAGCCCGCGACGACGACGTCGAAGCCGGCGACGGGACGAGTGGACGCGGGCCTGTTGCGACTGGCGGCGGCGGTCGTCGCACCGGCGATTCCAGACGCAAAGGAGACGCTGGAACAGGGCGTCACGCTGCGCTTCGCGCAACGGGGGCGCATGGACGCGCGGCCGGCGCGCGTCCTGTCGCTTAGGGTTCCCGAGGGGACGCCACCGACGCCCTTCCTTTCGGCCGGGGATGATTGGACGGCGACGTTTACGGGCTTTATTAACCTGCGGCTTCGCAGCGAGTACTCGTTCTCGGCGCTGGGCCGCGGGAAGTTGATCGTGAAGGTCGGCGGGCAGGTTGTGCTGGAAACGTCCGGCGAGGATTTCGACGGCAAGACGTCCGCGGCGATCAAGATGGAAAAGGGGAAGAATCCGATCGAAGTCGTCTACACGCCGCCGGCAGCGGGCGACGCCTGGGTGCGGGTGTTGTGGCAAAGCCGCGAGTTCCCGCCCGAGCCGGTGCAGCCCAGCGTGTTGTCGCACGATCTTTCAGAAAAATCGCTGCGCGAGGGCATTCGCGATCGCGATGGGCGCGAGATGATCGCGAACCTGCGCTGTACGCAGTGTCACCCCTTACCAAAGGCCCAGCTCCCAGCCGGCGCGACGGTCATGCCCGAGCTGGCGACCGATGCGCCGGACCTATCCGGCGCCGGCGCGCGCCTGAAGCAGGGATGGATGGCGGCGTGGATTGCGGACCCGCATGCGCTGCGGGCTGACGCCTCGATGCCGCGCCTGCACGGCGCGAAGGATAACGCGCCTGACCTGGCGGCCTACCTGGCGACGCTGGGAAAGCCCGCCGGGCAGCAAGCGAAGGAACCGGACGACGAGGCCGCCACCCAGGGCTCGCAGCTCTTCGCGGCCCTGGGCTGCATCGGCTGTCACACCAAGCCGGATGCCGACGAGGTCGACAAGGCCCGCGTGCCGCTCAAGTTCGTCAATGCCAAGTTCCAGCCCGCGGCGCTGCGGGCGTGGCTCTTGAACCCGCGCGAGCATTATCCATGGACGCGGATGCCCGATTTCCACCTGACCGAGTTCGAGGCCGATCGACTGGTCGCTTACCTGTCGAAAAATGCGAAAGGAGAGATATCCGACAATGGGAAGGGAGATCCGGCCAAAGGGAAGGCACTCTTCGCATCGGCCGGCTGTGCGAACTGTCATCGGATGAAGGAGATCCCGGTCGCGCCGGCGAAATCGATGACCGATCTTGTCTCAGGCTCGGACTGGACCAAGGGCTGCCTGGCAAAGGACGAAACCAGTCGCGGCAACGCGCCGGATTTCGCCCTGTCCGACGATCAGCGCGCATCCCTCCAGGCCTTCGCTGCCGCTGGACTGTCGTCACTGACCAACGACGTCCTCCCCGAGTTCGCCGAACGATCCGTCCGCCATCTCCAATGCACCGCCTGCCACGCCCGCGACGAGGTCGAGGACCGCTGGAGCAACGTCTCCGAGGAAGTGCAGGACCTGATGCCCCCCGAGACCAACATCGACAGCGACCAGGGCGACGACGCGACGGCGGGCCCCAGGCTTTTCATGCCCCGGGGCCTCGCGAAGCTGCACGCGGGCGACCGGATCGTCATCTCCGGCGATCAGGGCCGCCCGCCCCTGACCTGGACGGGTGAAAAGCTCCGCCCGCAGTGGATGGAGCAGTTCATCGCGGGCAAGATCCCCTACAAGCCGCGCTACTGGCTTCGCTCGCGCATGCCGGCCTTCATCGAACCGCGCGCGAAAGGCATTGCCCAGGGCCTCGCGCTCGAACACGGCTTCCCGCCCGTTGCCCCCCCTGCCCCGTCGGCGCCTAAGGAAGATCTTGCCCAGATTGGCCAGAAGCTCGCCGGGCGGGATGGCGGCTTCGCCTGCATCACCTGTCACAGCATCGTGGATACCAGGGCCATCAGCCCCTTCGAGGCCCCCGCCCCCAACTTCGTCCACGTCACCGAGCGCCTAAACCACGATTACTACGTGCGTTGGATGCGCAAGCCCATGCGCTTCTGTCCGGGGACGAAAATGCCGCAGTTCTCCGAGGAGGGCAAGTCCACGATCAAGGAAATCCTCAATGGCGAGGCCGATCGGCAATTCGACGCGATCTGGAATTACATGTCCCAGGGCGAGCGGATCACCGCGCCGGAATAACGCCGTCGAACCCCCGATGAATTGGTCGGATTTTTGTTGACGATTGCAGGCATGGTGGTAGATTGATGTGAGCGCGGTTGTGTTCGCGCTCATGTCCGTTCGTGGGTTGAGAGTGAGCACTAGGGCGGGAGAACATATCTGGTCGGGAGAGGCGTCATGTTGAAGAGAAGGCATTTGTTGCTGGCAGCGGCGATGGGTCTGTTGCCGGCTTCGGTTTCGCAAGCAGCGGTGATTGGGATTGACTTCTTCGGGGGCGGTGGCGGTGGTGGTGTCGCGGCGACGCAGATGGGCGCCACCGAAAGCGCCGGGGCCATCCCCTCCACCAATTGGAACAGTTTGACCAACAACACCCAGGCGACGCCCCAGGCGCTCATGGACAGCACCGGCGCGGCCACCACCGCCACGGTCACCTGGAATTCGAACAACACCTGGAACATCCCCGGCACCGATACGCCAGGCGACCTGCGGATGATGAAGGGTTACCTGGATGCGGCGGACTTCTCGACCGCCCCGGCGCCTCCCGCTTCGGGTAACACGACGACCGTCACCGTCGCCGGCGTGCCCGCGGGCATCGCCTCAAGCCCCTACAGCGTCATCGTCTATTACGACGGCGACAACGGCGGCAGTAACCGCACCGGCAAGTTCTCGATCAGCGGCGCGCTCACCGGCAACGCCACGCTCTATGGCCGCGACGCGGCGAACGCGACCTTCAACGGCGTCTACCTGCAAGGGCAGACGCCCGTGGACCCACTGAACGGCGACACCACGATGGTGGACGGCAACGCCACCGCCGCCCTCCTCGTGCCCGCAGGCAACTTCATGGTCTTCACGGGGCTGACCGGCGACACCTTCACGCTCTCGGCACAGTCCTACGTGGCGTCGGACAACACCAACCGCGCATCGGTCAACGGCATCCAGATCGTCTCCGGCACCGTGCCTGAGCCCGCAACGCTCAGCATTCTGGGTTTGGCGGCCGTCGGACTGATCCGCCGCCGCAGGCGGTGATCCCCCGACTCAAAAATCCGGACAATCGGGTAGGAGGGGGCCTTGCGGCCCCCGTCCTCCCACACCACCGGACGTACTTGCGTATCCGGCGGTTTCTTCTAACGGTTCAACTGCCCGTATCGCTGGACA
>DATBFY010000142.1:0-9298 GCA_036558265.1 Tepidisphaeraceae bacterium | reverse complement strand
ATCACGAACTTCACGTTGTCCATGACCTCAAGGACTTTCTTGGCGGCGGCGAGGAAATACTCGGGGCCCTTCTGCATCGTGATGCGGCCGAGGAACAGAACGATCTTTTCGTCCTTGTGGATCTTGTATTTCTCCTCGTCGAAGCCGTTGCCGTTGATCTCGACGGCGTTGTAGACGACCTCGACCTTGGCCGGGTCGATGCCGTAATGGTGGGTAACGATATTTTTAGTCAGGATGCTGACGGCGATGATCTTCATGGCGCCGTGCATGCCGCGGCGCTCGATGTCGTAGATGCGGGTATCGACGTTGACGCCGCTGCGGTCGAACTCGGTGCTGTGCACGTGGACGACCAATGGGACACCTTTTATCCCGGCGACGGCCAGGCCCGCGGGGAAGGTCATCCAGTCGTGGGCGTGGACGACGTCGAAGGACTCCTGGCGGGCGATCTCGGAAGCCAGGGCCGCGTAGCGCTGGATCTCGGCGAACATGTCGCCGCCGTAGTGGTCACCGGTGCCCTTCTGCGCGCCACCGGCCGTGGTGACGCCGGCATTGGCGGTGGGGATGTCGGTGTCGAGGGCGCCCTCGACCATCGATCCCTTGCTGGCGCGGGCGCGTTCGGCGGCGGCGGCGCGGGCCTCGTCTTCGGGGCGGGCGTACGGGTCGCCCATCTTCGAGTTGATCGCGCGAAACGTCACGTGCTCGAACTCGTCGAGGCGGAACTCGGTCACCGGCGATGCCAGCGGCGAGCCCGCGCGCGGGCTGAGCAGTTTTACGTGCGTGGAAAAGGGCGAGGTCACCGGGCGCGGCAGGACGAAGAGGATCTCGGTCCCCAGGCCACTCATGGCCTTCGTCAGGCCGTAGCAGGCGGTCCCCAATCCACCGCTGATGAAGGGAGGGAACTCCCAGCCCAACATGAACACGCGCATAAAGTCGCTCTTTTCCCAACTCGGCGGAAGATTCGAGAAAGCAGTCTGTCGGTTCGCGAGAATGTCCAACGCGCGGCGGCATCACCTCGTCCGCGGTGGGACGTGCGACGAGGCGACCGCTCAAATTCGGAAACGTCGATCTTGGATTAACCCGGCCCGGGAAAGCGGTTTACGATGGTTCCACCATCCACAACGACCGAATTGAGCGCCGGTCACCACACACACGTCGCTTCAAATGCCGCACAAATTAGCGGTCAATGCAGGGCATTGTCAATGCCCCCGCACTGCCCACTCGTTACAATTACGAGCCTCTTACCGAATTAACGCGAATTGGTTGCACAAAAAACCGGCAGCCATGCCCGGCGGGCGGGGCCATTCTTCCCCTGATCAAACGGCGCTCCAGTTGACTCATTGCGATCGGGAGGAAAAGCACCCTCGTCAAATGCTGTCTGGCAATTGTGGTGCAGCCCACTTTCACCACACTGAGGTGATGGGCAAAAGTTGCCTGCGTCGGCGCGCCGCGATAAAGTGGCCGCCTCGTGGAGCAGGCCGTACCGCTCATCTACACTCGTGACACCTTACCGCCCCCGATCGGGGTTTGGAGTCGCCTTGTGGCGGTGGGTTTCGCAGTCGTGTGCCTGGTCGTGCTGGCGCTGGGCGCCTGGCTGACGCCCAACGGGGCGCATGGGATTTCCACCCACACGCAGCTTGGCTTCCCGCCCTGCCAGTTCGAGGCGCGTACCGGTGTGCCATGCCCGAGTTGCGGCTACACGACCGCGGTCAGCTACTTCGCCCATGGAAATGTGCTCGCCAGCGTGTACGTTCAGCCGATGGGGTTCTTGATCGCCGTGTTTTGCGCATTGGGCGTCTGGGTGGGGATGTACGTCGCCCTGACCGGACGACCGGTACACCGGCTGGTCGGCCGGATGGTGCCGGGCCGCGCGTGGCTTTACGTCCTGCTGACGATTGCGATCGGTGGATGGGCGTGGAAGATCGGCATCCACCTGACGGGGCACGATCACTGGCCGCCGTTTTAGACTCGACGCGGGCAGGGCGCGCGACGCACGCGCTTCGTTTCGCGGGCAAGGGCTGTGTTCCCTGCGCCACTTGAGGAGACACCATGGTTCGACTGCTGGGACTCTGCTGCCTGTCACTGGTGATGCTGCCCCTGAGCGGCGGGTGTTCGGTCCTTGGTTACGTCGCCGCCGTCGTTCCCGGCCCGCCCACCAAGGCGCGCTATGCGGGACTGGCGGGGCAGAAGGTCGCGGTGATGACCTGGGCGGAGCGGGCGGTGACGTTCGACTTCAGCCTGTTGCAGTCGGACGTCTCGATGGCGGTCCACACCAAGTTGCAACAGGCCGCGGACCCGAACGTCAAGACCGAGGAACTGGTCGGCACCACGTTCGTGGATCCCCGGCAGGCCTATCGCTTCCAGAAGAACCATCCGGAGCTGGAGAACAAGTCACTGATCGAGATCGCGCCCAAGGTGGGCGCGGCGCTGGGATGCACGCGCCTGATCTGGGTGGAGCTGCAGCCGTTCTCGATCTACGACCCGCGCACGCCGGTGCTGCTCAAGGGATACACGACCGCGACGATCCGGGTGGCGGAGATCGCCCCCGGTGGCGGCGGCGCGAAGATCGTGTACGAGGAAGCCGGTGTGAGCGCCGAGTTCCCCAAGAACGCGGGCGAGGGCGTGCCGCCATCGGACTCGATGACGCCGCAGTACATCTACAAGGGACTGGTGGACGAGATCACCACGCAGGTGGCCCTGCGCTTCATGACCAACCCCTCGGAATGACCCTGATGAACGTGAACGTGAACGTGAACGCTGACAACACGCGACGTTCCGGCCCGTCGTCGTCGCGCCTGGCGCGCGGCGCCGTGGCCCTTCTCATGCTATTGGCGGTGGCGACGGCGGGCGGCGGCTGCGCGCTCCCGGGGGCGATCGCGTACAAGGTTTTCGGCCCGCCGCCGATCCCCGCCCGTTACGCGCCGCCGCAGACCCAGCCCATGCTGATCCTGGTCGAGAACGCCCACTCCGGCTCGGTCGCGATCCCCGAGGCCGACGAGCTGTCGCGCGTGCTGTACGACGAGCTGCACGCGCAGAAGACCGCCCCGCCGCTGATCGACCCGGCCCACGTTCACGAGCTGCGCGACCACGACCCGTCGGCGTTCGCGCGGATGACGATCGCGCAGATCGGTCGCGCGCTGGGCGCCGACCAGGTCCTGTACGTGGAGGTGAACCGCCTGGACCTGGACAGCCCGCCCGCGTCCGAAATGGTCAAGCTGCGGATGACCGCCAACGTGAAAGTCGTGGACGCCACCAGCGCCGTGACCGCCTGGCCGCAGAGCGCCGACTCGGAGGTGTTCGAGTTCGCGTATCCGCCGCAGCGGATCGAGTCGGGCGCGACCGCCTCGCAGCTCAAGCGGCAGGTCCTGCACGCGGGGGGCATCGAGCTGTCCCGCTGGTTCTACGACTACAAGCCCGAGACGATGAAGGAGGAGAACAGCGACGTGAAGCTGCGGTGATGTAAACCCGGGATGTACATCCGGCGCCTTGCTTTGCGCCGCCCCGCGCGGTCACACCCGCGCTTCCACCCATTCGCACAGGCTGTGATACAGGATCAGGTGCGCCTCCTGCACGCGCGCCGTCAGCGGGGAGGGGACCAGCAGCTCGATGTCGCACAGGCCCTTGGCCTGCCCGCCGTCCTTGCCGAGAAAGCCCGCCGTGACCAGGCCCCGCTCCCTGGCGGCGCGGATCGCCTTGAGCAGGTTCGCGCTGTTGCCGCTGGTCGTCATCGCCACGAAAACGTCCCCGGGATTGCCGAAGGCCTCGACCTGGCGGGCGAAGACCTGCTCGTAGCCCAGGTCGTTGGCGGCGCAGGTCAGGATGGTCGGGTCGCACAATGCCATGGCCGCCAGCCCGCGGCGGTTCTTCTGGAAGCGCACGACCAGTTCTTCGGCGAAGTGCATCGCGTCGGCGGCGCTGCCGCCGTTCCCCGCGATCAAGACCTTCCCGCGGTTCTGCCAACAGGTCATCATCGCCTGGCCCAGGCGCTCGACTTGCGGGCCCAGCGCGGCGACGTTCGGCAGCAGGTCGCGCAACTGGTCGCAGGCACGGGTCAGGATCGACTCCATCCGCGTAGGGATACCGCGGCAACGAAACGAAGGCAAAGGTAACGCCTGCGCGCCCTGCGGTCAGGCCGCGTAACGCCGCCCGAAGACGATCCGCCCGTGCCGCTTCTTCTTGCCGAACCAGCCGGCGCGCGGATCTTTGGCCACGAGGGCATCGGCGTCGTGAAGGAACGTGTAGCCGAGCCAGACGTAGAAGAGCATGCCGCCCGCGCCCATCGTGCCGACCACCACGGCGACCGCCCGGTCGCCCAGGGCGCGCTCGGATCGCTCGCGCTCCTCCACACGATGCCGGCGAACCTCGGATAGCCCCAGCCGGCGGACCTCACCGGCGGCCCCCTGGATTTCAGCCTCAGCGAAGCGTTCGCGCGGATAACCGATCACGCGCAGCCGCTGTTCCGCCCGCCAGCGCTCGTTGGCGGTGTAAGGACCGCCCTCCTCCACCCAACCGTAGAGGCTGCTGTAATTGTTCACCGGGCTTGGGAGGGTCGCCCGGTACATGGACACGCCACTGCCCAGCGGCTTGGTCATTGCCAGCACGCCAGCCAAACAGAGCACGACCGCCCGCCATCGGGGGATTCGCACATTCTGTGTGATCATCCTTGCTCATTCTTCCTGTTGGGGTGCAACCCAGCATTATCTCAGGAAGTCCCCCACCCCACCATTTGAGAGTCGATGCAAAGTTTATAACGACCGCAGGAGGTTGATACGAATACAACCTCTGAAGAGGACATGGATTAACGTGGGTGACCGATCAGGGCCGGCGAGGATGGCGCTCGCTCTGGTAGAGGTCGAGATAAAAGTACAGCAGCTCCTTTTCGCCCATTCTCCGCGTTCGGGAATGATTGAAGTGGAATTTTTCGAACAGGTTGATGGCCGGGTCGCGGTCCATGAACGTGTCGAGGGTGATCTTGAGAAACTGCCGCTCGCGGCAGAACTTGATGGCGGTCTCCATCAGCGCCGATCCGACACCCCGCCGCCGCGAGTCCAGCCGCACGCGCAGACGGCGGATTTCGCCGATGTTGTCCTCGCAATGCTGCACCCCGATCATTCCCACGACCTCCCCCTGCTGGTTCTGGGCCACCCAGAAGTGACTCGAAGGATTGGAAAGGTAGGCGGAAGGAATGTCGTCGATGTCGAGCCCGGTGTCATTGGCGGCGATCTTCCCGCCGATCAGCCCATCCACGTAGAGCGCCTGGCACGCGGCGCGGTCCTCCGGGCGGTAGCTGCGCACCGTGATCGGGAGATTGGGCGGGTGGGGGTCGGACATCGTGCTGGAGGCTTATTCTATCATCGGAGCGCGGGCGGGCGAATCGCCTCAATGGGCTCATCAAACCGATGCGGCCGGACAAGAAATCGCTCAGGCGATGCGAAGGTATTCCAGTTGATCCGACTGGGTATCCAGGATCGCCACCGTTTTCTCGGACGCGCGGAACAGCGCGCCGGGGTTGATGATCCGGGTCTTCCCCACGCGCTCGTCCCGGCGGACGTGCGTGTGGCCGTGGAACAAATAGTCGTGCGCCTGGGCCTTGAGAACCTGGTCGAAGCGAACCTTGTCGTCGCCGTGAAGCAGTGCGATGCGCTTGCCGTCCAGTTCCAGGTCGCCGAACGCGCCGTGGCACGGGACCTGGATCGATTCGGCGTAGCGCTGGAGCGCCGCGCGGTCCCAATCGCAGTTGCCCCAGACGAACGCCGACGGCAGGCCCGCCAGGTGGTCGAGCAATCGCGGACTGCACACGTCCCCGCAGTGGACGAAATACGCGGCGCCGCGCTCCTGGAGCGCGCGCACCGCGGCGCCCATGATCTCATAGCGGTCGTGCGTATCGCTCAGAATCCCGATCAGCATCGTGGGCTTCAGTGTAACCGGATGGGCCGACCGTTGGGGAGCGCGAGAAGATCGCCACGCGCTGCGCCTGCACCGGCGTCGGGGGCGGCGCGTTGACGGCCTGGAATCCGCTCAGTCGCACCTGGATCGCCCGCATCAGGTCGGCCTGGCTGATGATGCCGACCATCTGCCCCCCGTCGTCCAGCACGACCAGTCGCGGCGATTCGGTGCGCGCCATCCGCCCGAACGCGTCCAGCGCCGATGCGTGCTCGGACACCGTCTGGATCTGGGAGGACATGACCTGCCAGATCGGCGTGTCGGGCCGCGCGCGCCGCATCGTTTCAATGCCGACGGTGCCGATCAGGCGCCCCTGGTCATCCACCACCGGGAAGCTCTGGTGGTGCTGGCTGATCACGTACGTCGAAAGCTCGCCGAGCGTCATGGAGGCCGGGACGGTGACGACGTTTCGGGTCATGAGGTCGGCGACGCCCAGGTCCTTGAGCAGGTCGGTCACCACGTCCTGCTGGGTCTCCGAGCGCACGGCGGTAAAGATGAAGACCGCGAGCAGGATGAGCCACCAGTTGTAGAACAGCCCGAACACGCCCAGCCCGATCGCGATCACCTTCGCGACGTTGCCGGCGATCATGGTGGCGCGGGCGCGGGGCATTCGCATGGCCAGGAGCGAGCGCAGGATCCGCCCGCCGTCCATCGGCATCGCCGGGATCAGGTTGAAGAGGCCCAGCATCAGGTTGACCGACGCGAGGTAGAAGCAGACCAGCCACGCCGACTGGGCGCGGTGGGGGACGATGGCGCTGGTCAGCAGCCAGAACAGCGCGGCCAGCGCGAAGCTGACCAGCGGCCCCGCGATGGCAACGACCGCCTCGGCGCCGCGCTGCCGGGGCATCTCCTCGAACTCTGCCACGCCGCCCAGGAACCACAGCGTGATCCGGCGGACCTTGACGCCGTAGCGGATCGCCACGATCGAGTGCCCCAGCTCGTGCAGGATGACCGAGCAGAACAGTCCGATGGCCGAAAACAGGCCCAGCAATAGCGCGACAGGCCCGCGGAACGCCTCGGGATCGAGCCCGAGCATCGGCAGGCGGACCAGGCGGTCGAGGTACTGGGTCGCCCCCAGCGCCATCACCGGCAGGACGACCAGGAAGGAGACATCGACATACAGCGGTATGCCCGCCAGGCGAAAGGGGAGACGGAAGGCTTTGCCGAACATGCTCAATCCTAGGTGCGCCCGGTGACTCGGACGATTCAAAAGCCGCAGGATGTTATCTAACCCACCCTCCCATCCTCGGGATAGAGCAAAGCTCGCGCCGGCCGAGACATTTCGGCCGGCCATCACGAACTTCTTTCGATGGGGCCTGGCGCGGGGTAGGCTCCAACAGTCCGATCGGCACGGCGGTAGAAGGGCTGACGTATGGCAATTCTTATCTGACGGGCGGGCCCGTATGAATACACGATCGATCGGGCGCATCATCGCACTGAGACTGTGCCCCCGGAATGGACTGACCGTGTGCAAAATGGCCAATGGATATTCCTGTGATGTTCAAGAGAACAGTTCGGACGACCTCAGCTCTGCTGTGGGCAGCCCTTCTGGTGACGGCGTGCATCGGCTGGGCAGGTCGATTGCCATCGGTGCGCGTCGATCGGCGCGAACTCGAGTTCCCAGACGGATCCCGGAGCAGGATCCCGCAGACGCTCGATCCGAATGTACTCCACGTCGCGCGGGGCACCCGGCTAGATCTTCGTCGAGCATCTATACGGTGTGCGAACCGCGTGCTTACAGTTTCCGGCACAGCGATGACGTACTCGATTGACAGCGCCGATGCCATCGAGAGTTATTACATCGATCAAGGGTATCCGGGGAACAACCCCTTTCGCGGCGACGGAACGGCCGTGCTCGCGCGCCTCCGCCAGCGCTTCTCTCTTACAGAATTCCTTTTGCCCGGTCAGGCGCCAAGCCGCCGCCCGGGGCACAGCTTCGTTCGCACCGCCGACCGGTTCCGCTCCGGTTGGGATTTCGAAATCCGGGTGCCCTTTTCGCTCGCTACAGGCGTCTTAGCCGCACTGCCGATTGCATGGATCGCATTTCACGCCTGGCAGGGCTGGCGCAAACGACGCCGCGCTTCGCGTTCACTTTGTCAGCAATGCGGCTACGACATCCGGGCATCCGAAAGTCGTTGCCCCGAGTGTGGCAACCCGATCGGCGACGGTTTCGGCGCAACGAATTCGGCAAATGCCACGCGCTGATCACGAGCGACGCGCCGTTTTGGCATGGGCTCGACCTCAGCCCCAACCCCATTTGGGATGCGCGGCGGCCTCCACAGATCCTTCCCCGCCAGGCGGACCTCCCCGGCTGATCTGCGCCGCGCGTTATGCTCCCGCTCCAACGGTACGCCCCAGGGCGCGGTAGAAGAGGCGCGGCGTCCGACGACTCTCCACCAACCGGCAGGTCGGCTATGAACACACGATGGATCGGGCACGTTATCGCGCTGGGAATGTGCGTTGCTCTGGGCCAAGCGGCATCGGCGGCGCCGCCGGTGGGGAGCGAGTTCCCGCCGGTGGAGAAGCTCCCGTCGGTCAAAGAACTCCCTGATCCATTCATGTTCCAGGACGGGTCGCGCGTGAAGTCCAGGGAAGACTGGGATCGCCGCCGGGCCGAATTGCAGGCGATGATCCTCTACTATGAGTTCGGCCAGATGCCGCCCGCGCCGGGCAACACCAAGGCCGTCGAGCGCGTGTCCGGCGGCTACAAGGCCATGAAGGACGTGACCCACAAGGTCTTCAAGGTCACGTGCGGCCCCGATGACAAGATCTCGTTCACGCTCGACCTGTTGATGCCCAAGGGCAAAGGACCGTTCCCGGTCATCCTGCGCGGCGACCTGGGTTGGGGGAAGCTGGACGACACGATTGCCACCGAGGTGCTGGGGCGCGGCTACATCCTCGCCGAGTTCGACCGCACCGAGCTTGCCCCCGACAGCAAGCGGTACAAGGAAACCGGCATCTACCAGGGCTATCCGGACGCCGAGTGCGGCGGCCTGGCGGCCTGGGCATGGGGCTTCCACCGCTGCGTGGACGTGCTGCAAACGCTCGACTACGTCGCCAAGGACAAGATCGCCGTCACCGGGCACTCGCGCGGCGGGAAGGCGGCCCTGCTCGCCGGCGCCACCGACACCCGTATCGCGCTGACCGCGCCCAACGACTCGGGCTGCGGTGGCGCGGGCTGCTACAAGTTCCAGGCCCCTAAGAGCGAGGACATCGTCGCGATCACCCGCAGCTTCCCCTTCTGGTTCGGGCCGCGGTTCACGTCCTTCATCGGGCACATCGACCAGTTGCCCTTCGACCACCACGAGCTCAAGGCCCTGTGCGCGCCGCGGGCGCTGCTGGAGACCGAGGCGCTGGG
>DATBFY010000141.1:0-3692 GCA_036558265.1 Tepidisphaeraceae bacterium | reverse complement strand
GCGGATGAAAACCCTCTGCTGGATCGCGCCAAACGCGACGCCAAACCGTTCTCTGTGCTGCCCGTCCGAAGGGGCGGACGATGAACCGCCCTTCCTCGCCCACGCCCGCTGGTCCCGTTTTCGTGATCCCAAGCGGAATTTGATGATCTTCATCGTTACGGCGGAAAGCCAATCGCAGGACGCGTCGAAATGAGAATCGCTGGTCCGTCGAGCACTTCCAGCTTGACCGCGTCTGATGCATCAAGCGTCGCGCGAATGGTCCCGGAACCGACGTCGGACGCATACCGAAAAATGAAGCATGCGGGATTAGCGGCGTCGGGGCGTCCAGCGTAGACGCTCAGCGTTCGAGTGGACGGCACGCCGAAGCCCAACCCGGTGTTCCGCCGGGTACGGCGCACGCCTTGGGTCAGCGTGGCGGGATCGTAGACGTCGATCACAATGGCGCATCGAGCCTCAGGCGTCGGTCCGGGCTGGGGGAGCACGTAGTAGCTGCCCAGAATTGAAGCGTGGACGAGCCGCTCGCTTGAAGATGGCCGCAGGGGACCCAGGAAGAAACTCGCGGAATTAAAGAAGGGTGGGTCTGACACGATCCGCTCCCACGGCCGTGGTGTGTCGGCGGTGATCCTGTCCTCTTTGCCCCCGGGTGGCAGTGCCACGGAGGGTTTCACTTCGACCTCGCGATAGACCGGGCGGTCATCGGGCGCGATGTACGATGCCAGGCGAGACTGGGCGTAAAGCAGCGATGCGTGACGCAATGCGCGCGGCCCAAACCACGCGGTGAGGAACAGCGCGATTCCAATGATCAAGCCGAGCCGAATCTGCCTGCGGTAACGGTGCAGGAATCTTCGCTCGTCACGCGTGTAGTCGAGCGTTGGAGGCGGGGTTTGCTCAGACTCCGTATTCCGGGGTTCCATTGGACCCTGAAATATAAGCTCGACACCGCCGCGCGATGGTAGGCCGGCGCAGGCTTGTCGCTATCTTGCGATGATCGGACGGCGGTACGACGTCGCTGCCGGTCCCCGCAGTGCAGCCCCGGATTTCCTTTGCGATGCGGCGGAGCGCTCGCTAATCTTGGGTCATCCTCAAATTAGCGTATGCAGGGAAGAGGGAGAGATATGTCGTGGGCCGCTGATGGTCGTTCGCGTTGTCGGATAACGAGTGCGCGCAAAGGGGCGCGCCGGCCGCTGAAGCGGCCTCGCCGGGTCTTGCTTCCGGAGGCGCTCGAACCGCGATACCTCCTGGCGGGTGGGTTTCCGGATCCGGCGGTGCTGGGCACGTTCGGGGGCGGGTGGGATTTCGGACTCGAGCAGGAATTCGGCAGCCTTCCCTCGACGCTGGAGGGGAGGTCCTACGCGCCCGGCGCGGCGCCGCCGTTTACGATGGAGATTCAGGGTGTGGCGGGGCAAGTCGGCGTCCGGAGCCTGCAGTGGGCCGTCAGCGCCCCCGCCGATTCCTTCAGCCCGGAAAGCGTGCGCACCACTGCGATCGGGTTGTCCGTCGATGACGGCCCGAACGCGACGGGGTTGATCGAGGCCGTCGCTGAACATACCGATCTCGCATCGGTGACGCTCCATGGCGCCGATGCCCAGGGGCGACCGGCCTGGCAGTGGACGCTCTCGGACGTGGAGGTGGCGTCGTATCAGGCGGGGGGGAATTCGGGTGGAAATGGACCGGGGATCCAGGGATTTTCGCTGACTTACCGGAAGATTGCAGAGAATTACACAATATACAACGCCAATGGGATGCCGCAGCGCGTCTTCGCGTTCGCGTGGGACGTGGCGGACGATCAGGGCGATGCGGCGCCGCTGGTCGGGGTTGGGTCGATCCCAGGCGGCGCGTCGCAGGTGTTGGAGATCGGCGGGCAATTGATCCCGCTGGACGCGTTTTCCTGGGGCGAGGCGAACGCCGGCCTGGGAACGTTGACGGCTTCGGACTTCACCGTGTCGATGGCGTCGGGGGCGGCGTCGCCGGGGCTGACGAGCCTGGTGACGCAGGGGACGAACCAGGGAGACGCGACGATCACGACGCGCGACGGCGCGGGGCGGGTGGTGGCGCAGTGGACGCTGGGCAACACCCGGGTCATCGGTCTGAGCACGAGCCTGAGCGGCGATGCAATGGCCGATTCGGTCACCCTGCACGCGGGCCAGGTGCAGTTGACGCGGAAGGTCTATACGGGCAATAACCCGACGCCGACGGCGACGTACAGCGGCGGGTGGGACTTCAAGAACAACCACGCCTGGCAAGCCCCCAACCCGACGCTTCTGGGGATCACGCCGGGTCCCGGCGTGCCGACGCCGCAGCAGACGCTGCAGATCGACGGCGATGGGAGCGTGATCCCGGTGGACACGATCCAGTGGGGCGAGTCGATCGCGCCGCGAGCCTGGCCGGGGGAGGACGTCCACCGGGTCCCATCCCTGTCGGACGTGTCGTTGACGATTCCGGCGGGTATCTACTCGACCGGGATATTTCAAGATCTGGCGGCGGGCCGCTCGCACGCGCAGATGGTGCTGATCAGCCGCGACGACCTGGGTCGGGAGGTCATGCGCTGGACGCTGACGGACGCGCTGTTCACGAGCCTGAGCCTGGGCGGGTCGCCGGGTGATGGTGGCGCTTGGTCGCAAGCGGTCGCGCTGAGCTTCAGCAAGATCCGGCTCGAATACACGCGGTACGACTCGGCGGGCAATCCGCTGCCGAAGATCGCGCGGGAGTGGGACGTGTCGCTGGGCCAGGGCGATAAGGGGAACTGGGTGGCCACGACCTACACGCCCGGGACCGAGCCGCACCTGGCGCTGGACACGGGCAAGGGGCTGATCCCGGTCGATTACTTCTCGTGGTCACTCGAGGGGCCGAACGCGACGACCCAGACCGGCCCCACGGACACGGAGTTGTCGCTGTCATTCAGGTCGGGCCCGTGGGATCCGGGGATCTTCGCCTCGGTGCCGTCGATCGTAAATTATCAAACGCTCCAACTGGTGACCTATGATGGGACGGGGCACGTCACCGAGCGATGGCGCCTGACGGACGCGAGCGTCTCGTCGTTCTCGACGAGCTGGTCGTCGGGCGGGGGGCTGGGCACCGACACGATGGGGATCAGCTTCGGCAAGGTCGAGCACCTGGTTGAGGACGGCGCGGGCGGCAGCAAGTCGTTGACCTACGGGGCGGGGTGGTCGTTTGAGGAAGTGACGGCTTTGATACCGCCCGACTCGCTCGGGCCGTCGCTGGTCGGGGATACCTTTGCGCCCGGCGGGGCCGCCCCCGAGTACACGATGCAGATCGACGGCGTGGCGGGGCTCACGGCGCTGGGTTCGTTCTCGTGGGGCGCCAGTCACGACCTGAGCGTGGGGCACGGCGGGGAGACCGGGTCCGCCCCGATCGCGTCGCCGTTCACGTTCACACTGCCGTTGGATCGTCGCTCGACGGGCTTGTTCGCGGCGGTGGCGGCGGGGACGAGCTTCGATTCGGTCACGATCGTTCGCCAGGACAACCAGGGTCGGCCGATCGCCCGCTGGATCCTGAGCGGCGTGATGTTCACGTCGTTGAGCGAATCCGGCGTTGGCGCGGTCACGACGACGCCGGTGGACACGGTCAGCCTGGTCGCGTCGAAGGTGCGGGTTGAATGGCTGCGCTATGACGATCAGGGCAAGGCGCTTCCGCCGCTGGTCAGCGAATGGGACTTTGCCACGAATAAGGGG
>DATBFY010000140.1:0-4960 GCA_036558265.1 Tepidisphaeraceae bacterium | reverse complement strand
CGGCTCGCCCTCTTGGCCGCCGCGATCCTCCTCACCAGCTTCATGTTCTTCCGGCACTTCCGTCTGGCGGAAACCGACAGCCTGGCGGCGCTGTTCGTCACCACGGCGGTGTGGGCGCTCTGGCGCGGTGCACGCGCCCCGGCCGGCCGCGCCGCGGTCGCCTGGTTCCACCTGGCCGGACTGGCGATCGCCTTGACGGTGCTCGCCAAGGGCCCGCCGGCGGTCTTTCCGATCCTGTTCTTCGTCGCCTGGGTGATCGTCGAGCGGAACTGGACGGCGCTGGGCCGATTCCTGGTCTCGGGGGCCCTGCTGACGGCCATCGTCGTCGGCGCGCCGTGGTTCGCGTGCGTGATGAAGTCGCCTCAGGCGCACGTGCTCAAGGACGAGTTGATCGTGGTCACCGCCGGCGAGGAGCATCGCGCATCGTTCCTCCAGTACTTCCCGCAACTTCTGCTGGCGACGGCGCCGTGGACGGGCGTGTTCGTCCTGGGCCTGGTCTGGTCGATCGCGCACTGGCGATCCCAGCCCGCCATGCGGGCGGTGCTGATCTGGGGCGGGGCGATTTTGCTGCCGCTGTTCTTCGCCGGCAACAAGCAGAACCATTACCTGGTGCCGCTCACGCCGGCGCTGGCAATGCTTGGCGCGTATGCCGTCCACGTCGGGTTGGGCGAGGATCCGGCGCGGCGACGGGCCCTGGCCTGGGTGATGGGCGCGACGCTCGCCTGCTCGATCCTCGCGCCGCTGGGCGTCTGGTGGGCCGCCCGACACCAGCGCGGTTTTCTGCAGACGCTCGACCTGGCGATGATCGTCGTCGTCCTCACCGGCGCGCTCGGCGCCGCATCGCTGCTCAAGCGCCAGGGGCTCGCCGCCGGCACGTTCGCCTACGCCGCCGCCGTGGCGCTCGCCTTCGCCGTAATGTTCGCCCGCTGGATCCCGTCCCTCGACAGGGTCAACCACCGGACGATCGCGGCCGACCTGAGGGACTCGTATGGGGATGGCCCCTACGTCTTCTACGCCAAGGACCCCAGCTACCCCCTGGTCTGGAACCTGCGGAGCATCGTGCCCCTGGCGCGAACCCAGCCGGAACTGGTCCGCCTGCTCGCCCGTAACCCCGATACGGCCGTCATCGCGCAGACCAAGAACAGGATCGATCCGCCGCCCGTCCCCGCCAGCCTGGAAGAACAGGAGCGCTTCCACGTCGGCAGCGAGGGGATGGCGTTTCGCATCTACGCGATCCCGCGGTAATCGTCCTTACGCGTGTGCGCCCGCGCGTTTCACACGTTGTGCGCGGGGGTCTGGCGTCGTAGCGTGACAGCCCCGCGAGCGAACGAACGAACGAAAGGTTGCATCCCGATGCGCTGTTCTTTCCTGAAGATGGCCGGACCCGTCCTCCTGCTGCAGCTTTGTCTGGCTTGCCTGCCCGCGATGGCCGCGCAGCCGCTGCCACAGCTCAAGCCGTACAAGGGTGCGGCGCTGGACCTGACCGGCGCGATCGAATCGCCCGGTTTCGAAGGCGATCGCTTCACGATCGCCTGCTGGGTGCCGAGCATGTACGACCTCGACAAGTGGGCCCGCCGTGGCATTACCGTCGCCTGGTTCAACCAGCGGCTCAACCCCAAGGAGAAGCCCGTCGAGGAATACCTCGCCAAGGCCCAGGCCGCCGGCCTCAAGATGTGGCGCTATCCGGCCGAGTTCATGGACCCGCCCCTCGATGCGTCCTTCGATGCCAGGGACTCGACGCTGGTCGCCTATTCCCTGATCGACGAGCCGGTCCTGCACCGCATGTCGCCCGAGGCCGTGAAGGACCAGGCCACCGACTTCCGCAAGGCCAACCCCAAGCTCAAGCTGATCCTCAACCTCGAGGGGGACAAGTTCGTCATGCCAAACCCCCGGCAGAACGTGATCGACGAGTACACCGCCTACATGGACGCCTGCGACATCGGCTTCGTGGACTGGTACGTCAAGAACCGCAACGCCGACCGCTACCCGCTCAGTCACCTCTGGACCGCCGTCGAGCGCCTGGTCGTCTGGGGCAAGACCAAGCCGGTCGGGGCGTTCATCGAGTGCTCGAACCAGCGGATCGCCCCCGAGGGCCGCGAGCCCACCGTCGGCGAGATGCGCGCCGAGATCGTCGGCTCGATCATCCACGGCGCGCGCCTGATCGCCTACTTCCCCGAATCGCCGGGCCGAAAGGACAACAAGGGCAAGCAGTTCGGCAACGGCAACGACGCCACCCCGCCGCAGCTCGAGGAGGAGATGGTCAAGATCAACCGCCAGCTCCAGCAGCTCGCCCCGATCCTCCACGCCAAAGGCGCCCGCCTGACGACATTGCCCGAGCCGCTCTTGGGCGCCGTGCGCGACTACAACGGCACGCGCTACCTGATCGTCCTGAACAACGACTCCGAGGAAAAGACCACGTTCAATGGCGAAGAGCTCGCGCCCTACGACTGGCGCGTGTACACCGCCGGTCCCGCACCCGCAGGAAAGTGATCCCGCACCGGCGGCCTTACATCGCCGCGACGGCGGCGGGTCCGGCGCTGTAAACTCTCCAGAATGGCCCGCGATACCACCACCACCGACCTCACCGAAATCCCCCTCGCCGAATACCAGTCCCGCCGCGCGCGCGTGCTGGAGTCCTTGAAGGGCGCCGCCGCCATCGTCTTCGCCGGCGAGGGCGCCCCGCCGCTCCTGGGCAGGTGGCGGGCCGACCAGCACTTCGTCTACCTCACGGGCCTGGAGAGCGAGCCGGGGGCAGCCGTGCTCTTTGACCCCACCAGCGAGAACCCGAAGCGCCGGATCGTCCTCTTCCTGCGCCCGCTCAACCCCGAGCTGGAGCGCTGGGACGGCTACCGCGAGGCCGTCGGCCAGGCGCTCAAGGATCGCACGGGATTCGAGACGATCCTGCGCACGACCGCGCTGCCGGCGACGCTGACCGCCGCGGCACGCCGGGCCAAGCGCGCCGCCTGCCTGCACCCGTTCTCGGTCTACCCCAGCCCGCCGGCCGCGGACCTGGTCGCCTTCAAGCAGGTCGCCGAGCGCATCCCCGGCCTGGCAATCGAGGACCAGACACAATTGCTGCCGCGGATGCGCGCCGCCAAGTCGCCGGCCGAGCTCGCCCTGATGAAGCGGGCCGTCGCCGCCACGTCTGCCGGGTACGACGCGATCCTCAAACTGATCCGCCCCGGCCTCTCCGAGGCCGACCTCGACCGCGCGCTCGAGCAGGCCTACCGCGAACGTGGCGCCGGTGGCGTCGCCTACAACTCCATCGTCGGCTCGGGACTCAACGCCACCGTCCTGCACTACATGGACAACCGCCAGCCGCTCGTGGCCGGCGACCTGATCGTGATCGACTCGGCCGCCCGTTTTGCCGGTTATGCTGCCGACGTCACCCGCACCCTCCCGGTCTCGGGCAAGTTCACCCCTGAGCAGCGCGAGGTCTACGAGACGGTGCTCCGCGCCGAGCTGGCGGCCATCAAAGCCCTGCGCCCGGGCGTCACCCACACCGACGTGGACGCCGCCGCACGCGACGTGATCGAGCGCGCCGGCCACGGCGACGCCTTCATCCACAACGTCGGTCACCAGCTCGGTCTGGACGTCCACGACGTCACCCCCGACGGCCCGCTGGTCGAAGGCATGGTCGTCACCATCGAACCCGGCATCTACCTCCCCGACCGAAAGCTGGGCGTGCGCATCGAGGACGACGTCCTGATCACCAAGGACGGCGCCATCGTCCTCACCGACATGATCCCCAAGACGATCGAGGACATCGAACGCGCAATGGCGCGGTGACCACCAACAGGTGGCACGGCCGGCCCGCCCGTGTTTTGCGGATTCTCACTTCCCGCCTGTCAGATCCGCCCGCCATGGGCGTCTGTCTAAGCGCATGTTCCGCTGACAGACGCCCGCTCGTTCGACTTGCCCCGCTCACACCCCACAAGCTGCGCCCTCCCAAGGCCCGCGCATGAGGTCTGCCCATGATCTACCACCCCAACATCGAAGAGCTCGCGACCAACGCCCCGGTCCCCGCATGCCTCCTGCCCGGCGGATTCAACCTGATGGAGCGGGCCTCGGCGGCGCTGCGCGACTACCTGCGCTCGCGGAACCTGGACGATTACATCATCCTCCACGCCCAGGCGATCGACCTGGAGGACATCGACGCCTTCCGCGAGGAGCTCGAGCCCGGCGCCGCCTGGCAGCCGCTTCCGCTGCTCGCAGACGGTCATCAGCCGCACACGCTCGCGAGGACCGCCGGGCAGTTGCGGCTCGACGCGCCGGGCGTGCTCCACCTGCCCTCGTTTGGTTTCGTCCTGGCCCGCTGGCATTTCCTCCACGCGCGATACCCGGCGCTTCAGACCTTTTACCTGGCGGCGGCGACGACCCACGAGGCTTATACCCGCCTGCACGACGCCCTGATCGAGCTCCGCCGCCGCGGCGACCGCCCCGTCTGGCAGATCTTCCACGACGTCAACCAGGTCGAGACCAAGCCCCGCCAGCCGCTCGACTGGTCGAACCTGCTCCTGCCCGAGGTCGTGTCGCGCCGGCTGACCGCGGAGCTGGTCCGCTTCTTCTCCGAGCCGGTGGCGGCACTCTACCGGTCGCTGGAGGTCCCGTACCGTCGCGGCGTGCTGATGCACGGCCCGCCCGGCAACGGCAAGACCTCGATCATCCGCGCGCTGGGCGCCTCGCTGCCGGATACCCCTGCCATCATCCTCCGTCCGGCGGTCGGGTTCGACGACGGCGACCTGCAGGCCGTCTTCCGCCGCTGGACCGACCATGCCCCCGCCATGCTGGTGATCGAGGATCTGGACCACGTCCTGAAGCTCATCGACCTCTCGCAGTTCTTGAACCTCATCGACGGGATCGAGGGATCGATGTCCGGCGGGCTCCTGCTGGTCGCGACCACCAACCACCCCGAGCTGCTCGACCCCGCGCTCAACAACCGCCCCGGCCGATTCGACGT
>DATBFY010000139.1:0-12214 GCA_036558265.1 Tepidisphaeraceae bacterium | reverse complement strand
GCCGGTGGCTATATTCTCTCGCCGCTCCGCGGCTCTCGGGTATTCGGTTGTCAAGGAGCGAAGCGTGGCGGGCGGATCCCACCCTACAAGAAGGCGCGGCGCTGCGCGCCGGTGACGCGCGCGGCGCCATCAAGATTGCGGCAGGTGGGGATTTGCTGGGGTTTTGGGGTGAAGATTGTTTGATTTTTCCGGGGAGGGGGTGGCGCTTGGCGCGTCACGGACGCGCAACAGGATTACGGGATGTTGGCGCGCGCAGTTCCGAGATAGGCACGATCTTCGCGCGGCGACGCGATGCAGATGGTGCGACGAGCCAAGCGCGAAACGGTTTAGTTAGCCCGAGGCGACGCCAAGGGAAACGATTCCTGACCCCTTTTCCCTGCCCTGTTGGCCCCGAATCGCCCGATATGGGTTTTAGACGCCTGATCGTAAGGCAACCCACAGGATAAGCAGATCGGCCGGTAGTTTGCAACAACAAAGTCGATTGAATTGGAAAATGAGGAAACGTGCTCGGGGGTGCCGCACCGGCGCGATACGTCGCATTCGGACTTCGCACCCTGTGCGTGCGATTCGCTCGCCGCTGGGCGCACGAGGGCCACGGGCAAACGAGTTTGCCCATGCCACCCGAAGGGGGCGGGAACGTGCCAGTCTGCGGGATTTGATCGCCCGCGGCTGCGGTGGCGATGGTCGCATCTGTCAACCGTATGTTGTCCGGGCAGAACGCCTCCCGGGTCTCGAATGTGGCCTGATCCTGCTCGCCCGCTCCTGACCGAAAATCACCGCGGCACGTCCGATTCTTGCACGCAAACCTTTGCCCCGTCAGGCCGTCTTGACAATTCGCACGGTAGCCCTATCGTGCCCCCTTCCGGTTTTCCGGCGCGTGCGTGCGAGGAGCCGGCCTACACTTGATTCCAAACACCGGTCACAAGGAGTGATCCCCCATGGCTCTCAAGGTCGCCATCAACGGTTTCGGTCGCATCGGCCGCCTGGTCTTCCGGGCCGGCGTCAAGAACCCCAACGTCCAGTTCGTCGGCATCAACGACCTGGTCCCGGCGGACAACCTCGCGTACCTGCTCAAGTACGATTCGACGCACGGGCAGTACGAGGGCACCGTCGAAGCCAAGGAGGACGGCATCGTCGTCGACGGGCGGTTCATCAAGTGCGTGTCGGTGCGGGACCCGGCGGAGCTGCCCTGGGGCTCGCTGGGCGCGGATTACTGCATCGAATCGACGGGGCTCTTCACCGACCTGGACGGGGCGAGCAAGCACCTGAAGGCCGGGGCGAAGCGCGTGGTCATCTCGGCCCCGACCAAGGCGAAGGATGAGGAGGTGCCGACGCTGGTGATGGGCGTGAATCACAAGAAGTTCGATCCGGCGAAGCACAAGATCGTCAGCAACGCGAGCTGCACGACCAACTGCCTGGCGCCGGTCGCCTACGTGATCGACAAGGAGTTCGGCCTGGCCGAGGGGCTGATGTCCACGATCCACGCGACGACGGCTACGCAGCCGACGGTGGACGGGCCGTCGAAGAAGGACTGGCGGGGCGGTCGAGGGGCCACGCAGAACATCATCCCGGCGAGCACGGGCGCGGCCAAGGCGGTGGCGCTGGCGCTGCCGCAGCTCAAGGGGAAGCTGACGGGGATGGCGTTCCGCGTCCCCACGCCGGACGTCTCGGTGGTGGACCTGACCTTCAAGACGGCCAAGGCGACGAGCCTGAAGGACATCAACGCCGCCATGAAGCGCTACGCGGAGGGGGAGCTCAAGGGCTTCCTGGGTTATACGGAGGAGGAAGTGGTCTCCACCGATTTCATCACCGACCCGCGCAGCTCGATCTACGACGCGGGGGCGGGGATCGAGCTGAACGCGAACTTCTTCAAGGTCGTGAGCTGGTATGACAACGAGTGGGGTTACAGCAACCGGGTGATCGACCTGATGCTGCACATGGCGAAGGCGGAGGGGTTGGCGAAGTAGCCGGGGCGTTGGTTTTGATCCGGATTTCCCCGACGGGGCGCGCCAGCGGCGCGCCCCGTTGTCGTTTCAAGTGTCACAGGCATTACAGCCCTTAACAGGGGGTGGGTGAAATGATTTGACCCTCGGCGGAATCGGGTTTAGATAAACTGTCGCGCGGCACCCGCCATCTGCCGGAGGGCAAGTTTTGGCTAGTCGAGTCCCACGTCCGCTTATGCTGCCGCTGGAGGCGCGCGCGCTGTTCAATGGCGGTGGTGTGCCGGAGGCGCTGGATGCGTTTAGCGCTGCGGCGCCGATGAGCAATGCCGCCCCGTCGGCGACGGTCATGCCGCTGGGCAGCGTGCCGCAGCTTTCGAGCAATCCTGGCGCGGCGGTGAAGGTTTACCTCGACTTCGTCGGCGCCGCGGGTCAGAAGTGGGGCTCGTTCACCACGACCACCACCCCCGCTTACGACACGGACGGCGATGCGACGACGTTCTCGCAGACCGAGATCGACCAGGTGCGTGAGATCTGGTCGCGGGTGGCGGAGAAATACTCGCCGTTCGACGTGGACGTGACGACGGTGGATCCGGGCACGTATGCGTACAACCAGGTGGCGCGGATGGTGATCGGGGGGGATGGGGCGTGGTCGGGCGGGACGTACGGGGGTTACAGCTACGTCGGCGGGTTCACGGGGGAAACATCGAACACCGGCTGGATTTTCGCCAAGAACCTGGGCAAGGGTTTTCCGAAGTACGTGGCCGAGGCGACGGCGCACGAGGCGGGGCACCTGTTCGGGCTGGTGCACCAGAGCTCGTACGATACGGATGGGACCAAGACGGACGAGTACAATCACGGCAGCAGCGCGACCGCGCCGATCATGGGGTACTCGTACTTCGCCGATCGGGGACTGTGGTGGCGCGGGCCGAGCTCGAACGGCGCGGCGAGCACCCAGGACGACCTGTTCGGCATCACCGCGGTGAACGGTTTCGGCTATCGCGCGGACGATCACGGCAGCACGGCGGCGCTGGCGGACGTGCTGGAGGTGATTGACGGCACGAGCGCGCACGGAGCCGGGATCATCGAGCGCATGACCGATGTGGACTACTTCCGCTTTTCGAGCACGGGGGGCCTGGTGCAACTGACGGCGGACGTTGCGCCGTACGGGCCGATGCTGGATCTGGCGCTGAGCCTGGTGGATTCGGGCGGCAACGTGCTGGCATTTGCGGATACGGCGAGCCTGGGGGAGACGGTTTCGGCGCTGGTGCCGGCGGGGGACTATTACCTGGCGGTGAGCAGCCACGGGGGGTACGGGGATATCGGGCAGTACACGATCAGCGGGACAGTGGTGCCCGAGCCGGTGGCGCAGGCGGTCCTGCTGCTCATGGGCGCAGGATGGCTGCTCCAGCGAAGACGCCGGGAAATGACATTCGCCCACCTCAACTTGATTCAAGACGATTGAATTACTTGATCTCGCCCGCGGCGCGGCGCTGGGCTTCGGCGCGCTTGTGCTTTTTGACCGCCAGGTCGATCGCCAGGGAGATGGCGGCGCGCATGGAGCCGGGGTTGGCCTTGTTGCGGCCGACGATGTCGAACGCCGTGCCGTGGTCGGGGCTGGTGCGGATGATCGGCAGGCCGATCGTGCAGTTGACCGCCTGGTCGAACGCCAGCAGCTTGACGGGGATCAGGCCCTGGTCGTGGTACATGGCGACGACGGCGTCGTAGTGACCGGCCTTGGCCTTGAGGAAAATCGTGTCCGGGGGGTAGGGGCCGGTGGCGTCGATGCCCTGTTCGCGGGCCATCAGGATGGCGGGGGAGATGATGCGTTCTTCCTCGTCGCCGAACTGGCCGTTTTCGGATGCGTGGGGGTTGAGTCCACAGACGGCGATGCGGGGTTTTTCGATGTCGAACCAGTTGACCAGCGTCTCGTGCATCAGCTCGATCGGCTGGAAGACCGCGCCGATGTTGAGGCGTCCCCACAGGCCGCTGACGGGGATGTGGACGGTCGCCAGCACCACGCGCAGCGGTCCGCCGGTGAACATCATGTTGTAGCGGCGCGCCCCGCTCATATGCGCGAAGAGTTCGGTGTGGCCGGGGTAGTTGAAGCCGGCGAGCTTCCAGGATTCCTTGGCGATCGGGGCGGTGACGACGGCGTCGACGAAGCCTTTTTTGGCGGCGTCGATCGCGTCGAGGCAAAAGCGCATCGAGGCTTCGCCGCCCATCTTGCTGGGGGAGCGGATCGTCGTGCCCAGGATCGAATAGTGGTCGTAATCGATGACGGTGACGTCGAAGCCGTAGGCCTTGTTGCGGCCGTGGTACTGGTCGCGCCACCAGAACGCATCCAGCTCCGCCAGGTCCGCGGCGTAGGCGAGCAGCTCGTTCATCCCGTAGATGACGTAGCGGGCGCGGTGGCGAAGGACCGGGTCGGCCAGCGCCTTGACGATCACCTCCGGCCCGATGCCGGCGGGGTCGCCCATGGTGATCGCGATGGTGGGTCGGTAGTCCATGATCGGTCAAATGCGTGGAACGCGAAGACGTGAAACGTGACGAGCTTCAGGTCTGTTCATCGCTCCTTGTCCCTGGCATCATCGGCTTGTGGGTGAATCCGTTCAAGATAGGAAATGATCGTTTTCGCGATGGAATCAAATTCGAGATTGAAGGGGTAATTCACTTGCTTTTTGGCCAAGGTGGTCAACTGGATCGTGGTGGGGATCAGGGCCACTTCAAATTGATCACCATCGATTTTCGCGAGCGTCAGCGAGACGCCGTCGATGGCGAGCGAACCCTTGGGGACCAGGTACTTCGCGAGGTGCGCGGGGGCCTGGATGCGCAGGCGGACTTCCTGATCGCTGTCGGTCTGATTGAGGAGGCGGCCGGTGCCGTCCACGTGTCCCTGGACGAAGTGGCCGTCGATCGGGTCGCCGACGCGGAGGGAGCGCTCGGTATGGACCTCGTCACCGGGGCGAAGCTCGCCGAGGTTTGTCCTGTCCAGCGTTTCGCGGATCACGTCGAAGGCGAGCGAGCCGTCGGCGGGATCGATCGCGGCCACGGTAAGGCAGACGCCGTTGACGGCGATCGATTCGCCCAGGACGTGATTGGCGTCGAGGGCGACGAGCGTGATGCGGCGGCTGCCAGCGTGGTCCGACACGCCGAGCACCTTCGCAGTCTTGTGGATGATTCCTGTAAACACAAGCGTCCGTTGTCCGTCGTGCATTGTCCGTTGTCAAAGGCAGTGTAGGCTTGGACCGCATGGGAAGGCGAATCGACGGGATGGTGGTCGTCATAACCGGGGCGAGCGCGGGGATCGGGCGAGCGGTTGCGGAAGAGCTCGGCCCGCGCGGCGCCCGGCTGGTGCTGGCCGCCAGGCGGCTGGAGCGCCTGGAGGAACTGAACGCGAAGCTGGGCGGGGGGCACCTGTGCGTCAGGTGTAACGTGTCCGAGACCGGGCAATGTCGCGAGCTGATCGAAGCGGCGGTCGGCCGCTTCGGGCGGATCGACACGCTGGTGTGCAACGCGGGGTATGGCGTGGTGCGGACGATCGCGGACACCTCGCCGGCGGAGATGCGGCGGATCTTCTCGACCAACGTTTTCGGCACGACCGATTGCATTCACTTCGCGCTGCCGATCATGGCGAGACAGGAGCCGCGCGACGGTTGGCGCGGGCAGGTGATGATCGTTTCGTCGGCGGCGGGACGACGGGGGCTGCCGTACTTCGGGCCCTACTCGGCGACCAAGGCCGCTCAGTTAGGATTGGCGGAGGGGTTGCGGGTCGAGTGCCGGCCGCTGAGGATCGCCGTGACGAGCGTGCATCCGATTGGGACGGATACCGAGTTCTTCGATGTGGCGCAGCGCGAGGCGGGGGCGTGGATGCCGGGTGTGTTCAGCCGTGGGATTCACCAGAGCGCGCGGCGGGTGGCGCGGGAGATGGTGCGAGGAATTGCATCGCCGGTGCCGGAGGTGTGGCCCGCGCGGGCGGCGCGATGGCTGGTGAGCCTGGGGACGTTGATGCCGGGCGTCGTGGATCGGGTGATGGGAAGGTTCAGGACGGAGCTGGAACGGGAAGTGAAACCGTCGTCATCCTGAAGGAGTTTCAAATGGCCGAAGGATCTGGCCTCGAACGAACGATCATGTCCCTTCGCGGCAAGATCCTTCGCTGCGCTCACGATGACCCGCTTGTGCGGGTCAGTTGCTCTCCCCCACATCCAACCCGTACTTCCGCATCTTCTTGTAAAGCGTCGTGCGGTTGATATCGAGCTCCGCCGCCGTCGCCTGCCGGTTGTAACTGTTGCGCTTCAGCGCCAGCTCGATGATGCGCCGCTCGGGCTCTTCCAGCGCCACGACCAGCGGCATGGCGCGATCCGGAAGTCCATCCAGATGAGGGGATGCGGGGGCGAGGGGATGAGGGGCGGCGGCGTGCGTCAGCGTATCGGGGAAGTCGGCCTCGTCGATCTGCGGGCGGCGGCACAGCACCACGGCGCGCTCGATCGCGTTCTCCAGCTCACGGACGTTGCCCGGCCAGGTGTGGCGCTGGAGGGCCGCCAGCGCGGCTTCGGTGAAGCCCAGAATCTCGCGGCCGGTCTCCGCAACGTACTTCTTGAGAAAGTGGTTGGCCAGCAGGGGGATGTCGCCCAGGCGCTCGCGCAGGCTGGGTAGGCGGATATTGACGACGTTGATGCGGTAGTAGAGGTCCTGACGGAACTGCTGTTGCGCGACGAGCTGCGCCAGATCGACGTTGCTCGCGAGGATCACGCGGACGTCCACCTGTTTGGTCTCGCTGCTGCCGACCGCTTCGAACGCCCGCTCCTGCAGCACGCGCAGGAGCTTCACCTGCATCGCCGGACTTGCCGAGTTGATCTCGTCGAGGAACAGCGTGCCGCCGTCGGCCGCCATGAACCGGCCCATCTTGTCCGCGATCGCGCCCGTGAACGCCCCTTTCACATGACCGAAGAGCTCGGATTCGAGGAGCATCTCCGGCAAGCTGCCGCAGGATACTTCGACGAACGGCTTGTCGCGCCGCGGCGAGCGGTGGTGCACCGCCCGCGCCAGCAGCGACTTGCCCGTGCCCGATTCGCCCGTCATCAAGACGGTCGTGCGGCTGTCGGCGACGGCCTCGACCAAGTCGAAGATCTTGAGCATCTTGTAGTCGTGGCCGATCACGTTCTCCAGGCCGAACCTCAGGTCGAGCTGCTGGCGGAGCGTCTGGTTCTCGAAGAGAAGCGACTGCTGGCGCACGGCCTTCTCGACCACGACGCGGATCTCGTCATCGACGATCGGCTTGGTCAGGTAGTCGAACGCGCCCATCTTCGTGGCCTCGACGGCGCCCTCGATCGAGCCGTAGCCGGTGATCACGATGACCACCGTGTGCGGGAAGCGCCGGCGGACGTCACGGAGGAAGTCGGCGGGCTTGACGCCCGGCATGTTGATGTCCGCCAGCAGCAGCTCGAACTGCGTGCCCTCGAGCTGCGCGAGTGCGTCATCCGGGTCGTCGGCGGTGCGCACCTCGTACCCCTCGCGCGCCAGGAACTGCGCGAGGGATTGAAGGATGATGCGATCCTCGTCGAGGATGAGCACTCGCGGCTTTGCGGGGGTGTTGGATTGGAACATGTGTCTGAGGCGGCTGGCCGATAAGAACCCTGTCGCGCCGCTGCCGGACGGTCGTTGATGCGCGGCGGCAACGCGCGGCGTTCACTTTTTGCATCGGCAAACGCGGGCGTTGATCGGAAGCAACGCCCGGGCGAAATTTTGTCGGGCGGTTGAGCCAGGGCCGGGCACGGGTAATATCGGACGTGCCTCACCGCGAACGAATATAGGCGCGGATCGCCGCCCGTGTTTACCAACCGACCAAGCTATGCGGCGCAGAGTTTACCGAGGAGTGAGAGCGGAACGTGGCTACAACAAGTGCGGGTTTCGATATTGAGCACGTCGCTCCGCTGCTGAGGCGTCTCATTCCATTCATTCAGAGCGGGTTTCGGTTCGAGCAGGTGAACCGTGTGATGCGCATGATCGCCCGAACCAAGCGTGACGAAACCCGCCGCGTCCGATTCGACATCCGATACCACGGGAAGGACATCGAGTTAATCGTGACCGCGTTTATGGACGACATAGATTCTCCTGATGTGATTTTTGAGACCGACGAGCAACTTTGCGCCGAGATTCGTTCGGAGATCCGACGCTTCGTCGAGGAACTGGGGCTTTGACGGCTGATCGTTGGCCGCGATTGATCAGGCGGCGTGGGCGGATACGATCCGACTGGCCCCGCAAGGTCAATCAAACGGGCCAGCCGCCCGTGCCACTTGTGAACGGAGTAGATTCATGCGAGTTGGTGTCCCCAAAGAGATCAAGTCAGACGAGTACCGCGTCGCCATGATGCCCGTCGGGGCCGAGGTCCTCACCAAGGCCGGACACGAGGTACTGGTCGAGACCCACGCCGGCGTCGGCAGCGGCTTCGCCGACGAGGATTACATCAAGGCTGGCGCGAAAATCGTCGCCACCGCGCGCGAGGTCTTCGACGCCGCCGACATGATCGTCAAGGTCAAGGAGCCCCAGCCGGTCGAGATCGGCATGTTCCGGCCCGGTCAGATCGTCTTCACCTATTTCCACTTCGCCGCCAGTCACGAGCTGACCCAGGCGTGCCTGGAGAGCGGGATCGTCGCGATCGCATATGAGACAATTAAGGATCGCAGGGGCACGCTCCCGCTGCTCACGCCCATGAGCGAGATCGCCGGCAAGATGAGCATCCAGGAGGGCGCCAAATACCTCGAAAAACCCATGATGGGCCGAGGCATCCTGCTGGGGGGCGTGCCGGGCGTGGCGCCCGCGCACGTGGTGGTGCTGGGCGGCGGCGTCGTCGGCACCAATGCCGCGAAGGTGGCTGCCGGACTGGGCGCCAACGTCATGATCATGGACATCAACCTCGACCGCCTGCGCTACCTCGACGACGTCATGCCCGCCAACGTCCACACGATCTACAGCGATGTGCACACGGTGCGCGAGCAGCTCCGCCAGGCGGACCTTGTGGTCGGTGCCGTACTGATCCCCGGCGCCAAGGCCCCGCGCCTGGTGACGCGCCAGGACCTGGTGGCGATGAAGAACGGCAGCGTGATCGTGGACGTCGCGATCGACCAGGGCGGCTGTGTGGAGACCGCGCGCCCGACCACGCACCAGCAGCCGACCTACGTTGTCGAGGGCGTCGTACACTACTGCGTCACGAACATGCCCGGCGCCGTCGGGCGCACCAGCACGATCGCCCTCTGCAATGCGACGCTGCCGTACGCAGTCAAGATCGCCAGCGCCGGCTACGAGCGCGCCGCCGCGGACGACCCGGGCTTTGCCGAGGGCATCAACCTGGTCAATTCGCGCGTGACCAATCCCGCCGTCGCGGAATCATTGCACCTGCCATGCCAGCCCCTCCGCGGCAAAGGCGCGGCGTAATTCGGTGCGCAGGTCCGTCGAGCAATTACTTGAGCGCCTCGGCGGCGGCTTGCTGGAACGTCTTGCGGACGTCGCTGGCGTCGGAATTGGGGAAGTTGGCGCGTTGCACCATGAGGATGTAGGCCACGCCCTTGACCGGGTCGATCCACGCCTGGGTGCCGTAGGCCCCGCCGTGGCCGAACGTGCCGGGCGAGAGCATGGCCGTCAGCCCGACCGGCTCGCGGACGATCCCGACCGCCAGGCCCCACCCGCTGCCGGGGACGAAGCCGGCCTTCAGGTCGCCGGTGTGGATCGTGGTCATCAGCTTGACGGTTTCGGCCTTGAGGTACGTGTGGCCGTCCAGCGTGCCGTTGTTCAGGAGCATGCGACAGAACTGCGCGTAGTCGGCCGCGGTGGAGAACAGACCCCCGTTGGCCATCGGATACCGGTCGGTCTGCGACAGGTCGCGATTGCCCCAGATGGCCAAACCCACATCGTCAAGCGATCCGGTCTGGTTGTTCCGGCGATACGAGTGGGCGACGCGCGCCTGCTGTTCCTTGCTTGGGTAGAACGTGGTGTCCTTCATGCCCAGCGGATCGAAGATGCGCTTCTGAAGGAACTGCGGGTAGGGCTCACCGCCGACGACCTCGATGATGCGGCCCAGCGTGTTGATCCCGGTCTGGCAGTAGCGCCACTGCGTTCCCGGCTCGAACTGGGTGGGCTTGTTGACAAAGCCCGGGATGAGGTCCGCAAGCGTTTTCGCCGAGCGGGACTGTTCGGGCGTGTTCTCCGCCAGGCCGCTGGTGTGGGTCAGGAGGTGCTTGAGGGTGAGGTTGGCGGGCTTACCGCTGGGGGTCTTGACGTTGGCGAACTCGGGGATGTATTTGGCGACCGGGTCATCGACGTTGAGCTTCCCCTCGTCCTGGAGCATGAGGATCGCGGTGCTGGTGATCGGCTTGGTCATCGACGCGATCCAGAACATCGAATCGGTCTTCATGGGAACATCGGCGGCGACGTTTGCCTGGCCGATGGCTGCCAGGTGGATCACGTGGTCGCGATCAGCGACGCAGGTGACCGCGCCGGTGATCTCGTGTTTGTCGATAAAGGGTTTGAGCCGCTCGGGGATCGCGGCGAGCTTCGCCGGATCGGACTGGGGCGGCTGGGCGTGCGAGAGGGGGGCGAGCAGGACACCGGCGATCCCGATGAGGCGGAGCATAAAGGGCGTCATGCCGGTGAGTCTACCGTGCGGCGGCCCGCCTGGCCAAGCGATCCACGAGCTGCGGGAACTTGATCCCCGCATGCGCTGCGGCCTCGGGCAACAGGCTCTTGGGTGTGAAGCCCGGGAGCGTGTTGATCTCAAGCATGTAGGGCTGGTGCGATCGGTCGTCGATCATGATGTCGACGCGCGCCAGGTCGCGCGCGCCGACGATCGCGTTGCCCTTCTCAGCGAGCCGCTTGCAGTTGTCGATCAGGTCGATGGGCAGGCCAGTGTCGAAGCGGTGCTCGGTGTCGTTGCGCTTGTACTTGGCTTCGAAGTCGAAGAACTCGACCTTGGGGACGATGCGGATGGGGGCGAGGGCCTTTTCCTCGAGCAGGCCGACGGTCAGCTCGGGGCCCTTGATGAACTGCTCGACCAGGGCGCGACCGTACTTGTCGAGGAGGGTCCTGAGCGCCTTGTCGGCGTCGCCTTGGCTCTTGCAGATGTAGACGTCCACGCTCGATCCGGAATCGACGGCCTTGACGGCGCAGGGGGCCTTGATGGCGGTGATGGGATTGGCGCGGGTAACCAGCTCGTAGGGGGGCGTGGGGAAGCCGGCCCGTTCCCAGGCGAGCTTGGTGGCGGCCTTGTCCATGCCGAGCTTCGAGGCGGCGCTGCCCGAGCCGACGAAAGGGATCTTCCGCTGTTCGAGGACGGCCTGGAGCTGTCCGTCCTCGCCCCACGTCCCGTGGAGGACGGGGAAGACGACGTCGGCAGGTTTTGCTAGGGCGGCGTCGAGCGTCTCGGGGCGGACGTCGATCTCCGTGACGGCGTGACCGGCCTCACGCAGCCCGGCGGCGACGGCCTTGCCCGAAACCAGGGAGACTTCGCGTTCGGCGCTGGGGCCGCCATAGAGAACCGTAACGTTCATTCGGATTCCTCGGCTCAAGGCAGAAGGCGGAAGGATGAAGGATGAACAGATCGCGGCAATCGATTGGTGGCCGTGATCCAATTCATCCTTCAGCCTTCAACCTTCATCCTTGGATTATCACCAGATCTGCACTTCGGTCTCCAGCGTGATCTCGTTCCTCTCCCAGACCTTTTCCTTGATGATGTTGATGAGGCGTTTGACGTCGGCGGCCTGGCAGCCGGGATGGGCGACGATGAAGTTGGCGTGCTTTTCGGAGACCTCGGCGCCGCCGACGCGCAGGCCTTTTAGGCCCGCCTTGTCGATCAGGGCGCCGGCGGACAGGCCACGGGGGTTCTTGAAGACGCACCCGCAGTTCTTCGTGTTCAGGGGCTGGCTGTTCTGCTTGAACATCCAGATCTCCTTGGTGCGTTTCATGATCTTCTCGGGGTCATCTTCCTCCAGGGCGAGCGTGGCGCCCAGGATGAAGCGGGCGGCGATGTTGGTGTGGCGGTACTGGAAGATCAGGTCGTCGCGGGTGCGGGTGAAGATCGTGCCTTCATCGTCCATCACGGTGACGGTGCGGACGAAGCCGCCGATGTCGCCGAACTTGCCGCCGGCGTTCATGCGGACGCCGCCGCCGATCGTGCCGGGGATGCCGGCTAGACATTCGATGCCGGCGAGGCCGGCGCGGACGGTCTTGATGATGAGCTTCTGCATGTCGACGCCTGCGCCGGCGTCGACCTGGGTCTTGTT
>DATBFY010000138.1:0-5369 GCA_036558265.1 Tepidisphaeraceae bacterium | reverse complement strand
CACCAATGACCGGGAACGGTAGGCGCCTACGCGCGCACGCAATCCGGTGTCAGTTCGAACGCCCGGGGATGATCCTTGCACGCCGCATCTCGTCCACCGCGACTGCCGCCCCGTCAACGCACGCCGCGCAAATCCACGTACCGCCGGTCCCGCCTACCATAGGCCCAGTCTGACCGCGCGGCTTTCCGCAGAAGGTGCACCGCGCCCACGCGGGACCTCCTTCCTGCGTCGTCCCGGTTTCCGCGCGGCCTTCCCGGACCTCCCGTTCGTGCCGAAAGATGTCGGCCGCGATCCCAGAGCACCGCTCGCAAAGGTACACGTCGGCCGGGCCTTCGACGTGTGGGCCCGACACGTTGCTCGACCGCCCGCAGAAGCTGCAAGTCGTCATCCGGGGGTGCTTCACCATGCGCCCCATCGTATCCTCGCGGACACGATGATCGGAAAGGAAACTGCCGCCCGCCGAAGCGGGCAGTGTGTCTCGGCTCGCGCCGTTCACCGGCGCCACGCCAGGGGCGGGAGAGAGCCATATCCGAAACCGGCGTGGGCGTCGTGAGCGATGGCGCCGTCGGGCTGCTTTGGGTGGAAGACGAAGATTAATCGTCCAGGGTCGCGGCGCAGGGGCAGGCCCGGCGGGGTCGAACATCCTTCAAAGTCTCGAATCCGAGGGGGCGGGCGGCGGAAACCAGCAGGACTCCCAGTTTTCCGCCTCCCGCCCCCTCGGGCTTCCCCACCCGGATCGATTTCATCGCAATCGCAGACGTGCGCGCGCATTCTTGCTCCTGCCGCGCGCCCTCCTGCAGTTCACCGGCACCGCCGACAACTGCTGAATCGTCAACGGCCTGTGCCGCCGCGCGGGCATTCAGAAATGACCCGGAATGCCGCCTTTGGTTCGCGGGATGGGACCAAAGTCCAATATTGCCCGAGTCAGTCCGAGCTATGCTTGACGGGTTTGGCACAGCGAAAGGAGCGTCTCATGGCCCGTCATGTCATCATCAGGCAAACCGTCCTCATGCGTGGATCGGCCTTGTTCATCCTCGCCCTGCTTCTGCCGGGAGCGGGCGGGTGCGCGAACGATCAGAAGGTCATGGCTGCCGCCGAAGGGGCGCAACAGGAGCTCAAGCCGGCGGTGATGGAGGATGCCCAGCTTCAGGCCTACCTCCAGAAGGTCGGGGAGCGGATCATCCAGACCGCGATGGCGATGGACAAGGAAGGCTTCGGCCCCGAGAGCCACACGAAGTCAACGGAAGACAATGCCTGGATGTTCTCCGACAAGATGCGGTTTTACCTGGTCAACAGCAAGACGCTCAACGCCTTCACGACCGGTGGCGACTACATGTACGTCTACAACGAGCTGTTCCTCAACTGCAAGAGCGAGGACGAACTGGCCGCGGTGATGGCGCACGAATACGCGCACGTCTACGCCCGACATGTCAAAAGCGGCATGGATCGGCAGGTGGGGCAGAATGTGGGCACGGGGGTGGTCGCGGTCGGCACGGGGGTCGTGAGCCTGCTCCTGGGCGGGGGGCTGTCATCGAGCGTCTCCAACGCCCAGACCGCGGGGAGCGCGGCGTCCAAGGCCGGGAAGTTCGTCGGCATGGGATTCACCCGCGGGGATGAGGATGAGGCCGACTCGGTCGGCTTTGCGTTCTACACCCGCGCCGGATGGGACCCCCATCATTTCGCCGACTTCTTCAAGCACATGATCGCGGCCGGTTATGACAAGACGCCGGAAATGATGAGCGATCACCCCAAGCTGGCGAACCGGGTGGCCAATACCGATAAACGTGTGGCGCAGTTGCCGGCCGATGCGGGCAAGTACCGCAAGCCGCCCATCGCCGATGTGCAGCAGTTCGCGGCGCTTCAGCAGAGATCGGCGCAGTTGGCCAGGTCGATGCCGAACGATCAGACCATGCAGAAGGCGCAGGCGATGCTGGCCTCGTTCCCGAGTTGCGTGTCCCCTCAAGATGCGGCGCGCAAGAAGTAGAGAAGACATGGGGTCACTGCGTCACTGTCAGCCGCTCAAGCCGCGAGCCCGCTACGGCATCTTTCTCGTTTTATGCCGGTTGGCGGAAATAGAAGATGAAAAACACCGCCATGAAGATGCAGGCGAAGCCCGCGTAATAGTTCCACGCCAGCCGCTCGCCCAGGTAAAGCCGGGCGAAGATGACGAAGACGATCAGGGTGATGACCTCCTGCATGATCTTGAGCTGCCCGGCCGAGAACCCTGACAGAAATCCGATCCGGTTGGCGGGCACCTGGAAGATGTACTCGAAGAGGGCGATCCCCCAGCTCACCAGCACGACGGCCCAGAGCGGCCGCTTTTCGAATTTCAGGTGGCCGTACCAGGCGAAGGTCATGAACACGTTGGAGATCGTCAGCAGGATGGCGGTCCGCATGGGGGTATGGTAGGGGGGCTGAAAATGATTGCATCGCGCCGTTGGCGGCCGCGCACCCGCGCGTAGAATCGTCCGCCTGACGAAAGGAAGACCGCACCTATGCCCTGGTTTTCGCGCGAGGCGGATTCGATCTCACGGCCGGAAGTCGAACAGATGTGCCAGCGCCTGCTGGACGAGGCCAAATCGCGGTTGAACATCCGCGAATTCCGGCGGGTGCTGCTCCTGCCGCCCGATCTCACTCGCGCGCACTCGGGGGCTGGGTGGATCACCGAGACGCTCTATAAGCTCCTGCCCAGGACGTGCGACACGCACGTCATCCCGACGCTGGGCCAGCACCGCCCGCATACGAAGGAGGAGAACGCGTGGATGTTCGGCTCGATCCCCCAGGAGCGCATCCATCCCCACGACTGGCGCAAGGGTGTCACGCACGTCGGGGTCATCCCCGCTGAGCTGGTCAAGGAGAAGACCGGCGGCCGGGCGGACTGGGCGATCCCGGTCGATCTGAACACGATGCTGATGACCCATAAGTGGGACCTGATCGTCAACGTCGGTCACGTCGTGCCCCACGAGGTGCTGGGGTTCGCCAATCACAACAAGAACTACTTCATCGGCCTGGGCGGGAAGGACTCGATCTGCGCCGCACACCTGGCGTCGGCAACCTACGGCATCGAGGCCAACCTGGGCTGCCTGATCACACCCACCCGGGCCTGCTTCAACTGGGCTGAGGAGAAGTTCCTGGCGCAGTTGCCGGACGTCTACCTCCAGGTCGTCATGCAGCGTGACCCGGATAACCGACTGGTGCACAGCGGCGTTTACGTCGGTGATGATCTGGAGACGTACCTCCAGGCCGCGCGGCGCTCCAAGGCCCAGAACATCACGGTCTTTGAGGAGCCGCTGAAGAAAATCGTGGCGGTGATGCAGGCGGACGAGTTCCGCTCGACCTGGGTCGCCAACAAGGCGATCTACCGCACTCGGATGGCGATGGCGGACGGCGGCGAGCTGCTGATCCTCGCGCCGGGCCTGGAGCGTTTCGGCGAACAGGACGACGTCGATCGCTTTATCCGCAAATACGGCTACTGCGGCACGCCCAGGTGCATGTCGATGTACAAGGACAATCCGGACATGCAGGACCTGGCGCACGCGACGGCCCACCTGCTCCACGGGTCGAGCGAGGGCCGCTTCACGATCCGCTACGCGCCCGGCCACATGACCGCGGATGAGATCGAGGGCGTGAACTTCGAATACGCGGATCTGAACGAGATGCTCAAGCGTTACGACCCGGGCAAGATGAAGGAGGGCTGGAACACGATGGGCGACGGCGAGCGCGTCTACTTCATCAGCACGCCGAGCAGCGGCCTGTGGGCGACGCGGGCGAGGCTCGCCGGACGGTAATAAAGGAGCGCGGAGGCCGGGGAGATCTTCGGCGCCGCGTCAGTGATGCTTGGGCTTGGGTTTGCCCCGATCCCCCTTGCCGTTGTCATCGTGCCCTTGGCTTTCGCCGCCACTATCGGTCTTCCCGTTGGTGGGCGTCGCGTTGGTGTCCTGCCCCATGTCGATGAGGTCTTTGGTGTTCGCCAGGCTGGGGATGTATCCGACGATGGTGGCGTACTGACCGTCCGCGGAGCGGATGCGTCCGACCAACCGGACGCCGCGCAGCTCGCGCTCCTTCTCGTCATCGGGCGCGTCGAGGCGGCCCTGGAAGTTCGCGGTCTGCCCGAGGAACGGCTGGTTCGACGAGAAGCTCGCGCCTCCCAATCGAAGCGCGACGGTCTCTGTCTGCTGCGAACCACCGGCCGAGGGCGCGACGGTCAACGTCAGCGTGAGGCTGTTGCCCTCCACGTTGGCGTCCCCATCGCCGGTGACATAACCGGCGACCTTCAACGAATAGACGCCTTCGCGGTTGCGCGGCTTGTCCCGTTTGCCCTTGGCGATGACGGATGACGCGAGGGTCATCGCCGCAACGAGGAGGGTGAAGATGGCAAGCCTGCGAAACATCAGCGTTCTCGGAGTATACCACCGACCGGATGAGAGTCCTATGAGAGGGAAGCGCTCACCGGGGCACGGTTTACGGCGGTCGAGGATGCAGCACGGTTTATGGGAACATCAACGTGAAACGTGGTGCCGACACCGGGGACACTTTCAACCCGGATTCGGCCACCCAATGCCTGCACGTGCGACTGCACCAGGGACAAACCCAGGCCCAGGTGCCCATTTGGGGTCGATCGGGCTCCGTCAATCCGGTAGAAGGGCTCGAACAGGTGCGGCAGGTGCTCCGCCGGGATCCCTTGACCGGTATCTCGGACGGTAAGATGGATAAACTGGCCGTTCGGATGTGCCGCCAAGGCCACTTCCCCGCCGGGGCGATTGTACTCCACTGCATTTGACAGCAGGTTCAAGACCACGCTTCGGAGGCGCCCCGGCTGGGTGGTGATCGGGAGGTGGGCCGGCACCTGGCGGGCGACCGAGACGTCCTGGTCGACTCCCAGCGCGGCCGCCTGGTCGGCGCAATGGTTCAGCAGGGGGACGAGATCGATCGATTCGGCCGGTTCATCGTGCGAGGGCTCGTCGGCGCGGCATTGTTCCATCAGGCGCTCGACCAGCGTCCGCATGACGCGCGCGTCCGCGAGGCATCCCTCGAGCGTCTGCCGGGACGCCTCGGCCGATCGCGGGCGGCGCAGGGAGACCTCCATCGTGGTGACCAAAGCGGCGACGGGCGTGCGCAACTCGTGAGACGCGTCGGCGAGGAACTGGTGCCGCTGCACGTAGGCTCGCTCGATGCGTTCGAGCATCTCGTTGAGGCGCGCGGCCATCGGGAGAAGCTCGGGCGGGAGTTTCGCCGCGTCGATCCGGCGGTGCAGGCTTTGCGGGCTGATCTGGCCGATCACGTCCGCGGTGGCGTGAAGGGGCGCCAGGGCCGCGCGGGAGACGCGCGACGCGATGAAGGCGGTGAGCAACCCGGCGATCAGGCCGAAC
>DATBFY010000137.1:0-2391 GCA_036558265.1 Tepidisphaeraceae bacterium | reverse complement strand
CCTGGCGCTGGGTTACCTGCTGCCGCTGATCTATCTGCTGTGGTCGCTCAAATATGGTCCGCCGGCGGGGGCGAACCCGTGGAAGGCGATGGGGCTGGAGTGGACGGTGTCGTCGCCGCCGCCGGCCCACAATTTTGATGCCGTTCCCATTATTCGCGAGGAAGCGTACGCGTATGACCGGATGACGCCGCAGGGGAGCAACAACACGCCGATCCTGCCGATGCCGGCGGGCGGTGCAGGTGGCGACGGGAAGCCGGGAACGCGGCCCGAGGGCGCGGAATGGAGCCAGCAATGAGCCAGCTCACGGTGTTCGAGCGTGATTCGCTGCCGTCGGAGCAGTTCGAGGACATCGAGCAGCAGCGGGAGACGTCGTCGCTGGGGATGTGGACGTTTCTCTCGACCGAAGTTCTGTTCTTCGGGGTGCTGTTCACGGGGTTTTTCGTGTATCGCGTACGCTGGCCTGAGGCGTTTGCTCAAGGGGCGCACGAGCTGAAGTGGTACCTGGGGGCGATCAACACGGCGGTGCTGCTGGGCAGCAGTTTCTGCATGGCGCTGGCGGTGCACGCGGCGAGCGAGGCGGACAATCGCGCGATCGTGCGATGGTTGTGGTTCACGATCGCGCTGGGGACGCTGTTCGTGCTGATCAAGGGGACGGAGTACACGATCGAGTGGCACGACCACCTGGTGCCGCGGTTCCACTGGTCGAGCGTGCCGCCGGGCGGGGGGGAGGCCAGGCCGCCGCAGGTCGAGCTGTTCATGACGTACTACTTCGTGATGACGATGCTGCACGCGTTGCACATGCTGATCGGGCTGGGGGTGCTGGCGACGATCCTGGTGCTGGCAAAGCGGCGGCATTTTACGAAGGAGTATCATCACCCGGTGGAGGTCGTGGGGCTTTACTGGCACTTCGTGGACACGGTGTGGGTGTTCCTGTTCCCGGTGCTTTACTTGCTCAGACATTGAAAGGCGCGCGCGAGATATGGCTGCCCCGGCACATCCGACCGTCAAAGCGTACCGCAACGTCTTTTTGGCGCTGATGGGGCTGCTGGTGTTGACGGTGGCGGCGGCGTTCTTGCCGTTGGATCGGATCCTTCCCGGGACGCATGCGGAGGTCTGGGCGCGTCGCGCGTCGATGGCGGTGGCGCTGACGATCGCGGTGATGAAGGGGTTGCTCATCATCCTGTATTTCATGCACGTGCGGTACGCGCCGCGGGTGACGTGGGCGTTTGCGGGGGCGGCGTTCCTGTGGCTGGCGATCATGCTCACGCTGACGTTGGGCGACTACATGACGCGCAACCATCCGGCGAAGCTCAATTACCGGGGTGAACCTCGATACTTGATCTCGGAGCGGCCGGGGGGCGTCGCTGGGGGATGATTCAGTGGCGTCCAGGCTCGGGTGGTCGTTTGGCGTGGCGGCGCGGGGAGGTTTGGTGTCGTCTCTGAGCAACCCGCCCGCGCTTCATACCGTACTCGTCGGGCAGGGTGCGTTCGAGGACGTCGCGGACGGTGGCGGCATCCCCGTCCGCGCCGCGCGGGGCCGCGTCGCGGAGGCCGGCCTCGCCGGGCGCCAGGTACATGTCGCGCGACATGCTCTGGAGGGGGAGCTCGAAGCGCCACTGGGCGATCAGTTCCTTGTAGGCTTGGCCCACCTTGCGGATCCTGCGATTGAGGTCGAACAGTCCCATCGGGTTGATCCGGTGATTTTCCTCGCGCAGGGCGGTGTCCCAGTCGGTCTGGTCTAGGAGCGAGTACCAGGTGAAGCCCAGGATCGGCACGCCGTCGCGCTTGAGGCGGACGACGTTGGCCCATTCCTTGAGGAGCCACGCCGGGGCCTCGCGCTCGTCCTTGCGGTTGGTCTCGGTGTGCATGACGGGCAGGTGGTAGCGGTCGAAATACTGGTGGGTGATTACGTAGTAGCCGAAGATCTCGCCCGAGGGACGGACCTGGTCGCGGCCAAGCACGGTGTGCTCGTTGGTGATGTAGTAGTCGTTGCCCATGATGCAGTGCGGGCGCATCTGCTTGCCGTGCTCGAGGAACCAATGGTACTCGTCGCGCGTCAGGCCGTGATCCATCAGGTATTCGTACATCAGGCCCGGCGGGTCGAACCCGTAGCAGAGGTCCAGGGAGAGGAACCGCTTCTGGTTGAGGAAGTCGGCGAAGGCCTGGGATTGGGGCTCGCCCGCGTGAAAGTACTCGGACGACTCGCTCTGGATGAAGAGCGCGTCGGGCTGGACCTTGAGGATCGCCTCTTCGGCCAGCAGGTTGGCCTTGGCCATGTGCTTGAGGGCGGTGACGAAGGCGCGGTCGCTGGTGAGGCGCTCGTTCCACCAGCCGAGTTGGGCCGAAAAGCGGGCGGCGACGAAGATCTCATTCACGGGCGTGTAGAAGCGC
>DATBFY010000136.1:0-9274 GCA_036558265.1 Tepidisphaeraceae bacterium | reverse complement strand
TGGCGGAGTAAATGCCTTCCGGGGTCGGCCAGAGACGGTTCGGCTTCATCGCGGAATCGGGTTTGTCTCTCAACAGCTTAGAACGGTGCAGGCCGGCTGCTCCCTATTCTTCGCTTCCGACCGTATTACTGAAACAAGTGCGGGTTCGTATCCCGCAAAATGGCGAAAATCGCTTGCCGGATCTCCGGCGTCAAGTGCGCGTATCGCGGCGATGGATCCTTACCGCTGAGTATTTCATTCAGGCGTTGGTGGACCCGCTCGCGCACTTCCTCCGGCAGCGCGGCGAAGGCCGGACTGTAAATCATGTAGCTGAGCGGATATCGGAACAGGCGGGTCTTCAGGTCGAAATCGCGGAGGCTGCGGCCCTGTCGGTCACGGGGGCCGCGCTGAGGGAAGGTTTTCGTGAACGTCGAGGCGCCTTCGATCGGTCCGGGCAGGCGGGCCTCACCGACGAAGAGCATGTAGTCAATCAGCTCATCAATGCGGGGCTGCGCGCCGGTGCGGGATTCCCAGTTGACGCGCGTGATCAGGTTCGTCATGTGGGTCTGGTGCTCGAAGGTCATCAGAGCGACGATGTCACTGTGCGGACTGAGGTAGCGCGCGCGATCGAAGGTGAGGAGGAGCGGGGTGAGAGTCTCGGGCTCGGCGGGGTCGAGCGCGACGGCGGCGGAGCGGTCGCGGGGGTGGCCGCGGGCGGCGTCGACGTACCAGCCGCCCCATCGGTCGGCAAACGGGGTGCGCTGGTCGGTGATGATGGCGGTGGCGGCGTTCGCGTTGCCGGCCACGTCCGGAAAGACGGAACCGATGAAGATGCCGGGGACGCCGAGGGTCGCGTTGCCCTGATGGCAGTGGAGACATTCGGCCCGGCGGGCGATGCGCGGGCGCGGGGACTCGTGGATGTCGAGGGTGTAGAACTGGTACCCCTGGCGCGGGTCGAGGCCGGCGAGCTCGAAGCCGTCGCCGCCGGGGACCCAGCCGACGGCGGCATCGTCGGTGAAATAGATGGCGCGCGGGGTCCGCGGACCGATCTTCGAGGCCTGGAAGCTGGTTTTCGAGAAGACGAGGGCTTGCGAGTTGGCGTCGATGCCGAGGTGAGAGAGGAGAGAGGCGAGGTAGCCCTGCGGGCCGTAGTCGAGCGTGGCGGCGCCGGTGTCGAGGGCATGGGCGAGGCGCGCAATCGGGTCGTTGGCAGGCGTCGTGGTGTAGCGGATCGCGGGGTGATCGGGCGGGATCGGCGCGGGGTAGGGCTGGGCTAAGGCGGGAAGGACGCCGAGGAGGAGCGCGGGGACGAGTCGGCGCACAGGTTAGTTGCCGCCGCGACGAGGGGGTTCGGGGACGTCGGGCAGATAGACTGCGGATTGGAAGCCTAGCATCGCGGCTAATTTGTCGAGCGCGTCTTTTTCCTGCTGCTCGGCGGCGGTGAGGGGGCGTTCGTAGACGGTCGCGCGCGGGGCGACTACACATTGATCGGAGCGGCAGTTGTGGGAGTTGGGGGAGCCGAGGCTTTCCAACAGCGCGACGGTCTCGGGGTGGGGCTGGCCGAAGCGCGTGGGGCCGTTGGCCATGTCGGCGGGGAAGTCGCCGGCTTTGCTCTTGGCGTCGACCTTGGCGCCCTTCGTAACGAGATACTTCACCATGTCGTTATTGCCGAGATAGGCGGCGCCGTGGAGGGCGGTGTAGCCGCGGTTGTCGGCGGCGTTCACGTCATTGCCGAGCTCGATGCAATACTTGACGGCGTCGACGAAATTGACCGGAGCGTTGACGCTCCAGTTGGCGGCCCAGCCTATGCCGGCGGCAGCCATGAGCGGCGTGTCGCCGGACTTGGTGGCGAGCTTGGGATCGGCGCCGTGTTCAATCAAGAGGCGCATGGCGGCGGTGTCGCTGGATTGGGCGGCGCGCCAGAAGGGGGTGGCGCCGGCGGGGTCGATCCAGGTGTAGTCGTTGGTGAAGGAGCGGAACCAGAGTTTCTCGCCGATGGGGGCGTTGACGTTGGCGCCGTGGTCGAGCAGCGCCTTCATGAGGTCGAGGTAGGGGACCTTCTCCTGCTCGGTGGTGGGTTGCGGGAACCAGACGTGAGGCGCCCACTGTACGTCAATGGCGGCGTACAGGGCGGTCAGGCCGGAGACACTGGCGAGGTTCGGGTCGGCGTCGTGATCGACCAGGTATCTGGCGAGATCGAGGCGACCGTTGACGATGGCCATGACGAGCGGGCTGAACTTGTCGCCGCTCACCTGGTTGATATTGGCGCCGCCTTCGACGAGGGCGCGGGCGGCTTCGAAGTGACCTTCGCGGGCGGCGTAAAGGAGCGCGGTCATGCCTCCGGTCCATTCGGGGCCGACGCGGCGGGGCGCGCGCGCGGCGACGTCGCCGGCTATGGCGCGCGGCTTGGCGAACCGGGCGGCGCTGGATTGGAGGCCAAAGGCGCGGGCGGCGAGGTCGAGATCGGATTGGGTGGCGGCCTGCGCGGCCTTAGCGGCCTCGACGGCCGCCTGGGCGTCGGCGGCTTCGTCGGCTTTATCCTGGGCCTCGGCGGTGCGTGGGGCAGCCGCCGCGGGTCCGCGGGCGGCGGCGGGACGCTCTTCGACGATGTTGCCGTCCTGATCGAAACGGACGCGCTGGACCTGCTTGATTTCGGTAGCGATGTTGGGGTCGGCTCCGTGAGCCAGGAGGAACTTCACCACGGCATCGCGGTTCAGTGCGGCGGCGAACATGAGCGCGGTCTGGCCGTGAGCGGATTCCTTGGCTTGCACGTCCGCGCCGTGGGCGAGCAGAATTTTGACGGCATCGACGCTACCGGAGGAGGCGGCGGTCATGAGCGGGGTCGTGCCGCTGGAATTGGAAGCGTTGGCGTCGGCGCCGGCGGCGAGCAGGGCTTCGATCATGGCGGCGTTGCCGTTGGTGCAGGCCATGGAAAGCGGAGTGAGGGCGCCCTGGCGGGTGGCGGCTTTGACGTCGGCGCCGGCGGCGAGGAGAAGCTTGGCGAGGTCCACGTCATCCTGATATGCGGCCCAGTGGAGGGCGGTCATGCCGTCGCCTTGGGCGGCGTTGACGGGGGCGGCCTGCTTGAGGAGCGTGCGGACGAGGGCGCGGTTGCCGGACTGGGCGGCGTCGGGGAGGCGGGTATCGGAGGCGTGGAGGGGGAAGAGGACGGCGAGGGTGAGCAGGGGAGTGAGGCGGGCGATCATATCGCGACCTCTCCGGTGCTGTCGCCGAAGGATTCGACGTTTACGTCGAGCTTGTGGAGCATCGTGAGCAGGACGTTCGCCATGGGCGTGCTGTCCTGGCAGCGGACGTGGAGGTTGCCCTTCAGCCGGCCATTGGCGTGGCCCGCAATGAAGATGGGGACGCGCTTGTGGTTGTGCACGTTGCCGTCGCCCATGGGGCTGCCGTACAGGACCATCGAATGGTCGAGCAGGTTGCCGTCGCCATCGGGCGTGCTTTTCAGCTTGTCGAGGAAGTAGGGAATCAGGCTGACGTGGTAGCGGTTGAGCTTGGCGAACTCAGCGACGCGCGCGGGATTCTCGCCATGATGCGAACAGGAGTGGAACGGGGTCTTCACGCCGCTTTCGGCGAAAACGCGGCCGCTGACGTCGCGGCTCATCTTGAAGGCGGAGACCCGGGTCACGTCGGTCATGAAAGCGAGCGCCTGCAGGTCGAACATGAGGCGGACGTGCTCCTCGTAGGAATCAGGAACGCCAAGCGGGGCGGCGGGCAACTGGCGGGTTTCGCCGCTGGAGTTGTACTTCTCGATGCGCTCGATGCGGCGCTCGATTTCGCGGACGTCGTCGAGGTACTGCGAGAGGCGGCGGCGGTCGCTGGGGCCGAGATTGCGCTGGAGGCGGGCGACGTCGCGGGCGACCCAATCGAGGATGCTGCGGTTGACCTTCTGGCGGGCGGCGCGCTCCTCGGGAGTGCCGCCTTCGCCGAAGAGGTTCTCGAACGCGAGGCGCGGGTCGAGCGTCATGGGGAGCGGCGTGGTGGGGTTGGCCCAACTGATGGTGTCGGCGTAAACGCACGCGTAGCCATAGTCGCAGGCGCCGGAGGCGTCGACCATCTCAATGCAGAGCTGGATCGAGGGGAGCGGCGTGTCCTGGCCGTAGCGCTGGGCGTAGAGCTGATCGATGGACGTGCCGACGCGGTAGTCGGAGCCCTCGGTCATTTTGGGATGGGCGGCGGTGAGGTAGACGGCGCTGGAACGGAAATGGTCGGCGCCCTCTTCGGCGGCGGCCCAGGCAGTGGCGGGGTGGAGGTCGGTGTCGCTGACGATGGTGATGTAGTCGCGATAGGGTTCGAGGGGCTGGAGACTCTGACTGAATTCGAAATCCGCGCCTTCCTTTTCTGGAGCCCAGTAATGCTTGTTCGTGCCCTCGCCGGTGCTGCCGGCGGCGCCGTGCACCATTTCGATGGCGCAGAGACGGGTGCGCGGGGCGGCCGCGGTTTTGGAGAGCGGCGTCTGCGCGGGGACCATGGAATCGAGCAGCGGGAGCGAGAGGGCGGCTCCCATTCCGCGGAGGACGGTGCGGCGCGACAGGTGCTTCTTGGTGATGAACTGCATCTACGGTTACCCCCTTATGGGCTGTAAATCCGGTACTGGAAAAAATCCGGGGACACCCCTGCCGCGGGTTGAAGCGGCTCGATTCGTAACGGCAGCCCGCGATGTCCCCGGATTTTTTCGGACACCCCTGCCGCATTGTTGAAGCGGCTCGATTCGTAATGGTAGCCCGCGATGTCCCCGGATTTTTTCACGGAACACCGCCGAATTCGGTTTTGACGGGGTCAGAGTCTTCGGACCGGCGCATCAGGAACGGCGGGCTCTTTACGATTGCCAGGACGAAGGACGAGAAGCGGTGGTTGTTGCGCGCGGCCTGGCGCGCTACCGAGCGGACCACGGGCATGTCGCGGTAGTCGACCACGCGACCGAGGCCGTACGCCAGCAGATTTTCAGTAAAAGCCGAGATGAAAGCATCGGAGTGATTGAGGACAGCCTGGCGCACGCTAACGGGGCCGTCGAGCTTCGTGCCGTCGAACATGCGGCCGGAGGCGTCGATGGGGAAGCCGCTGTCCATGGCGCGCCAGACGCCGACCGCGTCGAAGTTTTCGAATGCGAAGCCGATGGGATCCATCAATCGGTGGCAGGCGGCGCAGGCGGGATCCTTGCGGTGCTGCTCCATGCGCTCGCGGACGGAGAGGGGCTTGGCGACGTGGGCGGTGCGCGCCTCGGCGTTTTCGGGCAGCGCGGGCACGACGGCGGGCGGAGGAGGCGGGGGCGAGCCGAGCAGGACTTCCATGACGTACTTGCCGCGCTGTACGGGCGAAGTGCGGTTGGCCGTCGAGGTGAGGGTGAGGATGCTGCCGTGGCCGAGGAGGCCGAGGCGGTTGGGATCGGCGACCGGCACGCGGCGGAAGCGATTGCCCATGATGTTCGGAATGCCGTAGTGCTTGGCGAGGCGCTCGTCGACGAAGGTGTAGTCGGCGGTGAGGAGATCGAGAACGCCGCGATCTTCGCGCATGATGCTGGCGAAGAGCAGCTCGGTCTCGCGGCGCATGGAGTTGGCGAGGGTGCGATCGAAATCGGGATAGAGGAAGAGGTCGGGGTTGGCGTCCTTGAGGTTCTGAAGGTGCAGCCACTGGCCGGCGAAGTTGCTCGCGAGGGCTTCGGAACGCGCGTCGGCGAGCATGCGGCGGACCTGCTGTTCAAGGATCGCCGGCTCGTGGAGCCTGTTCCCGACGGCGAGATCGATCAGGGGAGCGTCGGGCGAACTGCTCCAGAGGAAGAAGGCGAGGCGGGAAGCAAGCTCGAGATCGGCGATGCGGTAGTTGGTCCCGGGCGGCGTTCCGGCGGGCACGCGCTCGAAGCGGAAGACGAATTCGGGACTGGCGAGGATGGCCTGGATCGTGGTGCGGACGCCGGCTTCGAAATCGCCCTGGTTGCGGCCGGACTGGTAGAAGCCGAGGAGGCTTTCGAGGTCGTTGGCGGTGACAGGGCGGCGCCATGCCTGGCGGACGAGCGAGGAAACGACGCGCTTGGCGCACGGGATCTCGTCCTCACCGGCGGCGGGCCGGCAAATAAAGATACGGCGGCGACTGGGCGTGTCGGAGACGCCGCTGACAGTTGTGGGTCCGGTGACGGAAAGCTCGTGGAGGTGCGGGAGGGTGGTGATGCCGGGGACGGCGCCGGCGCTGACGTCGACCAGGGTCTGCTCGACCATGCGGAACTCGTCCTCGATGGGACCGTCGGACTTTTGTAAAAAGGCGGCGGCGAGGCGGTGGGGACCGGCCTGGACGTGGACGGGCGGCGTCTTGATGCCGTCCTTGGCGAGGGTCATGCGCGGGTCGATGTCGAGGAGGGCGACGCGCGCGCCGTCGATCGAGACTTCGATCTGCTGGCCCTTGCCCTGGTTGATTCCGAAGAGCGGGCCGGTGGGGGAGTAGTAGAAGCCGAGCTTGAACGTGTAATCGCCGTCGGCGGGGAAGTCGTGAGTGACGGCCATGCCGCCGCGGGTGCCGATGGGCGCGCCGTCGACGTGGCGGGTCTGGGAGAGGACGCGCGGAATGCTGTAAGTGTGGGTGAGGGCGAGGGCGGCGGGATCGCCGACGGCCTCGCGGGCGATCTTGCCGGCGGCGCGGACGTAGGCGTCCATCAAGGTGGGGGAGATGGTGAGCACGTCGGCCATGTTGTCGAAGCCGTGACTCATGTCGTCGGCGGGGAGGATGGCGCCAACGTCGACGGAGACGCCGAGGAGGTCGCGGACGGAGTTGGCGTACTCGGTGCGGTTGACGCGGTGAAGAGCGGGGCGTCCGGGATTGGGGTGGAGCGCGGCGGCGCGGTCGATGGCGCCTTCGAGGGAAGCGAGGAAGGCCTTCTGCTGCGCGGCGTCGGGGCGCGGAAGGCCGGCCGGCGGCATCATGCCGGCGTTGAGTTTGCGGATGACCTTTTCGGCGACCTCGGCGGTGCGGTCGGGATGAAGGAGGTCGAGGCGGGTGAGTGTCATGCCGCCAGATTGGAGGCGGTCGTTGTGACAGCCGGTACAGTTGCTGGTGAGGAAAGCGGGTTCCGGAGAAGTCGAGGGGCTCGGCCGGGCAGACGGCTGGGCACAGACGGCGGCAGCGGCAACTACGAGGATGCCGCTGGAAAATAACGCCTTTCGCATCCCTCCCTCAACGCAGACAGGGGCCCGTCGCGGCGGAGACATGGCTCCGCCGGCAATCGATCTTTCGCGGCGATTATACGGGCGGGGAAAATCGAAGTCAAGCGGGGGGCGGGGTAAAGTCCTGCGGGTCGAATAGCATACGCGCGGTACGGATTCGTGCCCTGCACGAAGTGCCGGCTGAAAGCCGGATGCAGCCAGGATTGGCTGACCACAAAGGGAGAAGCTCCACAACTTGGGAGTGGAGTCTCTTTACCTTGACAGACGCATGAATACGCCTTAGTATTTCCCAAAACCGTCTAAACGGCCGGTCGGTAGGTCGCGGAGCCTATCAGGTCCTGTCCCCTTGTAAGGAGTTAGTCGAATGTCTTTACGAAACGCCTTATTGATGCCCGCTATTGTCTTCGTCGTAGCGGTAAGTGCGTCTGCGCAAACCTCGGTTTCGGGGACCGTTGTTGGAACAGTTACCGATCCAACCGGCGCGCTTGTGCCCAAAGCCGAAGTGACCTTGTTGAATATGGACACGAATGCGAGCCAATCGCAGATCACAAACGAGGCCGGCGGTTATGTGTTTCCAAATGTTACACCCGGAAGTTACAAGTTGACGGTGAAGATGGCCGGCTTCCGGACGGCAAGCATCAATAGCCTGGCGGTGGAGGCGAATAAAAGCACGAACGCGCCGGTTGCGCTGGAGATAGGGACGGACAAGGAAATCGTAGAGGTGACGGCCACGGCGGCGGCGCTGTTGCAGACTACGGACGCGCAGATCGGGAACGTGCTCACGGCCGACGCGCTGCTGCGGCTGCCCAGCCTGCAACGCAACGTCACGGAGTTGATGGCTCTGCAGCCAGCGGTCGTGCCGGGCGGGAACGGCCTGGCGATGCGGGCGAGCGGCGCGATCGACGATCAGAACACGGTGACGCTGGACGGCATCGACATCACACAGAACGTGGTCGCGACCAACACTGCCGTGCCGACGCCGGCGGACAGCGTAGAAGAAATGCGTGTCACGACTGCCACACCGAACGCCAATTTCGACCGGGCCTCGGGCGGACAGATGGCACTGGTGGGACGCCGGGGAGGGAACACCGTGCACGGGGCGCTGTACGAGTACCTCCAGAACTCGGATCTGAACTCGAACACGTGGGACAACAACCACGCCGGGTTGAAGAAAGCCGGTATTCGCGACAACCGGTTCGGCGTACGAATGGGCGGGCCGATCCAGAAGGACAAGACATTTATCTTCGGGCATTATGAAGGGCGACGGTTCGCCAGCGTCGCGCAGGTGCAGCGCACGGCGCCGACGGACACCCTGAAGCAGGGAATCTTACAGTTCCGGGATCCGGCGGGCAATGTCCAACAGTTCAACCTGGCGACGGCGGCGGTGTGCGGTCCGTCGGGGAACAGCCCGTGCGATCCGCGGGGATTGGGGATCAGCCCGGCGGTGAAGGCGCAGTGGGCGTTGATGCCGGCTCCGAACCTGTCGGGTGGAGACGGCCTGAATACCGGCTCCTATCTGGCGAACATACCCACTCCGACGCAGACGGATTACGGCGTGACGCGGCTGGACCATGTGTTCTCCGAAAAGTTGACGCTCAATGCGAATTACACGTATTACCGTTCGATCGCCACGACCTCAGGCGACATATCCATCGCGAACGGACAGCCGCATTCGGTGATTCAATCGCCGCAGCGGGGGCAGGTGATCTCGGGATCGCTCACTTACCAGATCCAGCCCTCGCTAATTAATACGTTCCGATTCGGCGTGGTGCGGGACAACAACGCGGGTGCGGCGACGTCGCCGACAATCGCGGCGGGCCAGTTGGCGATCCCGGGAACGAACACGGGGGCGGGCCCCATCGCGCTGCTGATCGGTCAGGGCGTGAGCACCTTCCTCGATTCACCGATCGACATGGACACCCAGCGCGCGCGATACCAGGCGGCTTACAGCCAGGACTGGCAGTGGATCGACGACGTGACGAAGGTTCGGGGCAGGCACAGCATGCAGTTCGGCGCAACCGTGAATCGAATTCCGTTCACGCACGTGCGCGCCGACAAGGTGGTCGGATCGATCAGCTCGCTGGTGGCGAATATCGACGGGAGCGCGTCGGGAGATTTTTTGAGCA
>DATBFY010000135.1:0-8764 GCA_036558265.1 Tepidisphaeraceae bacterium | reverse complement strand
TCGTCGGCGCCGGTGCGGCCGTCGTGGTCTCCAGCTCGCGTCCCTCGGCGAGCCACTTCTTGCGCCCGCCGTTCATCAGCCGGACGTCCTTATGCCCGTGATACTTGAACTGCCACAGCGCCCAAGCCGCGAACCAGTTGTTGTTGTCGCCGTAGAACACGACCGTGTCGTCCGGCCCGATACCAGCCCGGCGGCACAACTCCGCGAACGACCGCGGGTCGATGATGTCGCGCCGAACCCGGTCGTTCAGATCGGTCTGCCAGTTCCAGCCGACCGCGCCCGGGACGTGGCCCTTGTCATAGCTGGTCGTGTCAACGTCCACCTCGATCAGCTTGACCCTGGGGTCGTTGCGGTGTTCCACAACCCAGTCGGTGGAAACCAGTGCTTCAACATGTGCGTACGTGTTGCCCATAGCGGACCTCCTCGCGCAAAGGATTCACTCTGCTTCGATGTCCTGCCTCGAAAACGATTCCGTCTGCTCGTCCAGAACCCAGCTCGTCATGTCGGCCGCCCTCCCTTGGGCGATCGACACGATCACGTAACTATAGAACGGCCACCCGTACTGCCGATCCGTCTCACTCGGTCGCGCCGGATGATCCGGATGGCTGTGATAAAAACCCAGCACGATCTGCCCCTCGTCCGCCGCCGACTTCTCCGCCCTCATCAGCGCCAGCGGATCGATCGCGAACCGCCTGCGCTGCTCGGCGGCGTCCCACGCGTTCGCCATTGTGACCAGTCGCTCCACGATACGCCTCGTGCAAGCCCCGTCCGACACGTCCCGACCGATCATGATCCCGCAGCACTCGTTGGGATAGGCTTGCGACCCTTCCTCTTCGATCTGCCGGACCTGATCCGATGATAGGACGAGCTTGTTCATTTACGGCCAGTTCTCCGCCTCGCTGTCCATTTCCTGCCAGAACGATTCCGATAGATACTTGGCGGCCGAATCGCAAAAGATGGTCACGACCACCCCCTCCTTGATCCGCTCCGCCGCCCGCAGTGCCGCCACCATGTTCGCCCCGCTCGATACCCCCACCAGTAGCCCCTCCTCCCGCGCCAGCCTCAGGCACATCCGGTGCGCATCCTCGGTCCCCACCTCCGTATGCTCATCCGCAATCGATGGATCGTAAATCCCGGGCACCAGCGCGCTGGGCATGTGCTTCATCCCCTCCAGCCCGTGCAGCGGCGCGTCCGGCTGCATGCAGATGCACTGGATCGCGGGATTCAGCTCCTTCAGCCGTCGCGTTACCCCCATGAACGTGCCGCTGGTGCCGACACCTGCGACAAAATGCGTGACCTGCCCCTCGGTCTGCCGCCAGATCTCCATGGCGGTGGTCTCGTAGTGTGCCCGCCAGTTGGCGTCATTGTTGTATTGATCGGGGTAGAAGTATCGATCCGGATTGTGTTCAACGAGTTGGCGGACGTACCGCTGAGCCCCGTCGGTGCCCTCGGTGGGGTCCGTCAGCACCAATTCCGCCCCATACGCCAGCAGGCTCTGCCGGCGCTCGGGGCTGGCGTTCTTGGGCAGCGCCAGCTTGACGTGGTAACCGCGCTCGGCGCCGATCATAGCATAGGCGATTCCGGTGTTGCCGCTGGTGGCATCGATGAGCACTTTGTGCTTATTGAGGACACCGCGCTGCTCGCCATCGAGGATCATGGCGAGGGCGGCCCGATCCTTGACCGAGCCGCCGGGGTTGTACCACTCGGCCTTGGCCAGAACTTTAACTGGCGCAACGCTTTGCGCCACGCTCTTGAAAGACAGCAAGGGCGTGTTGCCGATCAACTCCAGCACCGAGCGGGTGCGGAGGGCGGGTTGGTCGCTCACCGTACTCAATTCCCGACCAATACTAGAGGGAACTAGGGGATAGTTCAAGAAATGGTGGAAATCGGCTATTCCCCCGCGGGATATACGACTTCCGCCGCGATGGATCGATCGGGGAGGTCCTCATCCACGTTGGCGATGTAGATCCACCAGTTGTTGTAGCCCCACCGGGTAAAGCCGGGCGCCTTGGGAATATGTGAGAGCCACCACACCTGGTAGCCGTACTGCGTGTGGTTCCATTCGTCGCTGCCGATCAATCGCGGCTCGCCGGAGAGATCGGGATATCGCAGCCAATTGTCCGCGTAGGAGAGCACGGATCGCTTGTTGTTGTAGTCATAGCCCTCCTGCCCGTTCGGCGGCACGTGGCAGCTACCGACGTGCGCGGGCTTGCCGGGGTTGTCCATCTCGACGCTGGAGAACGTATTCCAGGGGTCCTGGCCGCGGCGCTCTTTCTTCCAGACGCCGTGGGCGAACTGGAGCGCGAGCATGCTCTCGCACCGGTGCGAGTAGCTGTGGATCATGTTGTCCGCGCCGACCTCGTAGTTGAAGCCCATGACCCAGACCGTTCGCCCGCACTCGGGCGGAATGTCGTAAGGACGATAGAACCACTCGTTGTTGGTCGGCGCAAAGCGCGCGTAACGATTCGGGATGTACATCGCCAGCTCGTCATACCCGAACCAGCCCGCGCCCCACAACCAGACCTCGGTTACGCCCTGGTCGCGGATGCGATCGGTCAGCTTGTTCTCCTCGAATATCCCGCGGTAACTGGAACGATCGGGCTGATGTGCGAGCTTGTCCGGGTTCTTTCGGGCCGCCAGGTAGGTTTCCTCGGTGTAGCGAAAGCCGTCGATCTTCTGGGAATAACCATCGATTTCGACGACGTCGACGATCTGGTAGGTGATGTATCCGCCGCTGGCGACGTGGATGGCATCCGCGAGGATGTGCGAGCACTTCCGCGGATCGCTCCCCTTCAGGAATTCGACCAGGGTCTTGCCGCCCTGGCTTTTGAGCCTGGGGTTGTAGATGACGACGATCACCTTGGCCAGCTTGGGCTTGGTGGCCAGGTCGGCGTTGTAGGTAAACTTCGGCGGCGTCCAGTTCGTTTTGGTCGGGTCGGGCACGGTGTAGCCGCCGATGTCGCTCAACCTGCCCTGGGGCTTGGCGACGGGCAGCGCTTTCCACGGCGGGGGCGTCTCGCCGTGTGCCAGCGACAGGGCGGCCAGGCTGAGAAAGACGGCGACGATTGCCGGATGCGATCGTAAGCACCTCATCCACGTCACTCCGTGTTAAGAGCTCAGGACGAGGGCTCAGGGCGGTTGGAGCGCGATCACAGCCCCGCGATCTCGGCAGGTTCGGCCAGCTCTTCCTGGGCTTCGATGTGCATCTTCCAGAGGGTCCACACCGACCCCACCCCCACGTAGAAGTAGCCGCCGGCGAAGATCAGCAGGAAGGGGAGGCTGGCGATACCGCTTTTGGGCTGGCCGGCCCAGAGGCCGCAGAGGTACCAGACGCTGATCCAGATGCAGCAGGCCATGTAGCAGCCGAAGGCGATCTCGATAATGGGGAGGGCGAGGCGGCTCAACGTGAAGACATCGGTTGAGCGGAGCCTGCTCTTGGCCTGGCCGGTGACGCCGTACTTGGGCGTGCGGACGAACTCGCTGGGCTTCTTACGGATCGCGCCCCAGATCGCCTCGAGCACCGCCTTGGCGTTATTGAGCGAGATGCCCACGCCCAGGCCCATCAGGATGGGCATGTAGAGCAGGGACTTCCAGCCGGCCTCTTTGCCGAAGAGCTCGCGCTGGCTGAACATGAAGAATGTGCTTGCGGAGCAGGTGGCCAGCACGAATAGGCTGGCCGAGAACACGTACTGCGACCACGAATGCGGCTTGAACGGGCTGAGCGCGCCGAAGAAGGTGGGGAACATCAGCACGGTGAGGATGACCATCAGCGGGTAGACGATCGTGTTCGTCAGGTGGAAGAAGGCCTCCACCTTGATCCGCCGGGAGATGTGCTTGCTCTTGAGCACCTTGGGCAGGAGCTTGATCGCGGTCTGAAACGAGCCCTTGGTCCAGCGGTGGGCCTGCTGCTTGAAGGCGATCATTTCCGGCGGAAGCTCGGCCGGGGCGCAGAACTGCGGCAGGTAGACGAACTGCCAGCCCTTCATCTGGCAGCGATAGGAGAGGTCGAGGTCTTCGGTGAGGGTGTCGTGCTCCCAGCCGCCGCCGTCCTCGATGCACGTGCGGCGCCAGACGCCGGCGGTGCCGTTGAAGTGCATGAAGCGGCCGGAGCGGTTGCGCGCGGTGTGCTCGATGACGAAGTGCCCGTCGAGGAAGATGGCCTGTGACTTGGTGAGCAGCGACGCGTCGCGGTTGAGGTGGTCCCAGCGGACCTGGACCATGCCGACCTTGCCGTCGGTGAAGTAGTGAACGACGTTGTGAAGCAGGTCCTTGGGGGGGATGAAGTCGGCGTCGAATATGGCGATGAAATCGCCGGTTGCCTGCTTCATGCCCTCGGCGAGCGCCCCGGCCTTGTAGCCGACGCGGTTGGTGCGGTGGATGTACTTGATGGGGTAGCCCTTGGCGGCCCACTCGGCGACGGCGGCCTTGGCGATGTCGGCCGAGTGATCGGTCGAATCGTCCAGGACCTGGATTTCGAGCTTGTCGAGGGGGTAATCGAGGAGGCAGGTGGCGTTGATGATCCGCTGGGCGACGGTGTCCTCGTTGTACATCGGGAGCTGGACGGTGATGCGCGGCAGCTCCTCGAACTGGGTCTGGGGAGTGTAGGTGTTGTGCTTGTACTTCCGATAGAGGTAGAGCAGGACGTAGCGGTGGAAGCCGTAGAGGGCGACCAGGAGGAGGATGGCGATATAGAACGCGACCAGCAGGCCACCGGCCACGTTCGACCAATTGATTTCAGCCCACATAGATCAGCCGTCTCAATTCCGCGGGAGATGCTGTCCCGCACGGACCGTTGGTTTCATCTGCGAAGCGCGAATCGATGCTGTGCGACGCCGTTGACGTTACAACGAAACCGCGCGCTCAAGGGGAGGAAGGCACCGAGGCGCTACTCGGATCGTGCGACATCCTGCCGCTTGACGCTCGACAAGGAAAACGAGTCCCTTCCCGTCTTCCCCGGCGCTTGGTTGTTACCCATCTGCTCCAACAGGCCCCTGACTGCATGCAACGATCGGTGCCGGGGGTGAATTCTAATTGGGCGTCGGCCAAGGTGTCAATAAGGGGTTAAGTCCGCATGAGGCTGGCGATACTACAGGGTGTGGGGGCTGACGCGGACGGGAATACCAAATGTGCGATTCGCGCACGCGATGCCTCCCTCAACAGTTCAGACGGCGCGGGGGCACCTTGGTTTCATAAAAATGGGGCGATCCATGCGGCGCGCTGGCTTTGAATAAGAAACCCGGGACCCGTCGATCGAACAGGTCCCGGGTCATTATTGGTAGACGCCGTCCGCGCGCTGAGCGCTCACGCTTGCTCGGGGGCCGGCGACGAGGCGCCACCCTCGGCGGCGGCGGCGGGAGCGGGGCCCTTCTCCTTGCGGATGCGGGCGGCGAACTGGTGGCGGCGCTCGTTGCGCTTGCGGCGGAGGCCCGCGCTGCGGCGGACGGTGCCGCGCGGGGGCGTGGCCTCATGCGCCAGCTCGAGGACGACGATGTCGCCGCCGTCGCCGATGCGGTGCTTGGCGGTCTTGATGATCCGCGTGTAACCGCCGGGGCGGTCGGCGAACTTGGGGGCGACCTCGCTGAAGAGCTTCTGGACGACGCTCTGGCCGGTGAACTCCTGCTCCTCATCAACGAGGCGGCGGTCGTTCATGTAGGCGATGACGCGCCGGCGGGCATTGAGCGTGCCGGTGCGCGCGAGGGTGATCAGCTTCTCGGCGAAAGCCTTGACCTCCTTGGCCTTGGGAAGCGTGGTGCGGATCTTGCCGTGCTCGAAGAGGCTTTGGACCAGGCTTCGGCGGAGGGACTTGCGGTGCTCGGTGTCGCGGCTGAGCTGTCGGCCGCGGATCATGTGACTGCTCATGGGTTCCTCGTCGTGCGGATGTCGGTGGTCATCGCCAGTGAGAGCCGCCCATGGCCGGGCGGGCTAAGCGGGCGTGCCTATTCCTCGGCGTTGGCCTCTTCGGCGTTTTCGGATTCTTCCTCGTCCTCGAAGTCGTCATCGTCGTCGGGCATGGTGGCGGCGGCGGCCTGGGGCATCGGGCTGTCGAGGTCCATGCCCAGGGAGAGACCCAGGTCCGCGAGCTTGCGCTTGACCTCGCGGAGGCTGGTCTTGCCGAAGCTGCGGACCTTCAAGAGGTCCGCATCGGTCTTCTTCACCAGGTCCCGGACGGTTGCGATCTTGGCCGATTCCAGGCAGTTGTTGGCGCGGACGGACAGGTCGAGCTCCTGGACGGTCATGGAGAGCTTCTGCTCGAGCTCGGGATCCAGGGTGGCGCGCGAGGAGTCGCGCATCGCGTTGATGGCCTCGTCGCTGGCGGTGTCGGAGCCCAGCTCGAAGTACTGGACGAAGGGGTTGAGGTGCTTGCGGAGGATCTTGCTGGCCTCGACCAGGGCCATCTCGGGGGAGATGGTGCCGTTGGTCCAGATCTCGAGGATCAGGCGGTCGTAGTCGGTCTTCTGGCCGACGCGGGCATCCTCGGTGGCGTAGCGGACGCGGCTGACGGGGGAATAGAGGCTGTCGACGGCGATCGCGCCCAGTTCCTGTTCGTCGCCCTCCTCCGCGAGGTGCTCGCCGGCGGTGACGTAGCCGCGGCCCTTGCCGACGGTGAGGGTCATCTCGAAGTTGACGTCCTCGGTGAGGGTGGCCAGGACCAGGTCCTTGTTGATGACGGTGATGGCCGGGTCGGGGTCGATCATGGCGGCGGTGACGGGACCGGCCTTCTTGACGGAGATCTTCATCTCCTTGGGCTCGTCGGCGTCGAGCTTCACGACCAGGGCCTTGATGTTGAGGATGATGTCGGTGACGTCCTCCATCACGCCGGTCAGGCTGGTGAACTCGTGGTCCGCGCCCTTGATGCGGACCTGGGTGACGGCGGCGCCCTCGAGGGACGAAAGCAGGATGCGACGGAGGCTGTTGCCGACCGTGGTGCCGAATCCGCGTTCGAAGGGTTCGGCGTGGAAGCGACCGTATTGTTCCGTGGAGACCTGCTGGTCGCGCACGACGCGCGAGGGCAGTTCCAGACCGCGCCAACGAATCCTCATCGTGTCATCTCCTGGGACGCGCGGGGCGTCCCTGCAATGCGCCGCGTGAATTGCGGGAGGTTGCCGCCCCAACCGTTAGGGGCCATCTGTCTCCCACCTCGTCGCGAGGCGCGAACTCGTCGAATCTCAATTTTTGGCGCCGCAACCCCGCATGTACATGCGGGGCTTCGTGGCGCGCGAATATCCGTTCGTCTCTTCCCTAGCGAGAATCCGGCGCGCCGGTTACACGCGGCGCTTTTTCGGGGGGCGGCAGCCGTTGTGGGGCAGCGGCGTGACGTCTTCGATGCCGGTGACCTTGAGGCCGGCGTTCTGGAGCTGGAGGATCGCCTGCTCGCGGCCGCTGCCGGGGCCCTTGACCTTGACCTCGATCTCGACCATTCCGCTCTTGCGGGCCTCGGAGGCGGCTTTCTCGGCGGCACGACCGGCGGCGAAGGGGGTGCTCTTGCGGGCGCCCTTGAACCCGACGGTGCCCGCCGACGCCCACGAGATCGTCTCGCCGTTGGTGTCGGTGATGGTGACCATGGTGTTGTTGAAGGTCGCCTTGATGTGGGCGACGCCCTTGGTCACGCCCTTGCGGATCTTCTTCTTGACGCCGGGCTTGCCGCCGGCCGCGGTGGTGGTCTTTGCTGTTTCTGCCATATCGTTTCAATTCCTTGTGCCGCCGCGCGGATCGTCCGACTCTACGGTCGTCCCCGCGCGGGCGATTTATTACTTACCGAGTTCCTTAACGCCCTTCTTGCCGGCGACGGTCTTGCGCGGGCCCTTGCGGGTGCGCGCGTTGGAGCGGGTGCGCTGGCCCCGGACGGGCAGGCTGCGGCGGTGACGGTTGCCGCGGTAGCTGCCGATGTCGCGGAGGCGCGCGATGTTCTGCTGGATGCTGCGGCGGAGCGCGCCTTCGACCAGCAGGTCCTTGTCCAGGATGCCGATGATCTTGGCCAGTTCCTCTTCGGTCAGGTCCTTGGCGCGGCGCTGCCCGTCGATGCCGGCCTCCTTGAGGATCTGGCGGCTGTTGGTGCGGCCGACGCCGAAGATGTAGGTGAGGCTGATCCAGGCCGGCTTGTCGGGGGGAATGTCGACACCCGCGATACGAGGCATTGTTGAGCTCCAGTTGCCAGTTGTTGGTTGTCAGTTGCCAGTAAAGAGCGAAACGGGCAACTCCTTACCCTTGCTTCTGCTTGTGCTTGACGTTGCTGCAGATGACGCGGACGACTCCCTTGCGCCGGACGATCTTGCAGTTTTCACAAATGCGGCGAACGCTGCTGCGAACTTTCATGGTGACACGTTCCTTGTCCGAATCCTGTCGCCCGGTTAGGAGCGAATCGGAGATTATAGACGTAAATCCGGGTTATTCAAGGTCCTCGGACCTGCCTGAAGTGAGCAGGCCTTGGGATTCAGAGCATCGGAGGACGACCGTCCGTCAACACATCGGCGCCGGTCGAGGTTACGGCGACGGTGTGCTCGAAGTGGGCGGCGGGCTTGCCGTCCTCGGTGACGACGGTCCACTGATCCTCCCGCATGACGACGTCGCGGCGGCCCATGACGACCATGGGCTCGACGGCGATCGTCATGCCCGGGCGAAGCTCGAAATCGCCCCGCCGCTGCTCGCCGGTCACGAAATTCGCCACCGACCGCGGTTCCTCGTGCATGCTGCGGCCGACGCCGTGACCGACGAACTCGCGCACCATGCTGTAGCCGTGGATCTGCTCGACGTAGTGCTGCATGAG
>DATBFY010000134.1:0-1692 GCA_036558265.1 Tepidisphaeraceae bacterium | reverse complement strand
TGATCGGCGGCGCGTCGGGGTTGGCGCGCATGGCCGATCTGACGGATTTCGACCGCCAGCGGCTCGTCGATTCGCTCGGCGAGTTGGAGCGAGAGACGGACATCATTCTGATCGACACGGGCGCCGGCATCAGCCCCAACGTCCTGAGCTTCACCCGCGCCGCGGACCACGTGCTGGTGGTGACGACGCCCGAGCCCACGGCGATCACCGATGCGTACGCGGTGATCAAAGTGATCACCAAGGACGGGTTGGACCGGCGAATCAGCCTGCTGGTGAACCAGGTGCGCAGCGCGTCCGAGGGACGGCTGGTGCACGAGCGGGTGGCGAAGGTTGCAAAGAATTTCCTCGGGGTTAACGTGCTGGACGCGGGCCACATGATGGCCGACGAACACGTCCGCCGGGCCGTGCTCCAGCGGGTTCCGTTCCTGCTGTCGGCGCCCAGGTGCGCGGCGAGTTTCTGCCTGACACAACTCGCGATGCGGGTGGAGCAGGGGATCGCCCCCGCCGCGGACGGCGGCTTCTTCAACCGGATGAGCAAGTGGTTCAAGAAAGGATGAGCGCCGCATGCCCAACCGGATGGCCGGCGTGCTCTCGATGGTCGTGTTCGCGTTCTGCCTGGTGCTGGGCATCCAGGCGGGAAACACGTTCAGCACGATCGTGTCGCGGGCGCTGGCGGGGATGGCGGGGACGTACGTGATCGGACTGGTGCTCGGGTCGGTGGCGCAACGAATGCTCGATGAGAACCTCAAGGACGAGGAACTCAAGTTGAAAAACCCAAACGGAACGGGGTCCGACGACCGATAAGGACAAGTGGTCGTAAGGCCGATCGGGTTTGAACCCGTTCCGACAGGACCAGGAAGCAGGGACGCGACGTGCAACGGAATGCTCGGCATACCCAGGGATTGGGAAGTCAGACAACCAGGTCGTCGCCGTCGTCGTCGGCGGCGGCGGCCTCGACGGCCAAGGGGGCGACGAACCTGCCCACTCCAACCGCGGCGGCGGCAGCGGCGCGACCCGCGCCCCGGGCGGATATCAAGGACGTGTGGCTGGCGTACAAGAAGAGCCCCAGCCAGAAGCTGCGCAACGTCCTGATGGAGAATTACCTTCACCTGGTGCGTTACAACGCCGAGCGGATCCACGTCAAGCTGCCGGATGAGGTGGAGCTGGACGACCTGATGTCAGCGGGGATCTTCGGGTTGATGGACGCGATTGACGCGTTCGACATGGAGCGGGGCGTCAAGTTCGAAACGTACTGCGCGCCGCGCATCCGCGGTGCGATCCTCGACGAGCTGCGGTCGATGGACTGGGTGCCACGCCTTGTGCGAAGTCGTGCGCACAAGCTGGAAACGGCGACCAAGCAGCTCGAGGTGGAGCTGGGGCGCACGCCCACGAGCGAGGAGATCGCCAGGCGACTCAAGATCCCGATGGCGGAGTTCGAGAAGATCGCCAAGGACGCCAGCGCGGTGGGGCTGGTATCGCTGTCGCGGAAGTGGTTCGAGACCGACAGCAACAAGGACGTGCGGGAGATCGACGTGCTGGAGGACAAGAAGGGCGCCGACCCGGTGCGCGAGATCCAGCGGAAGGACCTGAAGGATCTCTTGACCAAGGGGCTGTCGCGCGCCGAGCGACTGATCATCGTCCTCTACTACTTCGACCAAATGACGATGAAGGAGATCGGGGCGACGCTGGACC
>DATBFY010000133.1:0-12118 GCA_036558265.1 Tepidisphaeraceae bacterium | reverse complement strand
CGTGGTGGGCGTGGTGCAGGAGGCGGAGAACGGCACGCGCGTGGACGGCACGGATGCCGATGGCACGGGTTGGAACGTCGTCGCGGACGCCACCGCCAGTGGTGGCAGCGCGATCCAGGCCGGAGACAGCGACACCGGTGGCAACAACGCCGGGTACGTCACCTACAACTTCAACATCCCGTCGGCGGGCGTGTGGCGGCTCTACGTCCGCCGCAAACTGACCGGCAGCGGTGGCGACAACAGCATCTGGGCGCCCACGGCGCTTGACGTCACCTCGCCCAGCGCCGCGACCCTGGGCAGCGTGCAGTTCGACAACCAGGCCGGCAACGGCGACAACCAGTGGATCTGGACCGCCAGCGACGGCGTGACCCCGGGCAACCTCAACTTCAACAACCCGCGGAACAGCGCCTACGTCATCACCACCCCGGGCAACCACTCGATCACCCTCGGCATCCGCGAGGCCGGATACCTGATGGACAAGGTCGCCCTGGTGCGCGAGGGCGGTTACCTGGGTCTCGACAACGCCGCCCGACAGGCGACCCTCGACGGGCTGGGCAAGGGCGGTAATCGAATCACCGATCTCACGGTGGTCGGCCCGGCGCCGACCGGCGTCGCGGCCGCGGGCAAGTCGTTCACCTGGACCAACGCGGACATCGGCGGGCCGGGCAACACCGACGTGACGCAGCCGTCGGACTCGATCGCGGGTGTGCCGGACAACGGCAACGCGCCCAACGAGGACGTCTTCAAGGCGATCGACGACAACATCAACACCAAGTACCTCAACTTCGCCAAGCTGGGCACCGGGTTCATCGTCACGCCGTCCAGTGGGGCCAGCGTGATCGGCGGCCTGGGTCTGACAATGGCGAACGACGCGACCGAGCGCGATCCCCTGGACTACAAGCTCGAAGGATCCAACGACGGCGGGGCGACGTTCTCGCCGATCGCGAACGGCCAGCTTGAGCTGACCGACATCCGCACGCCGAACAACAACACGGACACGGCACCGGGCAACGGGGCGCGGTACGTGGTCTCGTTCGCCAACAGCACCTCCTACACGACGTATCGGCTGACCTTCCCCGACGTGCGCAACGCGGGGGCGGCCAACTCGATGCAGATCGCCGAGGTCGAATTCCTGCAAGCCCCGACGGGCAATCCGGCGGCGACGGCGGACACCGGCGCCCTGGCGACGAGCGGCGCGGGCAACGGGTTTACGTTCAGCGCGCCGGCGACGTCGCGCCAGAAGAACCGGTTGACGGTCTACGTGGGCGTTAACGGCGGCTCGGGCGTGCTCACAGCACATCTGAGTGACGGCAGCGCCACCGATTTCACGACCACCGTCACCGACAGCAATCCGGGCGACGGACTGCCCGAGTTCAAGAAGGTCGTGATCGATTACAAGGCCGGCATCGACGCCCAGACACTCAACGTGAGCTGGATCGCCCAGAGCGGCACGGTGTTGCTGCAGGCGGCGGACCTGACCGAGGCCGAGCCGCCGGCGGCGCCGACCGCGCTGACCGCGACGACGGACGTGGCGCACCAGGTGCGCCTGTCCTGGACCGACAACTCCCTCAACGAGACGGGCTTCCGGATCCTGCGCTCCACCGACAACGTGACCTTCGCACCCCTGACCACGCTCGCCCCAAATACCACCTCGTATACCGATACGGGGCTGACGCCGAATACGACCTATTACTACAAGGTCGTCGCGACCGGTCTCGCCGGCACTTCGACCGAGAGCAACGTCGCCAACGCCAAAACTGCGATCATCGCGGCCGGCTGGACGAACCAGGACGTGGGCGCGCCGCTTCCGGGCGACGCGGGGATGAGCGCGGACGGCAAGTCTGCGGTGGTCTACGGTGGCGGGCACGACATCTGGGATGCCTCCGACGACTTCCACTTCCTCTACCAGCTCGAACACGGGAACTTCAGCATCCAGGCGCACGTCATCGACATGCAGCCGACGGACGTCTGGGCCAAGGCCGGTGTCATGGTCCGCGAGGACCTGACCGGCCCATCGCGGCATGCCTACATGGCCGCCACGGTCGGCAACCAGGTCCGTGCCCAGGGCCGTTTGGACGGTGGCACTCTCCTCAACGTGGATCCGGCGCCGGCGGGCTCGCCCAACGGCACCGGGTGGGTGCGCCTCGACCGTGTCGGCGATACCTTCACCTACTACTATTCGACCGACGGCATCAACTGGGGGGATGGCACCACCATCGGCACTCCAGTCACGGTCCAAACCATCACCGGCATGCCGGTGGACGTGTATGCCGGCCTTGCGGTGACCGCGCACAACGCCGCTTTGATCAGCGCGGCGCACTTCGACAACATCTCGATCACGCCGATCGAATCCACCGCGCCCAAGGTCGTCACGACCGAGTTTGACCGGCCGCTGCCGGCGTCGGCGACGTTCACGGGCAAGCAGCACATGGTCGTGAAGTTCAGCGAGCCGGTGACGATCAGCTCGCTGGATGGAAACACGGCGACGATCACCGAGATTGGCGGCAACAACGCCGTCTACGGCGGGCCGGGTAACCCGGCGATGGTCTCCATCGCCTACGACGCGGCGAGCAACAGCGCGATCATCACGTTCCCCAAGCTGCCCAACCAGGAATTGCCCAACGGGAACTACAGGCTGACGTTGACCGCCGCCAACATCACCGACGTCGACAACAACCAGCTCGATGGTGATCTGGACGGTAACGCCGGCGGTGATTTCAACTTCAACTTCTACTCGTTGAAGGGTGACACGCAGGCGAATTACGATGGCACCTTCAACGGCGACCGTTCGATCGGCTTCATCGATTACCAGATCCTGTCGAAGAACATCGGCAAGACCAATGCCAGCGCCGCGGACGGCGACTTCGATCACAGCGGCACGGTCGACAACGCCGACGTGATCTGGTTCTTCGGGCACAACGGCGCCACGCAGCCGGCGCCGACCCCGTCGGCCCCGGTTACGGCGCCCACCCCGGCGCCGGTCGCGAGCAAACCGGCCCCCAAACCGGCCCCAAAGCCGGCGCCCAAGGCCGCTCCGAAGCCCGCGCCCAAACCGGTGACACCGCCGACGAGCAAGTTCGCCACGAAGAAGATCAGCGGTGTGAAAGATCTGCTGGCCGGCCATTGAGAGTGAGACCGCTGGTCAGTGAAAAGGGAGACGGCTCGCGCCGTCTCCCTTTTTTCATGCGCGGGCGCGCTGGTGTTGGCATGGAGACCTGGAACGTCCTAGACTAGGTCGGCGTATGGAGATCTTGCTTTCGGTCGCGCTGTTCGCGGGGTTTGGGGCGGCGTTCGTGCTGTTCAACCTGGTGCTCGGGTCGCTTGCCCGCCCCCGCGTTGCGAATCCGGAGAAGGCGGCCGCATACGAGTGCGGCGAGCCGACCCTGGGTACGTCGTGGGTTCAGTTCGACCTTCGTTTCTACATCGTCGCGCTGGTTTACCTGATCTTTGACGTGGAGGTGGCGCTGTTCTACCCATGGGCGGTCGCGTACGGGTCGGCGGGGAGCGTGGGGGAAGCGACAGGGCAAGCCGCATTCGCGGTGCGGCAAGTGGCGATCGTCGATATGCTGTTTTTCTTCGGAATCCTGCTGGTGGGATTCGCGTATCTGTGGCGGTTTGGTTATCTCGATTGGGTGCGCTCGGCCGCCACGACCAGCGTTGGCACGGAACATCCCGCGGGCGTTGATCTTCGCGTGCCGCACCGCGTCCGATCACCTTGACACGCCCCGGCTCGTCGCTAGATTAACCGGCCCTGTCCCGTGTCTGTCAGAGGTGTGCCAGAGGGTCGTTTGGGATAGCTGGAGGGAGCCCGCGATCCGCGGTAGCTCAATGGTAGAGCAGCCGGCTGTTAACCGGCTGGTTGTAGGTTCGAGTCCTACCCGCGGAGCTTTGAAATCGGTAGCGGAACTGGGCTACCGACGAGTTAACAGAGAACCCCGAGGACGGACATCCCCGGGGGTTTGTTGCTTTTGGCCAGTGTTTACAAGGAGTTACGGGCGGGGGTGTTCTCTGAGAGTCGGCGGAGAGAACGGCGCGAGCGGGGTAGTGGGACGGGTGGTCTCGGCTGACAGCAAGATAACTCTCAGATTCTCCAGTTAACAGGACGCGCAAATGAACAACACCGTATCGATCGGGGTCCCGATCGAAACCCTACCGTTCGGGCTGCCGTCTGCCGTCAGCCATTCGATCTCGCCTTGCGGCGCTTGGGGCGGGGGGTAGGGTCGGCGGCGGCGCAAGCGGCCTTGATGCGCTCCAGCAACTTGGCGGCCGGTCGAGGGAGGCCTCGGTCTCGACCAGCTCACCGCGGAAGGCTTTACTCAGGCTCCGCAGGGTTGGCCCGCTCGGCCGCCAACTTCATCGCCGCGCGGGTAGGCGTCGGTACCGGTAAACAGCCCGCCTTTCGCGACCCTCATCTTGCGCGTTTAACGAGATGTAGCAGCCACCTTCATCGCAAGATCATACGATCTTTAAACCGGTCCGTACGCTGCCGAGCGTGAAGATTGATCCGATCTTTGGTGTCGATGCAACTTCGGTTTACCCAAACGATCGGTCGCGCGGCTTCACCCTGATCGAACTGCTCGTGGTGATCGGCATCATTGCGCTGCTCATTGCCATCCTGCTGCCTGCCCTCCTGTCGGCGCGACGCCAGGCACAATTGGTCGAATGCGCCAGCAACCTGCGCCAGATGGGCATCGGGTTCATCATGTATTGCGAGGCCAACCGCGGGACGCTTCCGTATACCGGTTACAGCGACGGGGACAAGCCGTCGTCGCCGATCGGCGTCTGGGACGATCCGGCCTACTGGGCGAACGCGGTTCCCCAGCAGTTGAGCGCCAAGTCCTATTACGATCAACAGCAGGATGACCTGGCCGGTCGGGGGCCATTGCCCAAGAGCGGCGACCACAGCTATTTCGTCTGCCCGACCGCCAGCGATGCGTCCAAGAGCGCCTCGGCGTCAAGCGGGGATGTCGTGGTGGACGGTTATTACATGATGTACGGGTGGCCCGCCGGGAACAACGCCGATCGAATGCTGACTTCGCCGGCCATGCCGGTGCAGGCGAAGGTTTACTGGTGCTACGTCGTCAATTCGAAGCTGGACAACAATGTGGTGGGCGGGTCGGGCGGACGGCCGTTCCTCAAGATGTCACAGCTTCGCGCCAGCACCGAAATCCCGTTGCTGGTGGAGAAGATGATGATCGCCGGCGAGGCGACACCGCCTTATACGAGTAACCTGATGCGCGGCAAGACAACCTACACGCGATTCGCGGGGCGTCACAAGGGCGGGGGCAACCTGCTCTTCGCCGACGGGCACGTCGGGTACTTCACGCGCGCGGAGCTCAACACGCTCACGCCCGAGCAAGTGTCGGCTGACGGCAATATTCCCGGAAAGGTCATCTGGAACCCCTTCATTCCGAACTGACGCGCGCCGGCGGACCGGAGCGCTTCACGCGGAGTGGGACGGGCAGGTTCAAGGAGAGGAGAAAGTAATCGATGGGTACACGATCGGTCTTCAATGCGGCCATTGCCGCCGTGACGGCGCTTGCCAGCCTGGCGACATTCGCCGCGCCGTTTACACCGGGCGATTTGGCGGTCCTGCGGTACGGCGACGGCGCCGAGACATTGGGAAGCGGCAACGCGGTCTCGATGCACGTGGACGAATACACCACCGCCGGCACGTTCGTCCAGAGCATCGACCTGCCGACGTCCGGTACCGGGGCGGCGACGGCGCTGCCCGGCGGCGGCCGCGAGGGCATCGTCCAACTGGCCCAGGACCGGCGGTCGATCGTCGTGGGCGGTTATCGCGCGGCGACCGGGACCCCGACGACGCTGGCGGACAAGGTCATCGCCGTCGTCCGAGCCGACGGGTCGGCGGACACCGCGACGTCGTACAACAACGTGCAGGTCGGCAATCCGATCCGCTCGGTCGCCACGCGGGATGCGACGTCGTTTTACACGGCGTCGGACGGGAGCAATTCGCTGGCGTACGTCCCGTACGGTGCCGGCGCGACGGCCGTCGCCATCCAATCCGGGTCGTGGCGTGCCGCGCACGTGGCCAACGATCAGCTATACGTCGTTTCGGGGTCGAGCAATTTCCGCGGGATCTCCACGGTCGGCACGGGCCTGCCCACGAGCGCGGGACAATCGTTCGCGACAATCACCCCTGCGCCCAATCCCGCCACCGGCCCGGGCGTGTCGTCGATGGTCATCGCCAGCGACAATCCTAACCTCATCTACGCCGCCGGATCGGCGCTGGTCGCGCTCGACAGCGGAACCGGGGCGGGAGGCGACGACTTTCGCCGGTACCGCTTCGACGGCACCTCGTGGGTCCTCAACGGTTCCTCGGCCGGTGGCATCGGATCGCCTGCGGGCAGCTCGTCCGCCTACGGTGTCTTCACGATCCCCGACGGCACGGGCGGCGAGGTCGTTTATCTCACGACGTCCAAGGGGATCTACAAGGTGAACGACGCCAACCCCTTCGGCACCGACTTTTCGGGCCTGTCGCTGGTCAAGCTCGTCGACGCCCCCGCGAACACCGAGTTCCGCGGGCTCGCCGGGGTGCCCGTGACGGTCCCCGAGCCCGCGTCGCTCGGAATCATTGCCGTGTGGCTCCCCACTCTGCTCAAGCGCCAGTGCCGGAAGTGATCATGACCCTGCCCACCGGGTGTGTCGTCCTCGTCGTCGTCGTTTCGTTTTTCGCGCTTGCCGCGCGCGCCGGTGAGCATCCGGCGGACGCGCAACCAGTCGTTACGCCCACGGCTGTCGCGCAGACCACACCGGTGCCCCACGCGGGTGATGCCGCGGACGATCCAGCCATCTGGGTTCACCCGACCGACCCCGCCCAATCGCTGATCATCGGCACGGATAAGCGGGGTGGACTGATCACGTACGACGTGAACGGGCGGCAACTGGCGATCGTTTCGCCGACCGCGAGGCCCAACAATGTCGACGTGCTTTACGACGTCCCGCTGGGCGGACGGCGGGAAGACCTCGCGGTGGCGGGTTGCCGAGATCCCGGATCGCTGGGCCTGAAATTCTGGACCATCAACCGGCAGCGCCGTACGCTCACCGATGTGACCGCCGACGGCGCCGTGCCTGTCTTCGATCACACCGAACCGTACGGCACCTGTGTGTACCGCAGCCCCAAGACCGGCAAGCATTTCGTGTTCGTGAATGACAAGAAGGGCGCCCAGGAGCAGTACGAGCTGCACGACGCCGGCGCGGGAAAGGTTGGCGCGACCCGGGTGCGGTCGTTCAAGCTCGAAACCGAAACCGAGGGGTGCGTCTGCGACGACGAACGGGGCCTCGTCTACATCGCCGAGGAGCGGGTCGGGATCTGGCGGTTCGCCGCCGAGCCCGACGGGGGCGACCGCGGCACGCTGATCGCACGCTGCGGCGAGCACGGCCTTCAAGGGGACGTCGAAGGCCTGACGCTCTATTGTGCGGCCGGTGGCAAGGGGTACCTGATCGCCTCGAGCCAGGGCAACAGCACGTTCAAAGTGTATCACCGCGACGGCGGCAATGAGTTCGTCTGCACGATCGATCCCGTGGACGGCGCGTTCGACGACGTCGATCACACCGATGGCATCGCGGTGACCAACCGTCCACTGGGTCCCCAATTCGGCGCGGGCGTGCTAGTGATCCAGGACGGGGTTAACCGGGGCGGCAATCAGAACTTCAAGCTGTTCCGTTGGGAGGACATTGCCCGAGATCGACTGCTCATCGACGTCAAGTGGGATCCGCGCGGGACGAATCCGAGCGGTGGTTCGTCACGGGGGAATTGACCGGGTTGCGAAGCCGCATCTAACAAATCCTGCGCAATCCGCGAGACGGACGCTGCGCCGGAGCGGGTTCCGGACGGTGTAGGCATAACAATGTCGGCGAATGGCCGACGACCAGAGTCGATTACACGACTCGTGCGCTGCCAAAACTTCAACGGTACTTTGCCGCCGCAAGCTTCTGTTTCGCCGCCTTCGGCTTTGCCACCGCCGTGACGGAGAACACCGGCCCGGCGACAGCCCCAAACCCGGGCGGCAACCCGTCACGCGAAGTGGTCCTCGTTGCCTGTGGCCGCGGGCAGCTTCCCGATCCCGGGCGCCGGCCGCATCCAGGCGCTGCGTTGCCAGTTGTCCGGCGTCTCGTCCATCGGCATGACCGGCGGCAGCGAGAGCACCAACCGCTCCGCCAGCGCCGCCACGAACGGCTCGTACATGCCGCGTAACTCCCGCAGTGCCGCCTCCGCCACGGCCGCGTCGTCGCGGACCTCGACGCCCGCGTCCCGCAGGGCCTCGCGCAGTCTGCGCAACTGCTCGGCAGGCAACCGGTCCTCTCCCGGCCGGTCAGCGGCGGCCGCCGGTGTCCGCAGGGCCAGCGCCAGGTCCACGGCCGCGTGCCGGGCGATCGCGAACGTCACCTGCGCCTGGTAGGTGTTCTGGCCGCTGACGTAGGTCATAAACAGGGCGCACGCGTCGAGGATCACCGTCAGCGCGGCCAGCCAAGACTCGTTGTCGTGCTGCGAGCGGTAGTAGCTCAGCACGGGGAAGGACAGCTGACCTTCCAAGAGCTCCGCAGCCCAGCGCTCCCACTCGGCCAGAAAAGGCTCTGCCGCCGACATGTTGTTGGCACGGGCCAACCGCAGCAAGAGCTGGCCGGCGCTGGGCGGGGAGCCGGCCCTGGCGTCCAGCGTCGAGATGCTGACCTCGCGGCGCGAGTAGGCCTGGAAGAGCGCCGGCAGGTAGCTGAGCACCGCCGCCAGGAAGCCGAACCCCAGCCCCGACTCGCCGACGGCCAGGCAGCGGCCCAGCGGCGTGGCCGGCGTGACGTCGCCGTAGCCCAGCGTGAAGAAGGTCGTGCCGCTCAGGTACAGGTAGGTCCCGAACGTCGGTCGTCCCTCCGGTGCGTGGATCGACAATCCCAGCGACCAGTTCAGCAGGGCGAAGCCGACGATCAGTCCCAGGAACCAGGTGGCGAATATCCCCAGCAGCGAGAGTGGGCCGTAGGCGCTGAGGAAGGCGGCCTGCCGTTTCCCCGGTGCCATCCTGCGGGCGACGGCGCGCCAGAAGGCCCACGTGGTCACGTAGAAGAGCCGCGCGTAGCGGTAGCGGCGGGTGACGCGCCGGGGCTGGAGGATCGACTCGAAGCAGTCGGCCAGGACCAGGAGGACCAGGGCCACGCCGAGCAACGCGCCGACGATCCGCACGGCGTTGTTCCTCCGATCTGGACCGCGTCCGGCGTCCCGCGCCCGCGCGCGCACGAAACGCGGTGGGACTTACCGTCGCCGTGGGGTCATCTTAGTCTTGGGGGCCGGCTTCGCCACCGGCGTGACGGAGAAGACCGGCTTGGCCGCCTTCGGCTTCACAGTAGTAGCTGCCGGAACGGGCGCGGTCACGGGCGCGGGCAGTGTCGTGTTGTACCGCTGGGCCAGGATCACCAGGTCATTGAAATCGACGTTGCCGTCGCCGGTGAAGTCGCCGTCGGACCAGAGCTTGTTGCCGATGGTGTTGTAGTTCTGGGCAAGCACGACCAGGTCGTTGAAGTCCACGGCGCGGTCGCGGTTGGCATCACCGGCCAACACGAAGAAGTCGAACGTGAAATCGGCGGCTAGGGGGTTACCGGCGGCATCGGTCACCGAACCGGCTCGAAGCGTCAAGCGGTAATCGCCATCGGCCAGCGGCTGACCGTCCGCAGTTGTGACCGTCACGGTCGCCAGGAGAGTGGTCGGATCGTAGTCGACCTGCAGGGTGGCGGCGGCCGCGGCGACTGCCGTACTGATCGATCTGTTGACCAAATCAAAGTCGCCGGCCGACAGGGATTGACCCCACGTCTTGATCGAACTGCAGCCTCACCGAAGGCTGGGCCCCCGGATCGAACGTGGCCGCGGTGACGGCCGGCGGGACGATGTCGGGCGTGACCCAGAGGTGTCCCGCCGAGGGGAACCAGACCGCCCCATGGAAGGCGGCAGCAAAGCGGGCGAACACGAAGGATGAGCCTGTACCCGGCGTGGCGTCCACCACCATAGACGTGCCAGCCGCCGTCCCGTCGGTCCGCCACATCTCCATCCCGGCCTCGGGCGTTGCGGCCTGGAAGTACACGCCGTCCGGCATCGCGATCGGATCGCCGGGCGAGCCGTCCATGGACACGAACGTGCGGATCGCCGTCACCGCCCCGCTGGCAAGGTCGTACCGGTAGAGCGTGTTGCGCGTTAGGACCTGCGACGAGTTGGCGACGGCGAAGAACACGCCGCCATTCCAAGCGACCACCCCGTCCTGCCAGTTGCCCGGCCCGTCGTCCATGATCACGGACGTGCCGGCGGCCGTGCCGTCGCTGCGCCAGATGCCGATGCCACCGCTCGGGCTGCCGTAGAACGTGAAGAAGACGCTCTGCCCGACGCTGTCCCAGGACGCGCGGGTCGGGTCGAGCGCCTGCGCACCGGGGACCAGATCTTTGACGAATCGCGTGCCGTCCGGCGTGCCGTCGGTCACCCACAGGCCGTTGTGCACCGTGCCGTCGTCGGCGATGAAATAGACGCGGCCGCCAGCGGAGCGCTCGAAGAGGTTGGCGGTCGTCGAGTTGATGATGCTGCCGTTGTGGCCGGGGTTGACGTCCTTGAGCATCATCGTCCCTTGTGGCGTGCCGTCGGACACCCAGGGCTCGAAACCGTAGTTCGCCTCGTCGTACGCGTAGAAGAAGACCCGCTGGCCGACCGGCTGCAGGTAGCCGAGGGGGCCGGTTGAAACGTTGCCGGTGAGGTGCAGGACACTCGAAGTCCCGCCGGGCGTCCCGTCGGTCTTCCACAGTTCGGCCGTCCGCGAATCGACCCGCTTCAGGTAATAGAAGTTACCACTTGCAAACGCGACGTGACGGTAGGAGCCGGTGGTGAACGGGTCGGGGACGATATCCGCGGTCAGCCGCACCGTTGACTGCGGCGTGCCTTCGCTGGTCCATACGCCGCCGAAGCCGCCGAAGAAAATGCGATTACCGTCGCCGTGCACGGCATATGTTGCGTCGGCGCCGCCCGCGAGGAGTCGCGTGCCCGGCCTGGTCCCGTCGGTCGCCAAGGCGACGTACGTTCCCTTCGTGCCGACGCGACCGAAGACGTACAACGCGTCGCCGGCCGCGAACGCGCGGTCAACTCGAAGCGTCGCGGTCGCCGGCGCCGTGTCGCGCAGCATCTGCGTGCCGGCGGCGGTCCCGTCGGACACCCATGGCTCGGTGCCGTGGGTTACGTCGTCGGCCGCGAAGAGCACCTTGTCGTCGAGCGTGCCGACCACGCGGGGATAGGAGTTGCCGGGGCCGGGGAACACGTCGGCGACGCGGCGGGTCGTCGCGGGGGTGCCGCCGCTGGCCCATAGTTCTTGGCCCGCCCCGGGGCTCTCGGCGGCCACGAAGAAGACCTGGTCGCCAACGACCGACAGGCCGGCGATGTTGTCCGGCTGGTCGGTGGGCAATCCGCTCGCCAGTTCCACCGTACCTGCCGGCGTGCCGTCAGTCGCGTAGAGCTTGGCGCCGGCGACGTACAGCTGCCCGCCCATCGCGACGATCCCCCCAATCTTCGCCCCGACCGAGCCGGGCACGAGGTCGACGGCGAGGTTCGTGCCGGCCACCGTCCCGTCGGTGACCCATAGCTCCTGACCGTGTGTCCAGTCGTTGGCCGCGAAGTAGACCTTGCCGTCCAACTCCGCGAACGCGGTCGGGGATGAGGACGAGACGCCCGGCGCGATGTCCTTCACCAGATAGGTGCCGGCCGCCGTGCCGTCGGTCGTCCACAGTTCCACGCCGGCGTTCGACCCCGCGGAGAAGAAGACGCGGCCGTCGCTCGTGACCAGGGACGCGCCGGTTGACGAGAACCCCTGAACGTTCGTCGGGAACGCGGGGATGATCACGGTGTTCGCATCCGTGCCGTCCGTGGCCCACAGCTCCCGCCGCACGCCGTTGTTGGCGGTGAACAGGAAGCGATCACCGAGAACGGTGAGCGGCGTCGGGCTGGACGAGGCCGTGCCGGGATTCAAGTCTTTGAAGAGGCGTGTGCCGCCGGACGTCCCGTCGGTGCGCCACAGTTCGTTCCCGTTCGCCGCGTCCTGCAGGGCGAAGAACGCCTGACCGCCGGGCCCGACGGTCAACG
>DATBFY010000132.1:0-4137 GCA_036558265.1 Tepidisphaeraceae bacterium | reverse complement strand
CCACCTCCGCCGAAGCCGAAGACGACGCCGCCCGCCAGGCCCGCCGCCGCCCCATCCCACCCCAATCCGCCGCTTCCGCCACGTCAGACCCCCAAGCCACGCCCGACCCGCGCCAAACGCCCCCCGGCACGCTATCCTCCTCCTGACTTTTGCCCTTTGCCTTTTGCCTTCTCCGGCCATGACCTACCTCTGCGTCCCCATCTTCGTCTCCTCGCTCGATCAAGCCAGGCGTGACGCCGTCCTCGCCGCCGAGGCCGGCGCGGAGCTGGTCGAATATCGCATCGACCAGTTCGTCGATCCCGCGCGGCTCCCGGCCCTCATCAGCCAGTCGCCGCTTCCCTGTATCGTCACCTGCCGCAGCGCCGATGAGGGCGGGCAGGTCGATCGCCCCGACGCCGAGCGCATCGCCGCCCTCAACGCCGCCCGCCCCGCCCAGCCGGCCTTCGTTGATCTCGAACTCGCAACGTACGAGACCGCCGGCGCTCAGCTCGAAGCCGGCCCCCGCCTGATCCTCTCCGCCCACGACTTCAAGGGCCGCCCCGACCGCCTCTACAACATCCTCGCCGAGATGAACGCCTTGCCCGCGGCCGACGTCAACAAGCTCGTCTGGACCGCCCGCACCCTCCGCGACAACCTCGAGGCCTTCGAGATCCTCCTCCAGCGCCACCGGCCCACCATCGCCCTGTGCATGGGCGAGGCCGGGATCATCAGCCGCATCCTCGCCAAAAAATTCGGCGGCTTCCTCACCTTCGCCTCGCTCACAAAGGGCGCCGAAACCGCCCCCGGCCAGGTCAGCATCACCGACATGAAGCGCCTCTACCGCTGGGACGCGCTGAACGCCCAAACGCGCGTCTACGGCGTCGTCGGCTCCCCCATCATGCACTCGATGTCCCCCGCCATTCATAACGCGGCGTTCGACCACGTCGGTCACGACGGCGTCTACGTCCCCCTGCTCGTCAACGAGGGCTACGAATCCTTCAAAGCCTTCATGGAAACCTTCCTCGCCTTCAAACCGCTGCACCTCTCGGGCCTCTCCATCACCATCCCCCACAAGGAAAACGCCCTGCGTTACCTCAAGGAAAAGGGCGCGCAGGTTGATCCGCTGGCCGAGTCCATCGGCGCGCTGAACACGATCGTGATCGACCGCGCGGGTGCCACTCCCTCGCCCGGTACTCCGGGAGAGGGCGGGGGTGAGGGCCGCTTGCGGCTTCGCGGCTTCTCGACGGATTACAGCGCCATCCTCGACAGCATCACCAGCACCCTCAACATCACCCGCGACGACCTGAAGAATTATCGCGTCGCCGTGATCGGCGCCGGCGGCACCGGCCGCACGGCCGTCGCCGCCCTCGCCCACTGCGGCGCGACCGTCGTCGTCTACAACCGCACCCACGAGCGCGCCGAGTCACTGGCCTCTGAGTTCAATGGGAAGACCGGCAAGGTCGTCGCCGCCCGGATGGAAAAACTCTGCGACTCCTGCTGCCAGATCTTCATCAACACGACCTCTGTCGGCATGCACCCCAACGTCAACGCCTCTCCCATCGACGGCCAGGACGTGAAATTCACCCCCGACACCCTCGTCTTCGACACGATTTACAACCCCATCAAAACCAAGTTTCTGCAAACCGCGCAAGCCGCCGTCGCGAAGACGATCGGCGGCGTCGAGATGTTCGTCCGCCAGGCCGCCGGGCAGTTCCAGGCGTGGACCGGTAAAAACCCCCCGCTCGACCTCATGCGCCGCGTCGTCGAGGACCGTTTGTCAGCAAACAATAGGTAATTTGACTCACCCCATTCGAAATACGATCTCTCATTTGGGAGCATCGTATTGTGCTGATCGTACCGCTCGAACAAGCCGAACCGGGTATGCGGCTCGCCGTCGCCGTCACCCACCCGGATAACCCCACCCAGGAACTCCTGCGCCGCAATTACGTCCTCGAACGCTCCGTCATCGACCGCCTGCGCGACCTGGGAATCGACCAGATCTACGTCGATTACCCCGGCCTCGAAGACCTCGACAAGCACCTGGCGCCCAACCTCAGCCCCGAGCGCCAGGAACTCTACAATCGCATGAAGTCGACGATCAGCGATGTCCAGCGCGACGCCAGCCCCTCGATCGACTACTGGGACTATCACCTGGCGACCCGCGAGTTCGTCACCACCCTGCTGACCAATGGCCGCAACCCGATCTACCTGGACCAGCTCTCCACCGGCCTGGGCGGCTCGGGGGTGGCCCACGCGATGGCGGTCGGCCACCTGGCCATGGTGATGGGCATCCGCATGGAGCGCTACCTGATCAGGCAGCGGCACCGGCTCAAGACCGCGCACGCCCGCGAGGTGGTGAACCTGGGCGTCGCCGGCATGCTCCACGACCTGGGCAAGACCAGGCTCGCGCCCGAGCTCCAGCCGAAGCACGAACTGAGCCCGCACGACAACGACCGCGCTCGCGCCGACTGGCAGGCCCACGCCTGGCACGGCTACGAGCTGGTGCGCGACGACGTCAAACCGACCGCCGCCGCGGCCGTCCTCAATCATCATCAGCACTTCGACGGCAGCGGCTTCCCGACCAGCGACGCTCAGGGCCAACCCATCGACCCGCAGGAGGAGCAGGAGATCCACGTCTACGCGCGGATCCTCTTCGCCGCCGACCTCTACGAGCGCCTCGCGACGCCGCCCGACGGCAAGGGGCCGCGGCGGAGCAACCTGGAGATCCTGCACCTGATGCGCCAGCGCTACGCCGACTGGCTCGACCCGGAAGTGCTCGCCGCGTTGCCCCGGGTGGTGCCGCCATTCCCGCCGGGCGGCAAGGTGACGCTCTCCGACGGCCGGGTCGCCGTCGTGATGGCGATCGATCCCGAATCCCCCTACCGGCCTGTGGTGCGCCCCTTGGCCGCCGACGGCAAAACGCTCGCGCCCGAGACCGTTTGCCTGACCAAGCGTCCCGAATTGACGATCATTGAGGCGGCAGGCATACCAGTTGGCGACAAGACGCCGCCAAGGCCCAAGGCGAGCGCGGCTTAGCGCATTTTTTCGATTCGTTCGGCACGCGAATTAGCCTTGACGAGGGGGGTGGGATCACTATTATCGACGGCTCGGGCGTGAGACCCCCGTGGCTAGGTGTCCCCCCCTCGCCTACCACAACTCACGCCCTTTTATTTTGCGCTCGCCAAGCCTTCCCCGAGCCGATCGGCGGCCTGTTCCGTGCCGTCGTCATCCACGAACAACCGGTGCCAGATTTCCAGCGAGAGCAGGGTCCAGAGCGATCGGCCGCGATCGACGCGCGCGCTCAAGTGGTCGTCCACCAGGCGCGTCACGGCCTCGGGCTTGAAGTAACCGCGCGACATCGCGCGCTCGCCGAGGATTACGTCGCGCACGAAGCCGCGCAGCGGGCCTTTGAACCAGGGCGTCAGCGGGACGGTGAAGCCGACCTTCCGCCGGTAGATCGTCTGGCGCGGGATGTACCGCTCGGCAAGTTTCTTGAGCAGGATCTTCGTCCGCATCCCGCTGGCCTTGAACGCCGGCGGCAACGTGGCGGCATACTCGACCAGCGGGTGATCCAGGAACGGCACCCGGGCCTCGACGCTGCTGGCCATGCTCATCCGGTCGCCTTTGATCAGGAGGTCATCGACCAGCCACGTGTGCAGGTCGGCGTAGAGCATGCGATCGAGCGGACGGCGGCTGTCGCAACGCGCCAGATCCTCGCGCAATCGCGCTGCGGCGCCGCTGCCGTTGAGCAGGGCGGGCTGGGCAATTTGCGCCAGGCCGACGTCATCGAACCCGCTGAACCACGACGCGAGGCGCTGCGCTTCGTCGGCGATCGCCAGATTTTCCAGCGCGATCCGCGCCCGGCGCTTGCCGAAGGGAAGGAGCGACGCCGCGCCGCGAAGTGTCGCGCGGCGCACGCCGGCGGGAAGCCAATTGAGGTACCGGCCGAATTGATCCACCGCGCACTTGGGATACCCGCCAAAGAGTTCATCCCCGCCCTCGCCGGTGAGCATCACGGTCACGTGCTGCCGGGCGAACTTGCAGAGGAGATAAGTCGGGATCGCCGCCGGTTCGCTGACCGGTTCGTCGTAGACCCAGCAAAGTCGTGCGAACTCGCGGACGAAATCGTCGAAGCCGACCGTGACCTCGTGATGCTCG
>DATBFY010000131.1:0-3920 GCA_036558265.1 Tepidisphaeraceae bacterium | reverse complement strand
CGGCTCGTCCAGGAACTGGGCGAGACGGTCTATCTCCTCGTCCCTCGCGGCATCGATGCCATCTGCATCGAGACCGCCGAGGCTCGCCCCGGCGTGCGCGTGATTCCTACCGACGTCGGCATGGCGTTCCCGCTGCATGCGGGAGCAGCGCCTAGGGCCCTGCTCGCGGCCGTCCCGGCCGCAATCGTGCGCGATCTGTGCGCCGGGCCCTTGCGTCGGTACACGCCCCATACCATCACGGACCCCTCCGCTCTCGAGCGGGACATCGAGACGACGCGCGCGGCAGGCTACACGTTCAGCCTCGACGACATGGTCGTCGGTATCGCGGGCATCGGGGTCGTTCTCTGGAATCGCCACGTCGAACCTGTCGCGGCGATCAGCGTCACTGGAATGAAGGGACGGTTCGTCGGTCCGGAGCTCGCGCAACTCGTCACCACCGTCGTTGCGGCTGGACACGAGATCTCCCGTGCGCTCGGCTGCTCGGCCGACCGCTTGTCCGCCGGCTCATGGCCGTTGCGCCCCGAGGTCGAGGCATCTTGAGCCCGATGGAGGTCGGGGTAGTTGTCGATATCCTGTGGCCGCTCGAGCGCATCGCGCGAGTCGCGCGTGCCGCTGACGAGACTGGCTTCGATCAGGTCTGGTTGAGCGATCATCCGTTGGCCCTTGACCCGTTTCTCACGCTGCTTCACTTGGCGCCGCAGCTCAAGCGTATTCGACTTGGCATCGGGACGATCAACCCTTCCGCGCGTCACCCTGCCATCATCGCGGCGTCCGCGGCCACGCTCAACGATCTCACCGGTGGTCGGTTCTGGCTCGGCATCGGCAGCTCCATTCCCTCGCTGCTCAATCCGATTGGCCTCGACGTTGCGGGGCAGATCCCGCGATGCCGCGAAGCGGCCCTGATCATCCGTCAGCTCTTGGAGCACGGCCGCTCCGATTTCGCTGGAGGTGTCTTCACCACACGTGGCGCACATTTCATGTCTGGCAAGCCGGCTCCGATTCCCGTTCTGATGGGGACGTCAGGTGGTCCGGAGATGCTGCGGATCAGTGGCGAGGTGGCGCACGGCATCATCATACCGGCGGGTAACCGAAAATTTTATGAGTACGCAATCACCACGTTCCGGCGCGCGCATGCGGCTGCTGGGCGCACTGATCCTACCTACATCGTCCTGAACGGCAATATCGCGGTGGCAAACGACCCCAGCACCGCGAGGGAGCTCATCCGACCCCTTGTTGCGGATTCGATCGCGCATCGCGCTATGAACCAACACTCGCTTCGCGAACTCGGAATCTCTCTCGAGCAGGCGGAGGCGTGGCGAGTCAACCCCGCATCTCTCCCGGACAACGTACTCCAGGACTCGGCCATCGCTGGCACTCCGGAAGAATGCGTCGAGGGGCTCGCCCGGTTTGCCTCCTGGGGAATCAGTCAGCTGGCGTTGCGCTTCCCCGAAGAGGACACGGTCCGGGCCGTGGGTGCGGCGGTACTGCCAAAGCTGCGGCGGCGATGACAATGTGACCTTCCGCTCTTTCATGAGTTCCGAGGTGCTGCTTCAGTAGAGATGGCGAGCAGTGTCGGTCCGCAGCGGCCGAACCGGAGTATCTACACTCGGACAACTTCAAACGGGCACCTCTGGGATGAGTGCCTCGACGAACACTGCCTTCTGAGTCGCGGAAGGCCGGGGCATCGTCGAGGCATAGCGCCCCGACTACCATGGACCCCGCCCTCACAGATTCCTGCGCGCAACCTTTCCGCACTGAGCTCGAGCGCCTTCCCCCCTTAGTCTGGACACTGCCCGGATCCCACCACCTGGACCACACTAGAATCGGGGAAGACGTCACTGCTTCGGGTGCTGGTCGCTTCGTAGAGTCGCGACCTGCTCCTCGCGGCGATCCTCCCAATCTTGCGTCGGGAGCGGAAGCCCACGTGGGCAAGATGCAAACGAAAGCGGACTCAAAGAGCAGTGTCGGCGCAACAATCCTTGGCGGGCGTGGCGTGAGCTCTTACCGTGTCAATCGACCAACGGCACGAAGCCCACCAGCGAGACCTGGATTCAAATCGTGGCGCTGACGCCGCCATCGACAGGCAGGCAGCAGCCCGTGTTCCAGTGCGCGTCGTTCGAGGCAAGGTAGATCGCCGCCGCCGCGACGTCCTCCGGCCTCCCCCTAAGGCCGAGCGGATGGGCCTTCTCGAGTTCGAGGATGTCTCCGGTCCTTTGCAGATGAGCTAGATGATCACGGTTGAGGTCCGTCTCGATATAGGCGGGACAAATGCAGTTGACGCGAATTCCCTCGTTCGAATGATCCAAGGCCATGCACTTCGTCAGGTGCACGACGGCAGCCTTGGCCACACTGTATGGCATATGATGCCGCTGTGCCTTCAGGCCGCTCATGGACGCGATGTTGATGATGGTCCCGCGGCGCCGACGGAGCTCCGGAAGGGCCGCCCGAGAGCATAGAAAGACGCTGAAGAGATTGGCCTCGAGAGTCTGTTGGAACTCGCCCGGCGTGCATTCCTCGGCCGTCACTCGCCCGAAAATCGCACCAGCGTTGTTGACCAAAATATCGAGGTTGCCAAAGTTCTCCACTGTGGAGCGCACCATAGCGGCGACATCTGTTTCGCTGGTCGCATCGCCGACAATGGCTAGCGCCTCGCCGCCCGCGGCCCGGATCGTAGCGACGCTTATGTCGAGCGGCTCCCGCCGGCGGCCGCTTACCGCGACGCGTGCGCCCTCGCTAGCGAAGCGAAGAGCGATGGCACGACCGAACCCACTCCCACCGCCGGTAACGAGGGCTACTCGATCGTGGAGGCGCACAAGCCGACTCTACCCTGTGAGGTGTAACGGACTCAAGCAGCGGGACTCCCGGTAATGTGGATTTCTTCAGCGGCAAGAGACTAGGGAGTTGTTCCGCGGTCTGCGGTGTCACCTCGGGCGGCGATATACTTGCCCTCGGCCTTTGAGGGCTAGTGTCCCTACTTGTACTCTCTTAGGTCCGTGCACTTGGCTGGTCAAATGCGGCCACCTCGAGGTCAGTGTCGATCCTCCGCCACATCTCGGGCCGTGCGTCCGACGGATCGGCCATCGTGGACGTGCTGGTCAAGGCCCTCGCCAGCAGCAGCTGCCGCGCGATTTAACGGTCTGCCTATTTAGTTTTGGCATACGGGCATGCGGTGGGGGCCGCTCGCCACCCTACCGATTCGCACCTCGATCGGTGCAGCAGTTCGCGGACTGTGCCCGTGAAGGGCGGCAAGACCCGCCCCGTGCTCGCCCATACGCGGATCGAGGCCAAGATCCGGCCGGCAGCGCCAAGCAGCCGTGGCGATTCTACGGCGCCAATGCCCTAAGAGCTATGGGTGAGGCGACAACAGAAACGATGGCCGCGTGTTTGCGGTCGCGTGCCGAGCGGCCTCAAACGCGTATCCGTGATCTGGTGATCCCAACCGGTTTCGAATCCGTGCCTCAATTCTGCGAGTCTTGCCCTGATCTCAATCAACACCGAAACATAGAATCCTTCTGGTGTCTGCCTGAAACAGATGAAGATCCCGGGGCTCAAGGTCCAGGCCGGCCAACTCCCCTTCCAAGAACTCCTGGCCTGCTGGCGTCACCACCTTCACCCGTGTCCCGTCCTCTGTCTCCACAAGCACCTCATCCTCGAGGCCGAGCGGCTCCCGCAGAAACACGCGCCCCGTAATCCGGTTCGCTCCCGGCGCGACCAACCGCAATACCTGCGGGCGGATTCCCACCTCCACCTGCTTTAGTCCCCGCAGAGCGGCATGGTGGCGTACCGCCACCGGGAAGCGCCGCCCCAGCACGCCGATGGCCATGCCCCCCGGTGTCGTGTCCACCGTCGCCGGGATGATGTTCATCGCGGGCGTCCCAATAAACGTCGCCACCGTGATATCCGCCGGCCGCCTGAACAAC
>DATBFY010000130.1:0-2733 GCA_036558265.1 Tepidisphaeraceae bacterium | reverse complement strand
TCGACTTGCCGAACTGCTGGCCCTCGAAGACTTCGGCCGAGAGCCCCGGCGCCAGGTTCATCTCGCGCAGGCGCGCCAGGTCGATCTCGTCGAGGCGCTTTTCCGCCAACGTCCGCTGGATCCCGCTGAGCTTTGGGGCGGCGAGCTTGTACCAATGGGCGGCGCGCGTGCGACAGGCGATGCGGGCGCGACCGAGATACCCTTCGCCCAGTTCCCACCATTGGTCGGCGATCCGGGCCTGGACGGTGGCGCCGGCGGTCTGGGCGGCCTGGTCATGCTCCGCCAGTAGCTTGAACCGCGCATCGGCGCACTCCAGCAGCAGCGGCAGGCCATGCTCCCAATCGTTCTTCACCAGGCACTTGAATCGCCCGGCGGCGGCGCGCGCCCTCGGATCGTCTGGTTTCGTGTTGAGCGCTTCGAGGGCGCTTTTCGCCTGCGCATACTCCTGGGCGGCCCAGTTGACCTCCTTCACCTTCTCCTGTGCGTCGGTAAGGAGGACGATCTTCTTGCTCTTGGTCGCCGTGGCCTCCGCGAGCGTCGCCAGGCGCGCGGCCAGGTCGTAGTCGTCGCGCTGCAGCGCGGCGTCGGTGGCCAGGAGGGCGCACCGGGCAAGGGATTCCTGCCCGGGCGCGGTCAACGCCACCCGGGCCGCGGTCGAGAGGGCCGACAGCGTCATCTCGCCCGGCGCGACGCCGTACGTTTTGACAAGTTGGTCGATCGCGCGGCACGCGGTTGGCGCGTCGGCGCTCGTCGCGGCCAGGTCGCGGCATTCGCACAGCAGCACGTAGCGCGCGGGCACGTCGTCCTTCGTATCCAGCGCTTCCTTCAGGAGTCGCCGCGCCAATGCGGCACGCTGCGTCAGATTGGTGGCCGCGGCGTACTCGGTCGCGAAGGTCTGCCTGACCAGCTTCGTCGCCTTGGCGATCGCGTCATCCGAGGGCACGCCGAACGGGGCGTCCGCCTTCGTGTCGGCGGCGTGCAGCGCGCGGCAGAGGATCAACAGCGTGATGAGGCACGTCCCCAATTGCCGGAGGCGCATATCGGAACTCCCCAAGTTGAATCGATCGGAAATATAGGGATGTGTAAGTGACAATACAAAGAAAAAATGTCGCTACGGCAGGGCATTGGGCGGGCGGTCATCCTTGAGCTGGACGCCGGAAAGCCGGCGGCGGAGCGACTGGACGATCAGGTAGTGCAGCAGATCGGCCGCGGCGGCGGGCGGCAGGCCCTGCGGACGGATGTTGGAGACGCAGTTGCGGTCGGCGTCGGTCCGCCCCGGCCGAGGGTCGTAAACCAGGTACGCCCCGAGCGAATCGGGCGACCCGAGGCCCGGGCGCTCGCCCAGGAGGATGAGTGATAGCCTGGCGTTCAGTAGCGCGCCGACCTGATCCTGAAGCGCAACCCGAGCAAACGGGATGATACCGATCGGGGCCACGCGAAATCCGGACGATTTGAGTCGTGGCAGTAGCTCGAACATCACCGGCGGGCCCTGGCGGTGAGCCGCCAGCGCACTCAGGCCATCAGACAGCATGATCGCGACATCAAATCCCGACGGAAGTCCATGCGGCAGCGGCTCGACCAGCCGGCGGCCAAGGTCGGGGCGAAGCAGGAACGTCTGACGGTCGCGCGCGGCGGTCTGAAACTGCAGGAGCGGGTGGTCAAGCGGGGCGAGGTCACGGGCGAGTTGCTGGGGATCGAATGGTTGATGAACGGCGTCCCGCGCCAGGGCGTGGGCAAGTTGGAAGTCGAGCAGCTCCCGGGTCGGAACCGATCCCCCAGCACGGCCAAGCGCGATCCGGGCCGGCGTCAAGGAACAAAGTCGTTGCCAGGGATCCGGGGCGATCATCTCCCGTCGTCTCCCCCATCTAAGGACTCGATCAACCGGTGGTTGCCATCGATGACGTTCAACCAGCGACCGTCACTCATGACGCTCATCCGCCCCAGCCACTCTTCGAACTCCGGCGCCGGGCGCTTGCCCAGGAGCTGCCGCAGGTAATGGGCGTCGTGGTGACTCGTACTCTGGTAATTGAGCATCACGTCATCCGCGCCGGGGACGCCCATGATGTAGTTGACGCCGGCCGCGCCCAGGCAGGTCAGGATCGTGTCCATGTCGTCCTGGTCGGCCTCGGCGTGGTTGGTGTAACAGACGTCGCACCCCATCGGCAGCCCCAGGAGCTTGCCGCAGAAGTGATCCTCAAGCGCCGCGCGGCAGATCTGCTTGCCATCATAAAGATACTCCGGCCCGATGAAGCCAACGACGGTGTTCACGAGGAGCGGCGCGAACGCCCGGGCGACGGCGTACGCGCGGGCCTCGAGCGTCTGCTGATCGACCCCGTGGTGGGCATCGGCGGAGAGCGCGCTGCCCTGGCCGGTTTCGAAGTACATGACGTTCGGGGAATCGCTAGCCGCTGAAGTCGCTCGCCCGCAGTGGAGTTGTCGCGCGGCGGTGTGGGCTTCCTTCAGCTGCGCGAGGTCAATGCCGAACGATTTGTTCGCCGCCTCGGTGCCGGCGATGGACTGGAAGACCAGGTCCACCGGCGCCCCCTGCTCGATCGCGCGCAGGGTCGTGGTGACGTGGGAGAGGACGCACGCCTGAGTCGGGATCTGGTACTGGTCGATCAAATCGCGCACCAGGTGCAGCAGCGCAACGGTGTTCGCGAGGTTGTCCGTCGCGGGATTGATGCCGATGCACGCGTCGCCGCTGGCGTAGAGCAGCCCGTCAAGGATCGCGGC
>DATBFY010000129.1:0-2642 GCA_036558265.1 Tepidisphaeraceae bacterium | reverse complement strand
GGCGCATTTGCTGAATCTCCCGCCTTTTCCGCCCCTCCCGCTTAAATCGCCGGCCATCCGTGTCGATGGATCGATCATCGCGGCGCACGGCTGGATGGTTCCTACCGCGGTTGACCGCACTCATTCACAGACGGAACGCGGCGTGACCAGATGCCGCGTCATTGACCCAGTTCGCCCTCCCAGATTTGCCGGATTCGCTGGAGCTTGCGCTCGATGCTGCGGCAGGCCAGGCCCAACTCGTCGGCAATGTCTTCATTCCGATGGCCTTCGAGCTTGCGCTGGGCAATGGTGCGCAGGCGGTCGTCGTCGAGCGCGCGCATCAAGCGCTGATATTCTTCCACCGCGATCGCCAGTACTTCCGGCGTCGCGGCATCGCCCAGGATCTCGTCGAACCCCGCGCCCCAACCATCGCCGTCGGTTGCCTCAAGCACGGAATCGCCACGGACCCGGCCGCCGCCACGCTTCTGCTTCTTGAGCAGGCGTTGCTGGTTGATCACCTTGCGGATGGTGATGGTGGCGAGCAGTTGCCAGAGCTCTCGACGATTGACCACGGCGGCGAACTGGCCTTGCGCAGCGCCCTCGCACAGACAACGTAAGACGCTCAGCGCAACATCCTCCTCGTCCGCAATCCGCCGGGGGGTCTGACCGAGACGCGCGCGGGCCAGCTCGACCAGCTCGCGATAGTACCGCTGCCATAGAAGACGCGCGGCGTCCTGGTCGCCGGCCTCAAGTTGCCGGAGCCAGCGCGTCACCGCCTCGTCGCCGGACATGATTGACCTCACTCTTGGTCGCCAGCCCGACCTGTGGCGGGCCAGTGCCGATTTTCAACAATTGAAGACTGATTAGAGATGACTCGCCGCTGAAGCCCTCGAGGCCGATCGCCGCGTCCGGCGGATTCCGCACGCATTGTCCTTCGTCGGAGCGGGCGTTGTCAATGGAACGACGGATCGATAGCGCCTGGCACGTGCAACGACCGAGACGCGATGTCGTCGCGACGGCGGCCCGGCTGGCGCGCGCGGGCAGCAGGCCCGCTTCAGCGGGCAATCACGATCGGGATCGCCGTCGGCGAACTCGCGAACCGCAGCCGCAGGACGCCGTCGCGGTACGCGGCGCTCTCGCCGTCGAGGCGCTTGCCGGCGACCGACACCGATTTCGGCGCGGCGGGCAGGACGACGCTGACCACGGCGTTGGTGTCGGACTGGCCGTCGGCGTCGAACGTGATCGAATCGGCCGAGACCTTCTCGTTCCGCACGCGGCACGCCGCCGCGACGACGCCGGCATAGTCGTTGGGGTAACGGTCGAGGTCGACCAGCAGCCCGTGCACGCCGCGGCCGACGGTGAACACCCTCACCACCGGTTGCGACGCGTCGAACAGCGGGATGAACCGGCCGGTGAGCCTCGGAGACTCCGCCGGCCCGGAGCTCGACAGCCCGGCGGCGATGACGTACGGGCCGCGACGCAAAACCAACGCCGGCGATTCCGTCCACGCCTGGCCGGTGGCCGCCAAGGCGGTCTTTACCGCGTCGCGCACGGTGTCGGCGCCGCTGGGGGTGTGGCTGAGCTGCGATGGGGATTTCTTCGCGTACACGACGGTCCCGCCCCCGACGGTCCGCTTCCCTTCCGCGTCGGGCGGCAGGCCGAGCCTGGCGAACAGGTCGTGGCGCGGCGTCGCGTAGTGCAGGTCGCCGGTGTTCCACCACTCGCGGACCTTGTTGAACGGGTCGCGGTCGTCGTCGATCACGACCAGTGCCCCGCCTGCCTTGACCCAGGCGGCCAGGCGGTCGTGGAACGCCGCCGTCGGCGGCTTCTGGCCCTCGTAGCTGAGCAGGAGCGTCCGGTAGCGGTCCAGCGCCGCCGTCTCAATTTGGACGGGTTCGACCGGGACGCCACGCATGAGCAGCGGGAGCGCCTGGCCGTAGAAGTGGGAGAGGTCCGCGTCGGAATGGTCCGGGCCCCAGCGCTCGAACATCATCGTGTCGCTGACCAGCACGCCGGTCCCGCGCGTCCCGGCCCGTTCCCATTTCACCTGGTCCGCCGGCTGGCGCATGTCCCCCATCGCGCTGATCACCTGCGCCAGTTCCGTCTCGTACGCGTCGGGGATCGGCACCCGCGGGGCGCCCCTCCCCGCGTTCCCGCGGCCCGGCTGCGTCGACGGGTACCGCCCGCGGAAGATCCGGTGCGGCCACGGCATCACCTCGTAGCGCCACACCTCCGGCTGGAGCAGCGACGCGACCAGCGTGCTCTCCCAGTTCGTCCGGTAGTCGTACCACGAGTGGCGCGGGTTGTCCTCGATCGGGTCGTTGAGGTACCAGACCCGCTTCCCGCTGGCGCGGACGATGTTCTGCATCGCGCCGTACTCGAGGAACGCGGTCTCGAACGTGCGCTGCCCCTCCTCGCCGTCGTACCAGTTCGGCGTGCGGGCGGTGCCCGTCCAGACCTGTGCGATGAACCCGTCGGCCCCGACGCCGAGCAGCGACGACTCCGGGCTCACGATCCCCCAGCTCGCGTAGTTGATCATCGAGTGCGTCGGCACGTAGCACTTGACGTCCCGGCCGTGCTGCTTGTTGTACGCCTTGACGAAGTCGAACACCTCGGCCAGCGTCTGCTTGTACAGGTGGTACTTCAGCTTGCTGGCGCGGTAC
>DATBFY010000128.1:0-1758 GCA_036558265.1 Tepidisphaeraceae bacterium | reverse complement strand
CGCTGTTCTTGATCATCGAGCGGCGGGAGGTGCCGGTCGGCTTAGCCCTACTACCCTGGCTCGCTGGTTGTTGCGATGACATTGCGTTTCTCCTCGTGTGATGGTGTGTGTGTCTCGTGATGTTCGGCCGGACGTGCTGCGCCGGGGGAACGATACATTTACCGGTGCGGAAACGGCGTGTTTATATGCGGAGCGGGCGGGGGATGCCAAGGGGCAGTGGTCAAAGCACAACAGCAACATCGAACATCGAACGTCGAACGTCGAGGTCGGACAAAGACAAAGGCAACCGCGATGGCCGCGAAGCGACCGTGTTGAAAATCAAGTGCTCGCGGCCAGTTTCTTGACGACTTCCAGCCGGTCCCAGGTCAGGCCGTCGCGGGCCATGGCGTTGAGGAGCGTCAGGAGCTTTCGCATACAGGCGACGATGGCGACCTTGCCCGCCTTGCCGGCGGCCCTGAGGCGCCCGGCGAACGCGTTGATCACCGGGTTGCAGGTCATGGCCGAGATGGTGGCCATGTACAGGACGCAACGCACGGCGGCGCGTCCGCCGCGGATCGAGCGTTTGCCGGTGGTCTTGCCCGAGTCGCGGTTGAACGGGGCGACGCCCACCAGGGCGCAGACCTTGGCCCCGTCGGCCGTGCCCAGCTCGGGCACCTCGGCGGCCAGGGTCGCCGACAGGGTGGGGCCCACGCCGGGGACGGATTGAAGCAGTCCGTCGAGGTGCTTGAAGTCGTCGTCGGCGTCGATCAGGGCGCGGATCTGTTTGTCCAGCGACTCGACCTGCTTGTCCAGCGCGGCGATCACCTTCTCGATGGCCTTGCGGGCGGGCTTGGCGGCGGTCGCGGCCAGGCGGTTGGCCTGCTGCACGCGGGTGGTGGACAGTTGCCGGCGGCAGACGACCAGGGCCTGGAGGTCGGCCTGGTTGCGGGTCCTCCGCTGGGCCAGGCGCGGGGAGGCCTGTTGGGCGAAGCGCACGAGCAGGGCGGCGTCGATCCGGTCGGTCTTGGCCAGCACGCCCACGCCCTTGGCGAACGCGCGGACGCGGCCGGGGTGGACCAGGGCGGCGGGCAAGTCGGCGTCGAGCAGGGCGCCCAGGAGCGGGCGTTCCAGGCCGCCGGTGGACTCGACGACGACCACGGCCAGGGCGGGGCCCATGGGCTTGAGCAGCTCGACGACGGCGGCGATGCCGCCGGCGTCGTTGGGGAAGGTCGTGACCTCCGGGGAGCCCGAGCGGGCCAGGTCCAGCGTGTCCTTGGAGACGTCGATGCCGACGTACACGGCGGCGGCGGGTGCGGCGGCGGGTGCGGCGGCGGCGGGTGCGAGAGTCTGCTGCGGGTCCTGGTCCGAAAGTGGGGTGTTGTTCGCGTCCATGCGGGCGTCCCTGTCTTGCGAATGCGAGCGCGCCGCACGCCGCCGGCGACGTGGCGGGGACGTGGGCGGCTCAGTCGACCGTTCGGGAGGAGCGACACGGGGGAGGCCTGGACCTCGCTTCGCGACGGCCGTTCGTGGCCGGGGCGCGATCGGCCGTGGGCCTCCCGCCGTGTCCGCACGGCTCGTCGCTGCGCTCCTCGCCTTGCGGACACGGCGGGAGGCAGTAGAACAAATCTCTGATGGTTTGAACATACAAGGCGCGAAGAGCGCGAAGGACGACGCGAAGAAGAGTTGGATCGATGATGAATCGGGTTTTGGTGGCATTTTCGGTTGTGGGGCTGGCGCTCGTTGGGGCGCTCGCGTACGTCGCCAAAGATGTGTGGTCTT
>DATBFY010000127.1:0-6240 GCA_036558265.1 Tepidisphaeraceae bacterium | reverse complement strand
GCGCGTCCCACTGTCCGCGGACGATGACGGCGGCGAAGCCGCCGTTGGGCCCCACGTCGTCGGCGACGCCGAACGTCACGCCCTCGATCCGAACATTGCCGATCTGATCCGCGATGGCGATGACGTGACCGGTGAGCATTTCAAGCGACTGCCGGCGGTCCTCGCCGGGCATGACCGGGACCTGTTTTGCCACCTGTTCGATGGATATGGGCTTAGTGGACGCGAAGGAGAACTGGCCGACGACGCCGCATTTGGCCGGGAGCAGCGTGAGGTCGGCCTTGAGCTGGGCGGCGGGTGCGCCGCGCGCTGGCAAGGGCTTGCCCTCGATCTGCGCGATGGCGCGGGTGGCGTAGTCGGCGACGAACATCTCTTTGGAGTTCACGAGCGCGCGCAGCGCGGGGAGCGCCTCGGGCTTCTTCATCTCGCCGAGCGTGCGGATGGCCATGAGCTTGCGCACGCCAGCGGCCTTCGAGTTGAGCTTGATCTGCTCGGACAATCCGCGGACACGATTGGCCACTTCGGGGTCGGGATCGTCCGCGGCCTTTTCGAGCGCGGGGACCGCCGCCGGGCCCATGGCGCGGATCTTGCTCGCGGCGCCGTCGCGCTCGGCGGGGTTGCCGCTGCCCAGGGCCTTAATCAGGTCGGCGATGTTGGCGCCGGCCTGCGGGGTGATCTCGGTGACGAGCTGGTCGACCGTGACGGCGACGACGTTCTTGGCCTTCCAGTAGCCGTCGCTGGGCACGAGGTCCAGGAGGTCGGTCGCGCCGCCGGAAAGCAAGGCGAAAAGGAGGCTGAAGATCGAGAAGCTTGTGGCGGCCATGCTGGAGTGCTCCGGGGTTGGAAGGGTTGGTACATCATAACACCCGCCACGAGTCGCGGGCTATGTGCGGCGGCGGCGCAGGGTGGCGCAGGTCGCCAGGAGGAGGGTCAGACCGGCGGGTTCGGGCACGCTGGCGGCGAAGGTGTTCAGGGCTTGCATTTCGATGGGTGAAACGGCGGCGGAGCCGTCGATCGAGTCGCCGTAGTGGTTGTAGAGGAGCTTGAAGTCGGCGATGTCCACGAGTTGGTCGCCGTTGAGGTCGCCGATGGCGCGGTCGGCGTCGGTCAAACCGAAGCCCAGCTCAAGCGTCTGGAAGTCGGCGAAGGAGACCTTTCCATCGAGATTGACGTCGCCGATCAGCGGCACGCGCGTGGTGAAGATGCCGGTGAAGTCTGCGCCGGACGCCTGGAAGACGATCGTGCCGTTGTTGTTGAAGGGCGAGCCCTGGCCGTCCTCGCCGTTGCCGGTCTGGCCGATCAGGAGGTCCTTGATCGTTTTCGCCTGGCCGTTGACGTCGATCGTGCCGCCGGTGCGGCCCAGGCAGATGATGCCCTGGACCGGGTCGTAGACGAACAGGCCCTTGTTGGTCGTGCCGGTGGATTGGCCGGGATACTTCACGGTGGCGAGGAAGACGATTTGTCCCTTGTCGTTGACGGAGATACCGGAAAAGGCGGAGGAGCTGGAGAGGTCGTTGTAGAACGTCGAGCCCGCGGGCGTGCCGGGGGCGCGCTGGCTTTCGAGCGCGATGGCGGCGACGTTGGTGGGCGTCGTGCCGGCGAAGATGCCGGAGTTGTTCAGGAAGCTGCGGTTCGAGAGGTCCGATGAGAAGACGACCAGGCCGTTGCCGCCCAGCGCGAGGCCCAGCGTGCCGGAGTAGTTGACGTTGGTGGCGCCGGGGATGGGCGCGGGGTCGCCCTCTCGGACCAAGAGCGTCGGTTCCTTGCCGCGCCGGCCGACGTAGATCGCGTTGTCGTTGGCGGTGGTGACCTGGCCGGCGATGACGCTCGAAAGCGTGGAGCGGAAGGCGTAGGCGCCCGTGTTGTTCTCGGTGAAGGCCTGAGCTGAAAAGCTCGCGTATTGGATGCCGAAGTCCAGGCCGGGCGCCGGGTTGCCGGTTTGGGCGACCCGTGCCAGCAGGCCGAGGTTCGTTGAACCGGACCAGATGGCCGAATCGTTTCCGGTGCCGATCCCGGCGCCGGCCAGGCCGGTAATCGCCAGGATGTCGTCGTGTTCGTTCAACCGTGTCAGGGTCGCCTGGCCGAACGTTTGAGCGGGCACGTCGGGCGTCGGGGCGCTCTCGCGGATGAAGGTCTCGAAGTCGGCTGCGCCGGGGCGGCGGAGATAGATCCCGGTGTCGTTGGCGCTGTTGGTCGCGCCGCCGAGGATCAGGCCGACGGTCAAGAGTCCCGAGGAGTTGACGGACGGAAAGAAGAACGAGCGATGCGTGATCGTCGGCGGCAGGTCGGGAACGGGCCCGCCCTTGCGCGCGATCATGGTCAGCCCACTGTTGACGTCTCCCATGAAGAAGCCGAGGTTGTCGGCGGTGGTGGTGCCGGGGCCCTGGAGATCCGCCCCGACGGCGATCGTACCCTGGTTGGAGATCGCGAATGTGCCGAAGAGTTTGGGGAACACGCCCGGATTCCCGGCGACCTCCTGTCCGGCGCGCGCCAGCAGGTTGAACGACGCCGCGGAGGTGCCCGAGTAGAGCGCGACCTCGGTGTGGTTGGTGTTCGAGGGATCGTAGAGGACCAGTTGGGTGAGAACCTGGTCGTTCTGATTGATGATGAGGTCCCGGGTCGGGTTGAAGAAGAACGCCAGCATCCCATCAGGCGCGCCGTTGGGTTGCTGGCCGGTCAGGATAAACGGATGCGCATACTGGGCCTGCGCGACCGGCGCAAGTGGCGCGACCACGGCGCAGGACGCCAGCCCGATCGCACGCCATCCGGCTCGACCTGTCATGGTGCATCTCTCCCTTCCCCCATCCCTGGACGTGTCGGGGGAACCCGCAAGTGCAGGAAAGTAGCTGAGATGCAGTGAAATTGTCAAGAAACTTGCTGTCGTGTCATCGGGTGAGCTTGAGCAACACCCCTTGTCCCGCCGCCAGCCAGACCTGTTCCCCTTCGAATGGCGTCAACCTTCCCGTGTACGGCGAAACCATTTCCAACCGCTTCACCGGCTGGCGAAACTGCGGCTGGCACGGCACGTTGGCCGTGAAATCCTTGTTCACGCACATCACGTAGTGGCTGCCGTCCTCGTGGGTGAAGTCGCCCACGAGCATGTTCCCGCCGCACGCCTTCACCAGGCTTTGTCCGTCCGGCCCGTTGCAGCCCGCGGGCACCTTGCCGAAGTGGTAGACGCGGTCGGATTTCAGTTTCAGCAGGGTTGGGGCGAGCTGGGCGACCTGCAGGTTCACGTTCTGCATGGATCGCCACGTGTCGGTCTCGTGGCCAAACTGGTCGATCGGGGCCATGCGGTAGTTGCCCGACTGCGGCGCGAAGTAGGTGAAGTACGCGATCCCCCGCGCCCCGTACGCGAGCGACGTGTACACCTCGAACCGCAGGTCCGCCGCGGACGGCTCGCGATAGTTGAAATGGGCCACCGAGAGCACGATGTTCCAGAACGGCACGTCGAGCCTGGCGGCGCGGTCGCGCACCTGCTGAAGGTTGAGGAAGTACCGCCGTTGAACCCGCCGCCATGGTAGAGCGCGTAGTGGTCGTAACTGAGCACCGGCGGCTTGCAGGTGGCGACGAACTGGTCCAGGTACTTGTCATAGTCCGGCGTCCCCAGTTGCCACGGCTCGGCATAATTGGGAAAGAGGTTGATGTACGGCCACGCGCCCGGGTGCAGTTCCTTGATCAGGTCCGAGACCACGGCCAGGCCTTTGAAGCAGTCCGCCGGAGGCTCGTCGCGAAGGTAATACCCGAAGACGGCGGGATGATCGCGCACCTGCTTGATCGCTGCCGACACGTTCGCGCGCGCCTTGGCGGGATCGACGTTGTGCCAGTCGTAGTCGGACAGGCGGGGGTCGGAGACGATCGCCTTGAGCCCCGCGGCCCGGCAGTTGTCCAGCGCATCGGGATGAACGAAGCCCGCCACCGTCAGCCCACACTCGTGCATCCGCTTGAGCACCGCTAAATCATTCGGCGGGCTGTTCCAGGCCATGAGGGGGAAGAACGGCGCATCGTCCGCCGCCAACGCGGGATCGGCGACGACGAGCGACGCAAGGATGACGACAAGCGCGCGGAGGATCATGGGGCGGCAGTATAGCCGCCGCAGCGGTCAATGAATCCGGCGTCGTCAGATGTTGAACAGCTCGCGCACCTTCGCCCCGATATCCGGGCTGCGCATCAGGCTCTCGCCGACCAGGACGGCGCTGACACCGCTCTCCGCCAGCTTTCGAACGTCCGCGTAGGTGTGGATCCCGCTCTCGCTCACCAGGACGCTGCGATCCTCGACCAGCTCGGCCATCCGCAAGGTGGTTCCCAGATCGGTCTTGAACGTCCGCAGGTCGCGGTTGTTGATCCCCAGGAGGCTGTACCGCTTGTGCGGGAAGCCGATCACTTGGTCGCGCACGCGCATGAGGTTTTCCAGGTCGTGCACCTCGATCAGGCAGGTCATGTTCAACTCGGTCGCCAGGATCTGCAGGTCGATCATGCGACTGGTCTCGAGGCATTCGGCGATGAGCAGGATCGCGTCGGCGCCGGCGGCGCGCGACTCGTAGACCTGCCACGGGTCGATGATGAAGTCCTTGCGGAGGACCGGGAGCCTGACCGCCGCCCGCACGGCCTCGATGTACGAGAGGTGTCCCTGGAAGTACGTCTCGTCGGTCAGCACCGAGAGCGCGTCGGCCCCCGCAGACTCGTACGCCCGCGCGATCTCCACCGGGTCGAAGTCCGGTCGGATCACGCCGGCGCTGGGACTGGCCTTCTTGACCTCCGCGATCAGGTTGAGCGGCTTGGCGCGGCGTGCGCGCGCGTCGGTCGACGGCTCATCGGGCTTGCGCGTAACGGCCTGGAAGAAGTTCCGCGGCCTGGGCAGGGCGGCGATGCGTTCCTTGAGCGTCTCGACCGGGAGTTGAGCGCTGCGCTCCTCGACCTCCTGCCGCTTGGTCTGCACGATCTGGTCGAGGATGCTGCTGCTCATGGAGAAACGCGACCGTGTCACTACAATGCGCGCGAGCGCGCTCGCTCGCCAAGGCCGGCGAAGCGCGGCGGGTCACTCTAAACCGGACGACATGAATGTCAATTCCAGCAGTCCTGGGGCAGTTGACCGCCCCGACAACCCAACCGACCACCTCGCTGCACGACCTGCTGCTGATGGCGCCGCTGGGCCTGGTCGCGCTGGTGATGGCGGTCGTTACAGGCGTCTTCCGGCGTGACAAGATCGTCGGTCCGGCGCGCCTGACTAATCGGGATTCGCTGGGGCCGCTCGTCGCGATCCTCGGCGGCGGGGTCGTCATCTGGATCATTGGCGGGGGACTGGTCTTCGCGGCCCTGACTCAGGCGGGTGGCACTGCCACGCACCCGACCAGCCAGCGCTCCGCGGTCGAGATGTCCACGGGCAGTATGGCGCTGGCGACGTCGGTTCCCGCGCTGGCGGCCGGCGCGTTCATGATTGGGCTCAACGCCGTGTTGCGCCCCGGCGGTGTGCGCGAGCTGGGCCTCGCGCCGCGCGGGGCGGCGCGCGGAATCTTGAGGGGCCTGGTGGGCAGCGCGATCGCCGTGCCCCTCATCTTCTTCGTCGCCCAGGTTACCGAGTACATCTGGGAATTCTTCCATTACGCTCACCCGCGCGAACATGATTTGCTCAAGCTGATGGGCGAGAGCACCAATCCGGTCGTCTTCGCGCTCTTCGTCCTTTCTGCGGTCCTCATCGCGCCGGTCTTTGAAGAACTGCTCTTCCGCGGACACCTTCAGACGGTCATCGCGTATGCCATCGCCCGCGGGCTAGGCCAGATTCCGGGCCCGGCGGCGCGCGGTTTTCAGGTCGTCACGGGCGAACCTGACGTAGCGCCCTCGATGGCCGAACCCGTCCCGGCGCCCGTGCCAAGCTCTCCGCCAGCCAGTACACGTTGGGCCGCCATCCTGGTCACCTCGCTCCTCTTCGCCGCCGTTCATCCGGCCTGGACCTGGCCGCCGATCCTGATCCTGGCGCTGTGTCTTGGTTACGCTTACGAGCGCACCGGCAACCTCTGGACCTCGATGACCATGCACGCGATGTTCAACACGACCAGCACCGTCATCTACCTGCTGTTCGTGCGTTGAAGCCCCGTGGAGTTGTCCCTAAAATCCGCGCCGCCAGCTTAGGAAGCAGCAGCAGATGACCTCGATCGACCAGCAAATCGCCGCCCTTTCCCGACGCACCGAAAAGATCGTTCCCGAGTCGGACCTCCGCGCCAAGCTCGATCGCAGCGCCAAGAC
>DATBFY010000126.1:0-5528 GCA_036558265.1 Tepidisphaeraceae bacterium | reverse complement strand
GGGAGCGACAACGCAGTATTGGTAACGACCAAGGCGCGGGTGGATCGGGGGATCGTGCTGCAGGTTCATCCGGTTCACGACTTTTTCCGGGATCTGTATCCGCCGGGCACGCCGGTGTTGCAGCCTGGTTATCCTGGTCGGTGGAGCGTCGATGTGGCCAACCACGACCGTTTCGATGCGTTTGCGGCGGACATGATGCGTGCAACGGGGCCGCAAGCCTGGAACGCCGGCGGTCGGGTCGAGATGAGCAATGGGAATCTGATGGTCTACAACACGCGGCCAGTGCAGGCGCGGGTGGCCGAGGAACTGGAGTGGCGGCGGTGGTTGCCGGGGGCGAAGCGTTTCGCTTGGCGGACGCTGGCGGCGGTGGCGGGGGCGCTGTTGCTGGCCAATCTGGGGCTGAGCGCGTGGCGGCGGTATCGGCGGGTGGCGCCGGGGTGCTGTCCGCGGTGTGGGTATGATCTTCGGGCGTCGCCGGAGCGGTGCCCGGAGTGTGGGTATGCTCGGTGAGGCGGGGAGCGCGTCTGGTGGGAATGGGGCGCACAACTGGCATGCCCACGCCCGCGTTATCCTACATGCGCATCACCACGATCATTGAGCGCGGGCGAGGGCATGGCACCCGTCGCGTTTTGGGACGATGAGGCGGTGGGGTCGCCGACGGCGAGGTGCATGACTTTTTCGGGGGTCAGGTCGGCGGTGTCGTGGGCGGGGGAGAGGGCGCCGCGGCACATGACGGCGATCCGGTCGCAGGTGCCGAAGAGCTCGGGGAGATAGGAGCTGATCATCAGGATGCCCTTGCCGGCGGCGGCGAGCTGGCCCATGGCGCGGTAGAGGTCGACCTTGGCGCCCACGTCGATGCCGCGGGTGGGCTCGTCGAGGAGGAGGACGTCGGCCTGCGTGTAGAGGAGGCGCGCCAGGGCGACCTTCTGCTGGTTGCCGCCCGAGAGGCTGGAGACGTTGTGGTCGGGGCCGGCCCACTTGATGGAGAGGGTGCGGCCGATGTGGGTGGAGTCGTGGCGCTGGGCGCGGCGGTTGATGAAGCCCATGCGCGAGGAGCGGCGAAGCGCGGGGAGCGTGATGTTCGCGAGGCAGGAGAGGGACTGGGCGAGGCCCTCGGTCTTGCGGTCCTCGGAGAGCATGCCGACGCCACGGCGGTTCCAGTCGCGGGGGGAGAAGTGCTCGATGGTGACGCCGTCGAGCCGCGCGACGCCGCCGGCGCGGGGGTCGAGGCCAAAGAGCGTGCGGAAGGTCTCGGTGCGACCGGCGCCCACGAGGCCCGCGATGCCCAGGATCTCGCCGCGGTGGAGGGTCAAGGAGACGCGGCGGGGGACGTCGTCGCGCCCGGCGAGGTCGCGGATTTCGAGCAGCGGCGGGCCGATCGTGTGGGGCGTGCGCGGGTACATCTCGTTGACCTCGCGGCCGACCATGGCGCGGATGATGGCGGGGCGGGAGAAGGTCGGGCGCTGGGAGGGCGAGCCTCCGTGCGAGCCGAGATTGACGCACCGTGCCGAAGAACCCTCACCCCGACCCTCTCCCGGAGTACCTGGAGAGGGGGAAAGCGGCTCGGACGGAGCCTCCCCCTCCCGGGCGATTCGCCCCGTTGTGATTGTCCGTCCGTCGCGGATGATCGTCAGGCGGTCGGCGATCTGTTCCAGCTCTTCGAGGAAATGGCTGATGTAGACGACGCTGATGCCGTCGCGGCGGAGCTGGCGGATGATGGTGAAGAGGCGCTGCACCTCGTCGCCGGCCAGAGCGCTCGTGGGTTCGTCCATGATGATCAGGCGCGCGTCGCTGAGGATGGCGCGGGCGATCTCGACCATCTGCTGGTCGGCGACGCCCAGGTCGCCCACGCGCGTGTCGAGCGGGAGGCGCAGGTTGAGCCGCGCCAGCGTGGCGCGGCAGGCGGCGCGCTCGTCGGAGGCGCCAAGCGGGCTGGCGAGCAGGAGGCCGCCGACGCGCGCCTCGCGCCCCAGGAGCAGGTTGGCCTCGACCGACAGGTGCGGGGCGAGGTTGAACTCCTGGTAGATCATCGCGATGCCCATGCGCAGGCTGTCGAGCGGCTGGCGGGGCGCGAAGGGGCGGCCCTGGAACTCGATCGTGCCGTCGTCGGCGATCTCTGCGCCGGCGAGGATCTTCATGAGGGTGCTCTTGCCGGCGCCGTTCTCGCCCACGAGGGCGTGGACCTCGCCGCGGGCGACCTCGAGCGAGACGTCCGCCAGCGCCACCGTCGTGCCGAAGCGCTTGGCGATGCGGGTCATCCGCAGCAGGGGCGGGTCGGAGGGTGCGCGCAAGCCGGGGCCGGCGGTCATTGGAACCCCAACTGGGTCGCGGCGGGTGGGGCGTGGAACGGCCACCAGATCACGTGGGAGCGCAAGGGTCGCCGGGGGTCGCTGGCGCGCTCGGCGAGCGTTCTGCCGCCTTTGGCGACGACGCGCACGCGATAATCGCCGGTCGGCACGTGGAAGCGGACCATCAGGTGCTCGTCCTCGCGCAGGACGTGCGACAGCCCGCCGGGCAACGCCGAACCGGTGACGGTTACGGTGGCGCCATCCCAGGACTTGTCGTCGCCGGCCCAGACGATGATCGCGACGTCGTGCGCGTCATTTTTGGCCCACTTGTAGTAGAGAAGCGCGATGGAGATGAGGCTGATGAAGACGGTGGCGGCGATACCGATGGTAATGACCCACTGCCGGCGCGGGCCGACCAGTCGGTCGGGGTGCCCGTGTGGTGGCTCGTCATCGGACGGTGCGGACGCGTGCGGGGCCGTCGCGGCCGCCGCGCCCGTGGTGCTGAACGACGTCGGCACGTTTGCGGCGGCCGGCAGCGGCAGGTCGATCGTGCCCGGCGGGGGCTGCGGCGGGCCAGACGGGTGGGTTGGATCGTTCGTCATCGCGGTGGTGTGTGGCGTGGGACGCGTGCGCGCGTCAGAGCGTCGGTCGAAGCACTTGCTTGACCTTGGGGTCTTCCTTGTTCTGTGGCGTCGCCAGGGTTGGGGCGATCGGCTGCTCCTTCTCCACCTTCTCGCCCTTGAGTGCGGCGACGGCGGCCTTGACGGAGAGATAGCCCATGTTCGCCGGGTCCTGGAGGACCAGCGCCTGGATCTCGCCCTTGTCGAGCGCGTCGGCCAGCTCGGGGCTGGAGTCGAACCCGATGAACGGGAGGCTGCCGAGCTTCTTCGCCTGCCGCAGGGCGCCCAGCGCGCCGCGGGTGGTGGACTCGTTGGACGCAAACACGGCGTTGATGCCCGGGTGGGCCTGGAGCATGTTGCTCATCAGGCGCGACGCCTCGTCCCCCGTGCTGCCGGCGAATTGCTCGTCGTACAGCTTGATGTCCGGGCGAGCCTTCTTGATCGTGTCGATGAAGCCCTGTTCGCGCTTGAGCGTGCTGTTGGAGCCGGCCGCGTAGCGGATGACGGCCAGCTCGATCCCTTTTTTTCCTTCGAGCTGCTTGAGCATCGCCTGGGCGCCCAGCTCGCCGCCCTTGTAGTTGTCGGTGGCGACGAACGCGTTGTAGTCCTTGAAGGTCGAGCCGGAGTCGAAGACGACGACGGGCATCTTCTTGCGCGCCGTCTCCAGGGTGGGGGTCAGCGCCTGCTCGTCCACGGGCGCGACCACCAGCGCGTCCACGCCGCGCGTCTGCATGTCGCCGATGATCCGGATCTGCGTGCTGATCTCCTTCTCGTCGGGCGGGCCGTCCCACTTGATCTCGACGCCCAGCTCCTTGCCCGCCCGGTCGGCGCCGGCCTTGACCGACTTCCAGAAGACGTGGCTGGTGCCCTTGGGGACCACGCCGATGGTCTTGGCGGAAGAAGACGAGCCACCCTTGTTGCAGCCGACCAGCGAACAGAGGGCGGCGCAACAGGCGAACACGACGAGACGTTTGATCATGTTTCCTCCGCAGCGAATTGCCGCGAGCGAGCGAGCGAGTCCGGTCGAGTGCGATTTAACACCCAAGGGACGCCAACGGCAAGGGCGGCTGAGAAAGGTGTTTGCCATTTACCCGCCCGCGCGTTAGACCGGTCGGCGCAGAACGAACGTGAACAACCCTTGCAAGGAGGTCCGTATGAACGCGATGCGATGGAGTGTTTCGCTGGTGCTCGGGGGCGCGATGGTGTTCGCGCTGGGCTGCGACCGCAAACCCAGCGAGCCCAAGGTCGATAACAAGCCCGCGAACCCGGTGGTGCAGGACATGAAAGCCGCCGCCGAAAAGGCCGCCGAGGCGACCAAGAAGGCTGCGGAGAAGGCCGTCGAGGCGACCAAGACCGCCGGCGCAGACGTGGCGAAGGCCGCATCGGATGCGGCCAAGACCGCCAAGGGCGTCCCGGCGCCCACCGCCGACGCCGTCAAGTCCGACGCCGCCAAGGCCGCCGACGCCGCCAAGACCAAGGCCGCCGACGCCGCCGCCGATATGAAGACCCAGGGCCAGCAACTGCTGGACAAGCTCGATACGGCGGTCAAGCAGAACAAGCTCGACCAGGCCCAGACCTACGTGGACGCGATCGAGAAGATCAAGGCCAACCTGCCGGATGAGGTCAAGGCGAAGTACGAGCAGGTCAAGACCTCGTTCCAGGCGGCGAAGGAACGAGTGCTGGAGAATACGAATAAATAGGGAAGTGAAGCGGGACGTCAGAAGCGGGAAGCGAGAAGTCGGCAGGGGATCACGGCCATCGATTGCGCTCAGGCGCTTCGATGGCCGTGATGTGTTTCATCCTTCACATTCGCTGCCGGCCGCTGATGGCGTCGGCGAGAATGTTGCGGTTGGCGTACTCGATGTTTGACCCCGCCGGCAGGCCGCGGGCCAGGCGGGTGATCGAGACGTTGGGGAAGCGGGCGGCGACCTCGTTCTGAATGTAGAGGGCCGTTCCGTCCCCTTCGACCGTGGGGTTGGTGCCCATGATCAATTCGCGGATCGTGCCGCCCTCCAACCGCTTCATCAGCGCGTCGATGGTCAGGTCGCCGGCGTCGATATCCTCCAGCGGGCGGATCGCGCCCAGCAGGACGTGGTAGACGCCCTTGTAGAGGCCCGCCCCTTCGAGCGCCAGCAGATCCTTGGGCTGCTCGACAATGCACACCAGGCCCTGGTCGCGGCCGGGGTCGGCGCAGATGTTGCACGGGTCGCTCTCGGTCAGGTTGTAACAGACCGAGCAGTGCTTGATGCGGGTCTTCACGTCGCGGATCGCGTCCGCGAGCGCGAACGCTTCCTCGGGCCGCTCCTTAAGGAGGTGAAACGCGATCCGCTCGGCCGACCGCATGCCGATCCCCGGCAGGCGCGCGAACTGGTTCATCAGGTTCTGAATCGCTTGGGTATACGAGGCCATGGGACGGGATTATAGGAGGGAAAATCCAAGGCAGAAGGCGGAAGGATGAAGGATGAAACGGACCTACTCTCTCTCCCGGAACTCGCACGAGAGGGCCGGGGTGAAGGTCTTCGCGATGATCGAGGGTGGTCTCAATGAACCGGCAGGTAGCCGCACTCCGGGCATCGTTCCGGCGTCTCGCGCAGGTCATAACCGCATCGCGGGCAAAGCC
>DATBFY010000125.1:0-2203 GCA_036558265.1 Tepidisphaeraceae bacterium | reverse complement strand
GGTATGACCGCCCGGCCCCTCGGAGTCGAAGAGCCCGGGGGCGCGCGACCCGGTCTCGATGGCGCGAGGCGCTTCGTTTTGGAAGCCCGCGGCGAGAGCTCGCGTGGAGAGATCGCGTGGAGAGATCGCGTTGACAGCCTCGGGGCGCCCCCCTAGCCTGACTTATTCGTGAAGGCACGCACGACGTGAGTCGCACGGCCTTGGTGGGCGCGGTGCATCCATCTGACGGCCTCCTGAAGGGCAACGGGGCGGTGATGCGTGCGGTCATCGAGTCGCGGGCCGGTGCGCTCCGTACGCGGCGTGTGCGGAGACAAGCTCGGCCGTGAGACCCGTCGCGTCCGGGTGGCGAGCGAGCGATTCCGAGCGCCGCCGGTTAGCCGACCCGGGCCCCGACCGCCCGCGCGATCTGACGCCAGGGCTTGAGCCAGGGGCACGCGCGGGGCAAATGCAGCACGATGCGCCGCGCCGACCGGGTGATCCAGACCGCCAGCTTGATCAGGCGCTCCCGGAGCGTGGCGACCTGGGCGCCGACGCAGGCGGTGCCGTGGGTGTATTGCTGCAGCGTCTGGAACAGGATGTACGCGGTCGCGGTCAGCAGGACCCGGACCTGGTTGGCGAGAAAGCGCGGACAGCTGGTGCGGCCCAGGCCGAGACTGTCCTTGAGTTCCTTGTACCGATTCTCGACGTCGCCCCGTTGGCGGTAGACGGCATAGACGGCCTCCGGTGCGAGGGGCAGGTTGGTGACCACGAAGCGGGGATTGTCCCGCGGGGCGCGGCCCGGATACTGGACGACCTCGGCTTTCATGATCACGCGGCGCTTGCGGCCCCAGCTCTGGGCGGCGTAGCGCGTCTCGCCGAACAGCGGCGTGGGCTCGCCCGTCGTGCGGAACAGGACCCGGGCGCGGCCGAGCAGGCGGCGGATGCGCCGGTCCAGGCGAGGATTGCCTGGCAGCCCCACGACGTACTCGACGCCCGCCCCGTCCAAGAACGTCAGCAGGCGCGGCCCCGCGAAGCCGCCGTCCAGCCGGACGCGCACGATGGCGCGTGGGAAGGCGCCCCGCAGCGCCCGGAGCAGCCACCGCAGTCGGCCGATCGCTCCCCGGCCGGCGGTGGCGTTGCCCGGCCGCAGCACGATCCCGACCAGGTACTGGATGGGCTCCTCGTCGAAGGTCAGCGTGGCGACCAGCGGCAGGTAGCACGCCGTGTCGTAGTGGCCGTTGAAGAAGCTCAGTTCCTGCTGGCCGTGCGTCGGATCGTCGGTGGGGTCCAGATCGATCGTGATGGACCGGGCCCGGCCGTGCAGACGGCGCCGATGGTGGGCAATGACCGTGCGGGCCATCCGGTGGCCGACCCGGATCAGATCGCGCCGCCCCACGGTGTTCTCGAACCGCGAGAGCGTCGGCTGCGACCCCAAGGCGGGCCCCGTCAGCGGTTCGCGGTCGAGGACCAGCTTGTGCACCGGGTCGTCGGCCAGCCGGGCGGCGTCGTTGCCATCGAGATAGCCGGCGGCCAAGCCATAGACCCGCTGCCGCACCAAGTCGAGCAGGGAGTGCGCGACCTTGCCGGGCTGGCGGGGATCCGTCAGCGTCGCCGCGACGGTTTCCGTCAGTCGCAACCGCTCGTCCACCGCCTTGAGCAGGACCAGCCCTCCATCCGAACTGGCGTAGGGGACGTCGAAACGTGCGACGACCGGCGCGCGGAGACCCTGGTATCGGAAGGTCAGCTGCGCTATACACTCTGTAGCCATCGAGTCTCCTCGTGTCGGTGCATAGGGACGTCCAATCACCGCCTCTATAGCACTGTTGAGGGGCTCGGTGGCTTATCTCTTTCATCGTTCGTGCATAGGTCAGGCTAGGGCACGATCTTGTAGACCTTCGCCAGGCCGCCGAAGGGCCCTGTAGTTTCCTCTGTCGTGACGTACAGCTCGCCGTCCGCGTCCTGTCCGAAACCGAGGACGAACGAGTTGAAGTTCGGCATGTTGGCGATCTTGACGTCCTCTATCGTCCAGTTGCCGCCGCTGTTCGTCGCGACGTAGATGTGGCCGTCCCGGGCGAAGAACTGCTTGCTCCAGTCCCCGAAGAAGTACTTGCCCTGCCACGGCTGGTGGCCGCCCCGGTAGATGTACCCCCCGGTGACGGACAGGCCCTTGCAGTCGCGGGCGACGTTGCAGTTCTTGTACTCGATGATCGGGTCGGTCATCCCG
>DATBFY010000124.1:0-20222 GCA_036558265.1 Tepidisphaeraceae bacterium | reverse complement strand
GGCCCGATGCCCGGGATGTTGCCTACCAGCCCGCCCAGGAACACGACGAAGCCGACGACCAGCACGATGAGCAGGGGTATGATGGGGGCGAAGATGAACGAGAGGAATTTCCCGGTCGAGAACCGCAGGGCCGCGGAAAGGGAGAGCTTCTCATCCCGCGCCACATGGACGGCGGCGATGCGCGCGATCGCGCCGCCGAAGATCGCCCAGATCACCGAGAAGAGGATGAGGAACAGGACGAAATAGGTGGTGTGGTAGCGGACCAGCCACCAGGGGCCGGTCACGCAGAAGTTGCTGATGGACTGAAGGACGCCGGGCGCGTTGCGGTTTAGCGGGTTGGCGCTGAACCCGCCCAGCCAGTCGTCGGCGACGACTGCCCAGACGACGTTGTTGACCTGGGCGACCTCGTACTCGAAGAACTGGATGAAGATCCCCTGGCCGGAGATCTTGCCAAGCTGCTTGTAGCGTCTCGCCGCGTCAGCGTAGGCGGTGCGCACGGCGCGCTTGTACTCGTCCTCGACGCGCTGGCGCTCGTTGGCATCCTTGGCGTTCTTGATGGCGTTGTCGTAGTTGGTCTTCGCCCGTTTGACCGCCTCGTCACGGCGCTTGATGAGCTCGGCCTTGACCTTGCCCAGGTCGCCACCGCTGTGGGCCGCGTTTTTGGCGGCGGCCTCGTCGGTCTCGACCTTGAGGTCGTCCCGGAGGACGCGGACGTACGCGTCCTCAAGTTCGCCGCGCCGCGCCTTGCGAAGCTCGTCGAAGTTGACCCCGGCTTTCTTGTGTTCGAACAGTCCGACCTCGTTGTCCTGCGCCGGCCCCTCGGTGGGATCGCGCATGACGGCGGGGATGGCGCGGTCCTGCACGGGCCAGAGGGAATCCAGGATGCGTCCGCCGAGGTAAAGGGCGAGCAGCGCCACCAGCGCGAGGATGAGCTTGGTGGGGTGGATGGCGACGCGGAAGGCGCGGAAGATCTGGGTGAACGGGAACGTCTCGCGCCAGTTGATGCCGCGGATCACGTGCGACGATTCATCCGCCATGGGCGGTGCTCCTTCCTTCGGTCTCTGCGTTGCGTTTTCAGACGGCAATTGGCCGGACCAGTCCCGCGCGGAGTCGCATGGACGGCTTCGACGAGAGGGGGACTCGCCCGACGTGGCGCGGATTATAGCGGTAAGGCCCGACCGTTCAAACAACGGGTGTGGCGTCGCTTACGGACGCTGCGTCGGGCCGTCGCCGTCGGACGGATCGGATTCGTCGTTCTCGACGACGGGGATCTGGTACCTGCCGCCGAGCCAGCGGCCCAGGTCGATGAGCTTGCAGCGTTCGCTGCAGAAGGGGAGATACGACTTGCCGCCCCCGGGCGGGAGCGCGGGATCGACCGGCCGTTTGCAGATGGGGCAAACGGGTGGGGCGACGGGTTCGTCCGGCGAGTTGCGCGACATGGCATGACGCCTTTAGGACTTTTTCGTGGGCTTGGATTCCTTTTTCGGAGCGGGTTTGGACTCGGCGGCAGGCTTGGCGGCATCGGACTTGGCGGGGGTGGGGGGTGTTTCAGACGATGCCGGTTTGGCGGCCTCGCCGTTGGTGGAGGAACCACCGCCGGGCGCGTCGGCCTTGGCGGCCTTGTTGTAGGAGTCCGGGCGATAGTCGGTGATGTAAAAGCCGCTGCCCTTGAAGAGCACTCCCGCGCCGGTGCCGATCAGTCGGCGGACCTTGGACTTGCCGCACTTCGGGCACTTTTTGATCGGCGCGGCGGTGATGGACTGGAACTTCTCAAAGCGGTGGTTACAGGCGTCGCATTGGTATTCGTAGGTCGGCATGAATCGAAGGATGAAGGATGCAGGTAGAAGGATGAAAAATCCATCTATTTGGCGACCGTGACACCGGCTGGCCGCAGCGTGCGGCCGTGGAGGGCGTAGCCCTTGGTCAGGGCCTGGGCGACGGTGCCGGGTTTGGCGTTGGGGACGTCCTGCTGCATCAGGGCCTCGTGGCGGGTCGGGTCGAAGGGGGTGCCGGGCCTGGGATCGATGACTTCGACCTTCTGCTTTTCCAGCTCCTTCATGAGCTGGTCGTGCACGAGCTGGAGGCCCTTGAGGACGCTGGCCGAATCGACCTTGGCCGGATCGACCGCCAAGGCCCGCTCGAAGTTGTCGATGATCGGGATCAGGGTGCGGATGAGGCTCTGGTTGGCGTACTGGACGGCCTGTTCCTTCTCGGATTCCAGGCGTTTGCGCATGTTCTGGGCCTCGGCGACGACGTACATGAGCTTGTCGCGTTCGTCCTTGAGGCGCTGGTGTTCGTCGGCGCTGACGGAGCCGGCGAGGGCCTCGTCGGCGGCGCCAAGATCGGCGGTGTCCTGCACGCCAAGGTCGTTGTCGTCATCTCGGCCGTCGTCATCGAAGGGTGTCTTGCTCATAAGACTTGTCGATTTGTTGAAGGTCACAGCCCATGCGCACTACCGGCGCATGATACTTACTGATCTCCCTTGAACATATCCTTCAATTTCTCGAGGAAGCTCTTGCGTTGCGGAAGCGCGGACGCGTCCTCGGTGCCGGCAAACTCGCGGAGGAGCTGTTTCTGGCGGTCGGTCAACTTTTTCGGAACTTCGATCAATATCTGGACCAGCTCGTCGCCGTTGCGGGTGGAGCGAAGATCGGGCAGGCCCTTGCCCTTGAGCTTGAAGACCTCACCGTGCTGGGTGCCGGCGGGGAGGTCCATCTGCTCGGTTCCCTTGAGGGTGGGGACGTCGATCTTGGCGCCCAGGGCGGCCTGGGTGAACGAGATGGGGATCTGGCAGACCAGGTCGTTGTTGTGCCGGCTGAACATGGGATGGGCGCGGACGGCGACGTAGCAATGGAGGTCGCCGGGGGGGCCGCCGGCCTCGCCGGCCTCTCCTTCGCCACTGATGCGGACGGCCTGACCCTCGTGGACGCCGGCGGGGATCCTGACGGTGACGACGCGTTTTTTCATCTGTCGCCCGGAGCCGTGGCAGGCGTTGCAGGGGTCTTTGATGACCTTGCCGCGTCCGCGGCAGTTGGGGCAGGTTGTCACCATGCGGAACATGCCGCCGAAGCCCTGCTGGGCGACGCGTCCCTGCCCGCCGCACTGTGGGCAGACGACGTCGCCACCGGGCTTGGCGCCCGAGCCCCTGCAGGTCTCGCAGCGGTCCTGGCGTTCGAACTCGATGGTCTTCTCGGCGCCGGTGGCGACCTCGGCGAGGGTGAGCTCGACCTGGGTTTCGAGGTCGTAGCCCCGCGCCATGCCTCCGCCGCCGCGGCTCGCCGCCCCGCGGTTGCCGCCGAAGCCGCCGCCGAAGATGTCGTTGAACATCGAGAAGATGTCCCCGATGTCCATGTGGGCGAAGTCGTGCTGCCCGGAGACGCCGCCGTGACCGAACTGGTCGTAGCGCTTGCGCTTGGCGGGGTCGGAGAGGACCTCGTAGGCCTCGGCGCACTCCTTAAAGCGGATCTCGGCCTGGGCCTTGTCGCCCTCGGCGCGGTCGGGGTGGTACTTCATGGCCAGGCGTCGATAGGCGCGCTTGACCTCCTCGCCGTCGGCGGTTTTCGCGACGCCCAGGACCTCGTAATAGTCGCGTTTGACGCTTGCCATGTTCACCAAATAGTAGGCGGTAGGCAGAAGGCAGTAGGCGCACGTTACGCGTGTCCGCCTGCTGTGTTTATCGTCCTTCTCTGCCTACCGCCTGCTGCTTACGCGGGTGAGTTCAGGTGTTTATACGGTCGCGCCGGCGACCTGGTTGGCCTCGCTCTTCTTCTCCTTTAACTCGGTGATCATGACTTCGGTCGTCAGGGCGAGCCCGCTCACGCTGGCGGCGTTCAGGAGGGCGGTCTTGGCGACCTTGGTGGGATCAATGATCCCGGCCTTGAACATGTCCACGAATTCGTCGCTGGCTGCGTTGTAGCCGTAGTTGGGGTTCTTGTTCTCGAGGATCCGGTCCACGACCACGTCCCCGTCCTCACCGGCGTTCTCGGCGATCTGGCGCGCCGGGTAGCGCAGGGCGGCGGTGACGATGTCGAAGCCGATCTTCTCGTCGCCCTTGGCGGTGCGCTTGGCGTTCTCGACAGCCTCGATGGCACGGAGGAACGCGACGCCACCACCCGGGACGATGCCTTCCTCGGCCGCCGCCTTGGTGGCGTGCAGCGCGTCGTCGATCAGGTCCTTGCGCTCCTTCATCTCGGTCTCGGTGGCGGCGCCGGCCTTGATAACGGCGACACCGCCGGTCAGCTTCGCCAGGCGCTCCTGGAGCTTCTCGCGGTCGTAGTCGCTGGTGGTCTTCTCGATCTGCATGCGGATCTGCTCGATCCGGGCGTTGATCTCCTTCTTCGAGCCGGCGCCTTCGATGATCAGGGTCTTGTCCTTGTCGATGACGACGCGCTTGGCGGAGCCGAGCTGCTCGAGCTCGACGTTCTCGAGCTTGACGCCCAGGTCCTCGGAGATGAACTGCCCGCCGGTGACCACGGCGATGTCGCCCATCATGGCCTTGCGGCGGTCACCGAAGCCCGGGGCCTTGACGGCGCAGACGTTGAGCACGCCGCGCAGCTTGTTGACGACCAATGCCGCCAGGGCTTCGGACTCGACGTCCTCGGCGATCATCAGCAGCGGCCGCCCGCCGGTGACGACCTTGTTGAGGAGCGGCAGCAGCTCGGCGAGGTTGGCGATCTTCTTCTCGTGGATGAGGATGTAGGGTTCCTCGAGCTCGGCCTCGAGCGTGGTGGGGTTGGTGAGGAAGTAGGGGGAGAGGTAGCCCTTGTCGAACTGCATGCCCTCGGTGTACTCGAGGGTGGACTCGGTGCTCTTGCCCTCGTCCACGGTGATGACGCCTTCCTTGCCGACCTTTTCCATGGCGTCGGCCATGAGCTGGCCGATGTGCTCGTCGCCGTTGGCGGAGATGGTGGCGACGCGCTGGTAGTCCTCGTGGCCCTTGACCTTCTTGGAGATGCCAGTGATCGCCTCGGCGGCGACGTCGGCGGCCTTGAGGATGCCGCGCTGGATGATGACGGGGTTGACGCCGCCCGCGGTGACGTACTTCAGGCCCTCGTTGTAGATGGCCTCGGCGAGGACCGTGGCGGTGGTCGTGCCGTCGCCGGCGACGTCGCCGGTCTTGGAGGCGACGGTCTGGACGAGCTTGGCGCCCATGTTCTCGAACGGCTGGGGGAGCTCGATCTCCTTGGCGACGGTGACGCCGTCCTTCGTGATGCGCGGGCTGCCGAACGATTTCTGCAGGACGACGTTGCGTCCGCGGGGCCCGAGGGTGGCCTTGACGGCCTTGGCGAGTTGCGACAGCCCGGTGGCGATCTCCGCGCGGGCGTCCACGTCAAACCTCATTTGCTTTGCTGCCATGGTGAGTTGTCCTTTGTCAGTTGTCCGTTGTCAGTTGCTGGATCGCCGTGTGTGCCGTGGCCGCGCTGCGCCGTCGTTAACGACGGACAACGGACCACGGACAACGGACTACTCGAGCACGCCCAGCAGGTCCGTCTCCCGGAGGATCACGTACTTCGTGCCCTCGACCTCGACCTCGGTGCCGCTGTACTTGCCGTAGTAGACGACGTCGCCGGCGCGGACGCCCAGCTCCATCGGCTTGCCGTTGTCGTCCAGCTTGCCCGGCCCGACGGCGACGACCTTGCCCTTGGTGGGCTTCTCCTTGGCGGCGTCGGGGAGATAGATGCCGCTCTTGGTCTTCTCCTCGGCTTCCTGTTGCTTGACGATGACGCGGTCTTGAAGGGGTCGCAGTTTCATAACTCGTTAACCTCGTTTACTGTCAGTTGTCCGTTGTCAGTTGTCCGTTGTCGATCAGTCGTGCGTCAGAGGTCCGGTGCCGCAATGGACAACGGACCACTGACAACTGACCTGCTTACATCATGTCATCCATCCCGCCCATGCCACCCATGCCGTGGTGGTGGTCGTGGCCGTGGCCTTCGCCGCCCTCGTCCTTCTTCGGGGCCTCGACCACGATCGCATCGGTCGTCAAGAGCAGGATCGCGACCTCGGCGGCGTTCTGCAGCGCCGTGCGCTCGACCTTGGTGGGCGTCAGGATGCCGGCCTTCACCATGTCCACGTACTCGCCGGTCAGCGCGTTGTAGCCCTCGTTGTCCTTGCTTTCCATGACGCGGCGGACGACCACGCTGCCGGGCGTGCCGGCGTTCTCGGCGATCTGCTTGAGCGGCGAGGTGAGGGCCTGGCGGACGATCTTGACGCCCGCGGCCTCATCGCCTTCGAGCTTGAGGTTGGACCCGCCGTTGAGCGCCTTAAGAGCCCGGATGTAGGCGACCCCGCCGCCCGGGACCACGCCCTCTTCGACCGCCGCACGCGTCGCGTGCAGGGCGTCCTCGATGCGCGCCTTCTTTTCCTTGAGCTCGGCCTCGGTGGCGGCGCCGACGTTGATCTGGGCGACGCCGCCCGAGAGCTTGGCCAGCCGCTCCTGCAGCTTCTCGCGGTCGTAGTCGCTGGTGGTGATGTCGATCTCGCGGCGGATCTGCTCGATTCGGCCCTGAATGGCCTTGGTCTCGCCGGCGCCTTCGATGATCGTCGTGTTGTCGCCGTCCACCCGGATCAGCTTGGACTGCCCGAGCTGGCTGATCTCGACCTTGTCCAGCTCGATGCCCAGGTCCTTCATGATCGCCTGTCCGCCGGTGAGGATCGCGATGTCCTCCAGCATGGCCTTGCGGCGGTCGCCGTAACCGGGCGCCTTGACCGCGCAGACGTTCAGCACGCCGCGGAGCTTGTTGACGACCAGCGTCGCCAGCGCCTCGCCCTCGATATCCTCGGCGATGATCAGCAGCGGCCGCTTGGCCTTCTGGATCTTCTCCAGAAGCGGCACGAGCTTGGGGGCGGAGCTGATCTTGTCCTCGTAGACCAGGACGAAGCACTTCTCGAGCTCGGCGACCATCTCGTCGGGATTGGTGATGAAGTTGGGCGAGAGGAACCCGCGGTCGAACTGCATGCCCTCGACCACGTCCACGTAGGTGTCCAGGCTCTTGCCCTCCTCGACCGTGATCACGCCGTCCTTGCCCACCTTGTCGAACGCGTCGGCCATGATCTTGCCGATCTCGCGGTCGTTGTTGGCGGAGATCGACGCGACGTTCTCGATGTCGGCCTTGCCGCTGACCGGCTTGGACTGCTTCTTGAGGCTGGCGACGACGGCATCCACGGCCTTGCGGATCCCGCGCGCGAGCGCCATCGCGTCGGCGCCGCTGGTCAGGTTTCGGTAGCCTTCCTTGAAGATGGCCTCGGCGAGGACCGTGGCGGTGGTCGTGCCGTCGCCGGCGGTGTCGGAGGTCTTGGTGGCGGCCTCCTTCACGAGCTTGGCGCCGATGTTCTCGTACTTGTCCTTGAGCTCGACCTCCTCGGCGACGGTGACGCCGTCCTTGGTGACGGTGGGGGCGCCCCACCCCTTGTCGATGACGGCGTTGCGCCCGCGCGGGCCGAGCGTCGCCTTCACCGCCTTGGCGAGCTTGCTCACGCCTGTGAGCAGGGACTTACGGGCCTCGGAATCAAAGGCCAGCATCTTCGCGGCCATGCCAGGTCTCCTTTCGCTTGTGATCGTGTTCGCAGCAATCGCGTGCAGTCTGCGCGTTCCAAACGGAGGGCTAAGACAGGTCAACCCACCACGCCCGGGGCGAACCCTCGGCGCGGCAGGCGTATGACAAAGCGCGTGCCGAACGGCATTCGGATGTTAAGTGTTGTCGCACAGCGTATTTGCATATCATGAGCGACGCCGCGGAACGGTGACGATAACTGTCATGCTGGCAGATGCGCCAACCGATCGATCCGGCCGGTTGCCAATGTGACAGGACAGTTGCGCTGTCAGACCGCGCGGGTTATGAACCGTGTCTGGTTTGTCGGGAGCGATCGGCCATAATCCCCGCCGCCCGGAGATCCCTGCATGAGTCTGACCCTCACCTGGTCCGGACGTGACGCCGCCGACGCCGTCGGCCGCACCCGCGCCCTCTGCTACGCCCCGATGTCCAGCGAGACCGCCACGTACCAGCAGCGGCTGGCCAACGACACGCGCGTCCAACCCGGCGACCTGTTGCTCGCCGAGCGCGATGGCGCCCCCGTCGGCACCGCCACCTCCTACTCGATGACCATGTGGGTGCGCGGACGACCCGTCCCCTGCCAGGGCGTCGCCTGGGTCGGCACGATCAAGACCCACCGCCGCTCGGGCGGCATTGCCTCGGCCGTCATCCGCGCCGTGCTCGACAAGGCCCGCGAACGACAGCAGGTCCTCTCCGCCCTCATGCCGTTCCGCGCCAGCTTCTACGACCACTTCGGTTACGGCCTGGTCGAGCGGCGCACGAGCTGGACGATCCCGCTGTCGATCCTGCCTGGCGGCCCGACCGACGGCTTCCGCTTCGTCAACGGCAGCGACGAGGCCCGCCGCGCCTGCCGCCAGCGCATCGTCGAGGCCGGCCAGTGCGACATCGAGCGCAGCCCCGGCTCGTGGGAGATCGCCCACCTCAACGAACAGGAGGGCTACGTCGTCGCCGATCACCCCAGCGGCGGCCCGATGCGAAGCTGGTGGCACTGGAGCCAGGAAAGGCAAAACGGCAGGGACGTGCTGACCGTCCACGACCAGGCGTACGACTCGATCGAGTCGCTGCGCCGGGCGCTGGCCTTCTTCGCTACGCTCCGCGACCAGTACTGGGCGGTCACGCTTTTGCTTCCCGCTGACCTGCCGCTCTATTACCTCCTCAAGGAAACCCAGGTCCCCCACCGCCCGGTCAATCACGACACGGCCGAGGCGCGGACGTTCACGCGGATGCAAGTGCGCGTGTTGGATCACGCGCGGCTGATCGAGGGGATGCGCGTCCCGGCGACCCTGCGCGGCGCGGCGACCGTCGCGATCGCCGAAACCGGGGGCACGACCAGCACGATCCGCATCGAGGTCGAAGCCGGCCGCGCCACCGCCCGCCGCGCCACCGGCCCCGCCGACGTCGAGTGCGCCGATCGCACCTGGGCCGCCATCGTCCTGGGTGACCTTCCCGCCTCCCGCGCAGCCGAGCTCGCCCTGATCAAGGTCCACACTCCCGCCGCCCTGCCGATCCTCGATGCCTTCGCCGCCGCCGGCCCGGCGCCCTTCTGCAACGAGTATTTCTGATCGGATCGGTCCGGCAGGTGGGTACGACAAGACGGCGCATCCGCGCCGCAGATGTCTAATCTTCCTCTCATGTTGCCGCACGCACGGATCGCGCGTTTCCCGGTAATGACCCGCCGGCACCTGCGTCCGGTCATTTATGGAGGTTTGCTGGGCCAATTCGTGCATGGCCGGCCATTTAGAGGTAGGGCGACGTGATGGATCGGGATAGAATGAGGCCTTCGTCCGCCGCCCAGGGCCGTTAACGGAGTCGTGAGAAAATGCCCGCGCGGGTTGTGCCCGAAGGATCCGATCGCCAATGAAGTTCCGGTTGGCTGCGTTCTGTGCCACGATGCTGGTCCTCTGCGCCGATGGCGCGGCATGGGCTCGGATCACGTTCTCCTTCGACTTCTCCCTCGACAGCGCCGGCGGATTGTTCGACCCACGCACCTCCAGCGGCCAGCAGGCCCAGGCGGCGGTGCAGCGCGCCGGGCAGGACTTGTCGGACCGGATCGTGGACAGCCTGTCCGCCATCTCCCCAGGCGGCGCTAACACCTGGACGCCCAGGATCATCGACCCCGGGAGCGGAATCGAGATCACGCCCAGCCTCTCCGGCGTCGGGCAGGACGTGATCAAGGTTTACGTGGGTAGCCGCTCCCTCGCCGTCGCCGAGCTCGGCCTCGCGTCCGCCGGAACCGCCACGGCAGCCGGGTCGGCCGCGTTCACCGACAACGCCGCCTCGCGCGGGCAGGCCGGCGCGCTGGCGACGCCGAAGTCCGACTACGGCCCCTGGGGCGGCTCGGTCGCCTTCGACGCCGACACCAACTGGTACACCGGCCTTTCTCCCGGTGGGCTGACCGCTAATAAGATTGACCTCCTCACCGTCGCCACGCACGAGCTGGTCCACCTCCTCGGCTTCTCGATCGCCCAACCCTCGTTCGCCGCATCGGTCAACAACGGCCGCTTCACCGGCCCCAACGCCACCGCCGCCAACGCCGGCACCGCCCCCAGCGTGATCGATAGCCACTGGTCCGGGATGACCAGCACCGTCGGCCCGGGCGGGGTCGCGCAGGTCGCCCTGATGGACCCCGCCGTCCAGACCGGGGTCCGCCGGCGGGCCACCCTCCTCGACTGGGGCGCGCTGGACGACATCGGGTGGGACATCGCCATCCCCGGCGACGCCAACGCCAACGGCGTCGTGGACTTCGGCGACTTCCAGACCCTCGAGCTCGGCTTCGGCCAGACCAACGCCCGCTGGGCCCAGGGCGACTTCAACGAGGACGGCGCCATCGACACCGCCGACTTCAGCCTCCTCCTCCGCAACTACGGCAAACGCATGGATGGCACCGACATGCCCATATCCGCGGCAGAGCAACAGGCGCTGTCGGCCTACGCCAACGCCCTGGGCGTCCCGGCCCCCGAACCCAGCCTGAGCGCCGCCATTGCGGGGCTGGCCATGGTGGTGATGCGCCGGCGCCGGCGGTAGAATTACGGCTCATCCGGAGTGTGTCCATGTCCGCAGTCCAACTGATGCGCGATCTGATCAAGACCCCAGGCTCGCTCGTGGGCCTGAGCGTCGATCAATACCATCGCATGATCGATGAGGGGATCCTCGAGGAGGGCGCGCCGATCGAGCTCCTCGATGGTTTCCTCGTACGCAAGGACCGTGCAAAGGCGGGAGAAGATCCGATGACCGTAGGCTTGGAGCATATTTGGGCCGTGGAAAACCTGCCCGAAATCTTCGCGCAGGTGCGTTCGATAGGCAGCTACGTTCGCGTCCAACAGCCGATAACTCTGCCTCCGGACGGCGAACCCGAGCCCGACGGCGCGATCGTCAGGGGCAGCAAGGACGATTACCGAACCCGCAAGCCGGCGGCCGCGGACGTCTCCTGCGTCATCGAGGTCGCTGATAGCTCCCTCGACCGTGACCGCGGGACCAAGCAGCGGATCTACGCCGACGCCGGCATCGGCCAATACGTCATCATCAACCTCGTCGAGCGAGTCGTGGAGGTCTACGAGCAACCGCTGAAGGGCTCCGGCCGCTATGCGAACGTGCAGCGCCTGCGCGGCGCCGATTCCGTGCCGCTCCAAGTCGGCACCGCCCAACTCGCAATTGAAGCCTCAAAGCTTCTGCCCTGAGTCGCGAAAAGAAGAAGGCAACCCGACCGGGTTGCCCTCGCGAAAGAGCTATCGGTTTCTTGCTAGTGGTCGCGTCGCGGGCCGCCTCGGTCGCCCCCTCGGCCACCGCCGCCACCCCCTCCGCCTCCTCCACCACCCCCGCCGCCGCCTCGGCCGCCTCGGCCGCCCCGTCCGCCCCCGCCGCCACCCCCTCGGCCACCCCGGTGACCTCCGCCGCCCCCGCCGTGACGGGGACCGCCGGCCTCGCGGGGTCGGAACTCGCCCTGGGGGCGCTCGCCGATCTCGTCGGGGCCCTCGTCGTCTACCACCGGGCCCCCTTCGTCCCCGTAGTCCTCCTCGTCGTCCCCGCCACGACCCCTGCCGCCGGGGGCGTCGGGGTCGGATTCGCCCAGCTCGGCCATGGCGGCCTTGCGGGAGAGCTTGATGCGGCCGGTGTCGTCGATCAGGATGACCTTGACCTTGATCTCGTCGCCGACGTTAACCACGTCGGTGACACGGTTTATGTACTTATTGGAGAGCTCGGAGACGTGGCAGAGGCCGTCGGTTTCGGGGGCGATCTCGACGAACGCGCCGAACTCCTTGATCGACACGACCTTACCGTTGTAGATGCGGCCGACCTTCACCTCGGCGGTCATGGCCTCGATGATGTCGCGGCACTTCTCGGCGGCGGCGCCATCGACGCTGGAGATGTAGACGGTGCCGTCGTCCTCGATGTCGACCTGGGCGCCGGTCTCCTCCTGGATGCGCTTGATGTTCTTGCCGCCCGGGCCGATCAGCTTGCCGATCTTCTCGGGGTCGATCTTGACGGTCAGCAGGCGCGGGGCGTACTGACTGATCTCGGGACGGGGGGCCGAGAGGGTTCGGGCCATCGTCTCGAGGATGACCATCCGCGCGTCGCGGGCGCGGTGGAGGGTGTCGCGGATGATCTTGTGGGTGATGCCCTCGGTCTTGATGTCGAGCTGGATGGCGGTGACGCCGTCGCGGGTGCCGCAGACCTTGAAGTCCATGTCGCCGAAGTGGTCCTCCTCGCCGAGGATGTCGGTCAGGAGCTCGTACTTGTCGCCCTCCTGGACCAGGCCCACGGAGATGCCGGCGACGGGCTTGGAGATCGGGACGCCCGCGTCCATGAGCGCCAGGCACCCGCCGCAGGACGAGGCCATCGACGATGAACCGTTGGACTCCAGGATGTCGGAGATGATGCGGACGGTGTAGGGGAACTGCTCGACCGTGGGCAGGACGGGGATCAGCGAGCGTTCGGCGAGTGCGCCGTGCCCGATCTCGCGCCGCCCCGGCCCGCGGATGGGGCGGACTTCGCCGACCGAGTAGGACGGGAAGTTGTAGTGGAGCATGAACTTCTGGGCGTATTCTTCCTGGATGCCGTCCACGATCTGGACGTCGGAGCTGGTGCCCAGGGTGACGGTACACATCGACTGGGTCTCGCCGCGGGTGAAGACGGCCGAGCCGTGGACGCGGGGGAGGACGCCGACCTCGCAGGCGAGGGGGCGGATGTCGGTGTAGGAACGTCCGTCGGGGCGGACGCCGGCGAGGATGGCCTCGCGGGTGACCTGCTCCTCGACCTCGACGAAGACCTGGCGGATGAGCTTCTGCTTGTTCTTCGCCTCGACGATGGAGAGGTAGGAGGCGCTGGGGTCAGTGATGGCGGGGGCCATCTCGTTGAGCAGGTCTTCGAGGATCTGCTTGACGGCGTCGGCGCGGTCCTGCTTGCCGGGCTTGCCCTTGACCTCGCGGATCTTGTCGGTGACGCGGGCGCGGATGGCGTCGACGAAGCCGGGGTCGGGCTGCTTGACGTCGCCCGCCTTGGGCTTGCCGACCTTCTGCTGGAGCTCCTCGATCATGCCGACGATCTGGACGACGGCCTTGTGGCCGAACTCGATCGCGTCGGCGATGTCGTCCTCCTTCACCTCTTTCGCGCCGACCTCGATCATGTTGACGTAGTGCTTGGTGCCGGCGACGACGAGGTCGAGGTCGCCGGCGTCGAGCTGCTCCTGGGTGGGGTTGAGGATCAGCTTGCCGTCCACGCGACCGACGCGGACGTGGGCGGTGGGGGTGGTGAAGGGGATGTCGGAGATCGCGATGGCGGCGGAGGCGGCGATGCCGGCGTGGACGTCGGGGTCGTTCTCCTGGTCGTAGGCGAGGGTGTTGAGGTGGACCTGCACCTCGTCCATGAAGCCCTTGGGGAACAGGGGGCGCAGTGGGCGGTCGATCAGGCGGGCGGTGAGGACCTCGCGGGTGGTGGGGCGGCCCTCGCGCTTCATGAAGCCGCCGGGGAACTTGCCGGCGGCGGCGCGGCGCTCGCGGTAGTCGACCTGGAGGGGGAAGAAGTCGATGCCCTCGCGGGGGTTGGCGCGGACGACGGCGCCGAAGACGACGGTGTCGCCGTACTGGACGGTGACGGCGCCGTCGGCGAGCTTGGCGTAGGTGCCGGTCTCGATCGCGAGGGTTCGGCCGCCGATCTGGCGTTCTACTTTAACGGATTGCATGAGCGGGAGATCCTTCTGGGCCTGGGCGGGAATTGGGAGTGAACTGTCGGCCACAGATGGACAGATCCGGGCATGGAGGAGGCGAAGCTGGAGGATGGAAGGTGGAGGATGGAAGGGGCCGGGTATTGCTTATCTTCCATCATCCATCTTCCATCCTCGCTTTCGATCAATGCCGGGATTTGTGCATCTGCGAGCCGGCCGGGTGGTGCGGGTCCTTTGCGGCGAGCCGCCAGGCCTATGGGCTCGGCGCGCCGGGCCCGCGCGCCCGGTGAAACGAAACCGGGCACGACGCGGTCTTGGCGTGGTGCCCGGTGGATTGACACGTTATTTTCTCAGCCCGAGCTTTCCGATGATCGCGACGTAGCGCGTTCGGTCGAGCCGGGTGAGGTACTTCAGCAGCGCGTTTCGCCGGCTGACCATTTTCAAGAGGCCCCGGCGGGACGAGTGGTCCTTCTTGTGGGTCTTGAAGTGCTCGGTGAGCTCAGTGATTCGCTTGGTCAGGAGGGCGATCTGAACTTCGGGTGAGCCCGTGTCCTTCTCGTGGATCTTGTACTCGTTGAGGATCTGGTTCTTCTCTTCGGCGGTGATGGACATTGAACTAAGTGCTCCCTGGAGCAGCGACACCGGTTCGCCAGCTCACAAAGAGGGGTGGTGGGCCGGCCGAACGGTCATAACGATTTGTCCCGCCGCCCGATGCGGCGGGTGATTGTTGGGGAAGGATAGGGGAAGGGGTGGGGGAAAGCAAGGGAGTGGGGTGAGAAGCGGAAAGCGGGAAGGGCGGAAATGGCGGGCTCTTCCGGGCAAGCAGGCCTTTTGGGTTTGTTCGTCGGGATGACGCTCGTACCACGGTCGTGGCAAGATCAGGGAACTCTCATCCGGCGTGCTCGAAGCTTCGAATCTGTTCGAACTTGTTCATCAGGCTGACGCTCCTGCCACGGTCGCCGCTTGCGCATTTCGCCGGGACGCGGGTTGTGGTACGGCGGTCCTGGTCTGGCGAAATGCTGCAGCGGCGTGGGTTACGGGGGCGCCACGGCGGGTCGTAAAGGAGGACGTATTTGTTTGGGCGGGCGTTGGGGATTTGCGCTTTGTCGTCGGTTCGAATGGGAGACACGCTGAAGCGTGAACTGGCGAACTGCGCGCCGGTGCTGTGCGCGGGAGGGCTGCGGCCAGAGAGTCGACTACAGCTCTGGTTTCCGCAGCACTGCTCCGGTGTCGGCGCTGGTGACCTGGGCGGCGTAGCGGGCGAGGTAGCCGTGATCGACCTTGGCGGGGTGGCGTCGCCAGGCGGCCTTGCGGCGCGACAGTTCCTCTTCGGGAACGTCGAGGGTCACGGTGCGGCTGGGGACGTCGATGCTGATCTGGTCGCCGGGCTCGACGAGGGCGATCGGTCCGCCGGCGGCGGCTTCGGGGCTCACGTGACCGATGCAGGCGCCGCGCGTGGCGCCGCTGAAGCGGCCGTCGGTGATGAGGGCGACGGACTCGCCCAGGCCGCGGCCCATGATGTTGGCGGTGGGGGCGAGCATCTCCTGCATGCCGGGCCCGCCGCGCGGTCCCTCGTAGCGGATCACGACGACGTCGCCGGCCTTGACCTTTCCCATCAGGATGCCCTTGGCGGCGTCCTCCTCGCTCTCGAAGATGACGGCCGGCCCGCTGAACCGCTGCATGGCGGCCGACACCGCCCCGGTCTTGAGCACCGAGCCATTGGGTGCGAGGTTCCCGAACATGATTGCCAGCCCGCCGCGCTCGCTGTAGGGGTTGGTGACCGGGCGGATCACGTCGGCGTCCTTCACGGTCGCGTCGCCGATATTCTCGCCCAGGGTTCGGCCGGTCACGGTTATCTGGTCGAGGTGAAGCGTGCCCGGCTTTGCGGCGATGGTCTTCAGGATGGCGCTGATGCCGCCGGCGCGGTCCACGTCCTCCATGTGGTACTTGCCGGCGGGCGCCACCTTGCACACGTAGGGGACGCGCGCGCTGACCTCGTTGATCTTCGCCAGTTCCAGCGGGTTGCCCGCCTCGATGGCGACGGCCAGCGTGTGCAGCACCGTGTTCGTGCTGCCGCCCATGGCCACGTCCAGCGCCACCGCGTTCTCGAAGGCCCTGGGCGTGAGGATGTCGCGCGGGCGGATGTTCTTTTTCACCAGGTTGACGATCGCCTCGCCGGCCTGGCGGAAGAGCTGATCGCGCCGCGGGTCGGTCGCCAGGATGCTGCCGTTGCCGGGCAGCGCCAGCCCCAGCGCCTCGCAGAGGCAGTTCATGCTGTTGGCCGTGAACATGCCGGAGCACGAGCCGCAGGTCGGGCAGGCGTTGGTCTCGATCTCGGTGAGCTCGCGCTCGGTCATCGCGTTGGCGGAGACCTTGCCGACGGCCTCGAACACCGTCGCCAGGTCGATCGCCTGGCCGGTCGAGGGCACCTTCCCCGCGTTCATGGGCCCGCCCGACACGAACACCGCCGGGACGTTGACCCGCGCCGCGCCCATCATCATCCCCGGCACGATCTTGTCGCAGTTGGGGATGCAGACCACCCCGTCGAAGCAGTGGGCGCGGAGCATCGTCTCGACGCTGTCGGCGATGAGCTCGCGGCTGGCGAGGGAGTACTTCATCCCGACGTGGCCCATGGCGATGCCGTCGTCGACGCCGATGGTGTTGAACTCGAAGGGGATGCCGCCGGCGGCCCGGACGGCCTCGCGGACCTTGCGTCCGACGACGTCGAGGTGGGCGTGGCCGGGGATGATCTGCACGAAGGAGTTGCAGATGGCGATGAAGGGCTTGTTGAAGTCGGCCTCGGACTGGATGACGCCGGTCGCGCGCAGGAGCGAGCGGTGCGGCGCCCGGATGATGCCCTTCTTGATCGTGTCGCTGATCGCCATGGTTGAGCTTACTCCGTCACGGGGAAACACGATGATAGCAGATCGGCACGCGTTTTACTCCCTCGCCCGGTACTCCGGGAGAGGGCCGGGGTGAGGGACCTTTGGCGTCGAGCAGTCGGGCGCCACACTCGACCGGGTGCGTGACAGTTCCGGCGGAAAGCGATTCGCATGACTTGGGGGGACAGGAACGTCCCGCTCAGCCATGCGAGACAGACAAGAATGTCTGCCCCACCAATTGGCTGGCGGAGACGTGTCGCCGAAACGGTCACGCCCACGCGGGCGCACCGAACCCCCGTTTTACCTTGACTTTGCCCGGCCCTATACTGAGACTAAAACCTCACACCCCCGAAAAGGATCCCAACCGCGATGAGCAACACCCTCGAAAACAAGCGCATCCTCGTCGTCGATGACGACCAGGACATCCTCTCGACGATCCAGGCCGCATTCGAGCCCACCGGCGCCGTCATCGACACTGCCAACAACGGCAACAAGGCCGTCGAGCTCGCGGAGAAGAACACGCCGGATTTGATCATCCTCGACATGATGCTCCCGGGGCGCAGCGGGTTCCTGGTCCTGGAGAAGGTCAAGGCCAAGAAGCCGCGCAACCAGAAGCCGTTCGTGATCATGATCACCGGCAACCAGGGCAAGCGCCACCAGATGTACGCGGAGAGCCTGGGGGCGAACGAGTACTTCACCAAGCCGGTCAAGCTGGACAAGCTGATGGCCAGCGCGGAGAAGCTGCTGGCTGCGCCGACGGCTTAGGCAGTCGACGCGGACATCGCGGAGGCGACCCGACGCCGCGCGCTGCGGGCGATTTTGCTACTTCCCTCCCTCCGGCGCGCGATACCATATCCCGCGCCATGTCCGACGCCCCCCCCGACCCGTCCCTGTTCCGCGACCTGGCCGACGGCACCGCCGGCGTCGCGGTCCGCATCGTCGTCGCGATCGCCGCCGGCATCTTCTACGCGGGCGCGGCGCTGGCCGGGTCGTACCTGCTGGCGATGGCCGTCCCGGCGTGGAATCGCTGGCAGGCCTTTAATCCGAACTACGTCGGTCCGCGGGACGAGCTGATCCTGGTGCTGGCCCTGTTGGCCGGCGCCGCGTGGCTTGCCACCCTTGCGTGGCTCTTCCTGGGTCGGAATCGCCGGCGCGGGCTGCTCGGTCCGGCGCTGAAGACGCTGATCATCGCCGTGGTCGCGATCATCCTTGGGGTGGCGCTGGGCTCGTCGCTCAGCGGCGACGTGGGATTCATCATCGTGGGGCTGATCTTCCTGGCGATCGGGCCGATCCTGCTGGTTTGGGTGCAGGGGATCCGCGCTGCCCGCCGTGGCCGACCCCTGCGCAACCGCGCCGACGACCTGCCTGACCTCCGCTGTCCCGAGTGCGGCTACCGGATGGTCGGCCTGCACGAGAGCCGGTGCCCCGAGTGCGGGCGCCTCTACACGCTGGATGAGCTGGTCGCCCGGCAGAACTTCGCGCGCCCCTTGAGCGGCGACGGGAACCCTGCCATCCACACCACGCCACCCCCGCCACCCGTCTCCACCCGGCAAATCCCGGCTACGCCAGGATCTCGCGGATGACCTGGCCGTGGACGTCGGTCAGGCGGCGGTCGATGCCGTTGTGGCGGAAGGTCAGCCTGGTGTGGTCGATGCCCAACAGGTGCAGGATCGTGGCGTGGAGGTCGTAGCAGTAGATGGGGGTCTGGGCGCGCCAGGCCCACTGGTCACTTTGGCCGTACGCGACGCCGGGTCTTAAACCTGCGCCGGCGAGCCAGGTGACGAAGGTGCCGCCGTTGTGGTCGCGGCCGTTCTGACTTTGGCTGAAGGGTTGGCGGCCGAACTCGGTGGTCCAGACGAGCAGGGTGTCGTCGAGGAGGCCGCGGGATTTCAGGTCGTGGACGAGGGCGGCGGTGGGTCGATCGACCTGGTTGGCCATGTAGGGGAGCTCGGTCTGGATGTTGGCGTGGTTGTCCCAGTTCCTGGTCGCGCCGCTGGGGCCGCTCCAGACCTGCACGAAGCGGACGCCGCGCTCGATCATCCGGCGGGCGATGAGGCAGCGGCGGCCGAACTCGGCGGTGACGGGATCGTCGAGGCCGTAGAAGCGCTTCATCGACTCGCTCTCGCCGGAGAGGTCGAGGAGCTCGGGGGCGCTGGTCTGCAGGCGGGCGGCGAGCTCGTAGGATTCGATGCGGGCTTCGAGGCGCGAATCGCCGGGATGCTCGGCCAGGTGCCGGTGGTTGAGCGTGCGCAGGAGGTCCAGGCCGTCGGATTCGCTGGCGCGGGTGACTTCTGTGGCGCTCTTGGGGGGCAGGAGGTCGTGGATGGGGGTGGGGTCGGATGCGCGGACGATCATGCCGGAATGCGCGGCGGGGAGGAAGGCGGCGGAGAAGTTGCCCTGGTTGTTGTAGGGCAGGCCGCGGGCGTCGGGCAGGACGACGAAGGCGGGGAGGTTGTCGTTGAGGCGTCCCAGGGCGTAAGAGATCCAGGCACCCATCGCGGGGAAGCCGGGCATGATGAAGCCGGTGTTCTGCATGTAGCTGGCCAGGCCGTGGACGTTGGACTTGGAGACCATGGACATGAGGAAGGTCAGGTCGTCCACGCAGTTGGCAGTCTGGGGGAAGACGCTGCTGACCCAGCGGCCGCTGTCGCCGTACTGGTCGAACTTGAAGGGGCTCTTGAGGACGGTGCCGACGGGGCTGGTGACGGCCTCGACGAGCTGGTTGCCGCCGGGGTCGAACTTCTGGCCGTGGAGTCTGGCGAGCTGGGGTTTGTAGTCGAAGGTGTCCATGGGGCTGGCGCCGCCGTTCATGAAGAGCTGGATGACGCGGTGGGCCTTGGCACGGTGATGGATGCCGCCGTTGAGGTCGGCGCGAGGGGCAGGGCGGACGTTGTTGACGTCGGCGAGGAGTTGGTCGCGCCCGAGGAGGTAGGCGGCGGCGATGCCGCCGAGGCCGCCGCCGGCGTTCCAGAGCAACTGGCGGCGGGAACAGGTGGCGGGTGGCAGGGGGGATGGACGATTCATCGAGCGCGATTCCTCAGTCGACGAACATGAAGGCGTTGCTGTTGATCAACATGCGGACGGCGTTGGCCATGCCGTGTCTGGCGGCGTATCGGGAGACGGCGGACAGTTCGTCGGGTTCGGGCGGACGACTGAGCGCGAGGAGATAGAGGGCGCGCACCTGGTCGCCGATGTCCGGACCGGCTTCCCTGGCCAGGCGCTGGGCCACGTGCTCGCTCTGGCGGATGATCAGGCGGTCGTTGAGCGTCGCCAGGGCCTGGAGCGCGGTGATGGAGGTCTCGCGCCTGGGGGCCCATTGCGAGGCGTCGGGGCAGTCGAGGGTCTGCATGAAGGGGTCCGGGATCGTGCGGAAGATGAAGCAGTAGACGCTGCGGCGGCGGGCGGCGGGGGAATCGACGTCGAAGGACTCGTAATCGGCGACGGGGGTCTCGTGGACGCCCTTGCCTTCGACGAATTGCCGCACGGATGGCCCGCCCATCGTCAGGTCGATGCGGCCTGAGATCGAGAGGACGGCGTCGCGGACGGATTCGGCGTCGAGGCGCATTCGGTTCATTCGCCAGAGGTAGCGGTTATCGCCGTCGATCGTCGCGCAGCGCTCATCGTAGGCGG
>DATBFY010000123.1:0-13237 GCA_036558265.1 Tepidisphaeraceae bacterium | reverse complement strand
TGTGAAGACCATGATCTACACACCCGCCCAATTTGCCCAAGCCGCCGCAATCGTGGCCAATGCCGCCGCGCAGGGCGGTCAACAGCAGCAGCAGAACGGTAATCAACAGCAGACGCCCGACGGGTGACGCGCGCCTCGATGGTCTTTCACACAGGACACCAGGCCCCGGAACCCGCGACGGTTCCGGGGTTTTTTATTGGTTTGACACGACGCCCGATTGGTGAAGGGGCATCACATAACCTTGCCATGGTTGGGTCGCCGGTTCGAATCCGGCATCGGGCTTTGGATGGAAGATGCGCGGGGCTGTCGTCTAACTGGCAGGACGCGACTCTTGCACGGTCGCTATCTCGGTTCAAATCCGAGCAGCTCCAATCGAATGATCGAGAGTGCCTCGTGGCGCAACCGGCAGCGCGTCCGGCTCTGAACCGGAAGGTTCCAGGTTCGAATCCTGGCGAGGCAGCTTCAATCTCGCGGGTAGTTTGTGCCGGTACAAATATCGGGCTTTGAACCCGAAGTCCGCTGGTTCGACTCCAGCCCCGCGAAGTTCGCTTGAACCACTGTTGAGCCGTCGTGCAAGGACGGTGTGACCTCTTTTCCTTCACGGAGGCCCGCCATGGGCACGCAGCAGCAGAATTTCGTGCGCGCCAAGACGCACTTGAACGTTGGGACGATCGGTCATATCGACCACGGGAAGACCACGGTGACGGCGGCGCTGTCGCTGCGTTCGGCGCACCGCTTTCCGGAGTCGGTGCGGGCGCGGAGCTACCAGGAGATCGCGCGCGGCGGCACGGTTCGGGACGAGAGCAAGACCGTGACGATCGTCGCCGGTCACCTGGAGTACGAGTCGGCGACGCGGCACTATGGGCACGTGGATTGCCCGGGCCACGCCGATTATGTGAAGAACATGATCGTCGGCGCGGCGCAGATGGACGCGGCGATCGTGGTGGTGTCGGCCGCGGACGGCCCGATGCCCCAGACGCGCGAGCACGTCCTGCTGGCGCGGCAGGTGGGCGTACCGCGCGTGGTCGTGTTTCTGAACAAGGCGGACCTGGTCGAGGACGCCGAGCTGGTGGACCTGGTGGAGCTGGAGCTGCGCGAGCTGCTCACGCGGTACGGCTTCGCCGGGGACGAGGCGCCGGTGATTCGCGGCAGCGCGCTGGCGGGCATGAAGAACCCCGCGAGCGACGAGGCGTGCGCGGCGATCGACGCACTGGTCGAGGCGCTGGACACCTACGTGCCGGACCCGGTGCGCCGGTTCGATGCGCCGTTCCTGATGCCGGTCGAGGACGTTTACTCGATCGAGGGTCACGGGACGGTTGCGACCGGACGGATCGAGCGCGGCACGGTGCGCAAGGGCGACGCGGTGGAGATCGTCGGCCTGGACGAAGAGGCCCGGCGGGTCGTCGTCAAGGACATCGAGCAGTTCTGCCGGGCAATGGACCAAGGCCTGGCGGGCGACAACGCGGGGCTGAACCTCCGCGGCGTCGACAAGGACGAGCTGCGCCGCGGCATGGTGCTGGCGGCGCCCGACTCGATCACGCCGCACCGCCGGTTCGCCGGCGACGTGTACGTGCTGGGCAAGGAGGAGGGCGGGCGTCACACGCCCTTCTTCAGCGGCTACCGGCCACAGTTTTACTTCCGGACGACCGACGTCCCGGGCCGGCTGACGCTGACCGGCGGAACCGAGATGGTGGTGCCGGGCGATACGGTTCGGATCGAGGTCGAACTGGACAAGCCGGTGGCGCTCGAGCCGGAGCTGAGGTTCGCGATCCGCGAGGGTGGGCGGACGATCGGCTCGGGCCGGGTGCAGGAGATCCTGGAGTGACGTGCGAGCGGTAGGTCCGCCCGGCCCCTGATGGTCGGGCGGGCCTGCCCGCAACAGTTCTGCGATTTGCACTGTGGCGTAGACCGTAACGGGTAGCGGGCGCGGCTGTTAACCGCGTGCGGAAATCGCCTTGTGGGTTCGAATCCTGCCGCCACAGCTTGAATGGGAGCGCGGAGTGCGTGTTCTCATTCGTCGTCAACTTCGCCGTCACCGTTGGGTTCGCGATTCATGACGACGGCGCCGTCGGCGACCTCGCTCTGGGCGCTGGCAGGGCCGGCGGCGTTGCCCAGGCCGGTCGCCACCTCCCGGATGATCCCCTTCTGCACGTAGATGGGGCGGATGATCTTGCGAATATTGGGGAGCATGGCGGCCCAGAAGGCGGCGGCGACGATCACGATCAGGCCGGCGACCATGACGGCCTGCGACGCGCCTGCGATCGCGCCGCCGAAGTGCCTGGCGGCAAAGCCTGCGAGCAGGTTGCCAAAGGGTGCGACGCCGATGAACGCGACGGTGAAGAGGCTCATCACGCGCCCGCGCTTGTCGTCGTCGGCAAGCGTCTGGAGCAGCGTGTTGGCGGAGGCGAAGTTGGCGAGCATCCCGAAGCCGGCGACCGGGGCGATCAACATCGATAGCCACAACTGGCGCGAGAACGCGAACGCGATCAGGGCGGCGCCAAACGTGACGCCTGCAATCGCGATGAACCGTCCAAGCCCGACGACGGTCCGCCGCGAGGCGAGGAAGACAGCGCAAGCCAGCGCGCCCGCGCCGGAGACGGCCATGAGCAGCCCAAGGGTCTGCGCATCGCTGCGCAGCCCACCCAGCGCCCGGGCGAAAACCGGCATGAGGATGTTGAACGCGGGCATTCCGGTCAGGCTGATCACGGCCATCAGCAGCAGCAGGACGCGGATGGGCACCGAGCTCCAGGCGTAAACGATCCCCTCGTGCAGCTCGTGAAGAACGGAGTGACCGCGGGCCTTGGGGCGGTTCGGCTGGACGTGCATCAGCACTAGGCAGACGATCACGGCAATGTAGGAGAGTCCGTCGATCAGGAAACACAGGCCCGGTCCCACCTTGTAAAGCAGGAAACCACCCAGCGCCGGCCCCATCAGACGCGCCGTGTGCACCATGGTCGAATTGAGCGCGATCGCGTTCGCCAGGTCCTCGCGGTTCTCGACCATCTCGACGGTGAACGCCTGGCGGGCGGGCATGTCGAAGCAGTTGATCAGTCCCTGGACGAACGCAAGGACGACGATTTCCCAGACGCGCACATTGGTCAGCATCAGCGCAGCCAGCGCGAGCGACTGGAGCATCGAGAGGATCTGCGTGACCACGAGCAGGTTGCGCTTGTTCCAGCGATCGACCAGCACGCCGCCGAACGGGGCGAGGAAGAAGAGCGCGATCTGTCCGGCGAACGCGACCGTGCCCAGCCAGCGCTCGTCGCTGGTGATGTGGTAAACCAGCCAGATCGTGGCGATCTGGGTGAGGAAGGTCCCGATCAGCGAGATGCCCTGACCAATGAAAAAGAGGCGGTAATTGCGCGAGCGGAGGGCCCGGAAAAGACCCAGGCCGCCGGTCGCGCCCGAGGGGGTGATGGGGACGGGAGTCGCCATGCCGGCGTGGAATCTAAGTGAGGCGCGCGGGAAACGAAAGCGAGGGCGTGACTCGCGCTAACGATTCGGTTCGACCCTGTTGATCGTCGTCCGGTCCTTGGCCGACGTGCCGAACATGCCGGGGAAGTAGACCTTGAGGTAGGAGTAGACCAGCGAGAGCGCCGCGACGATGACCGACGCCCAGAGCGTGATCTTGAGGATGCGGATGCGGTTGGCGATCTCCTTGTCGCGCCATTCGGCGAGGCGGCGGTCGATCTCGTCGAGCTTGCGGTCGATGCGGGACTCGATCTCATCGAGCTTCTGGTTGATGTACTGGTCGGCGGTCTTCTTGACGCGGGAGGCGATGCCGCCGAAGAGGCCGGATTCCTCGATCTCCTCCTTAATGGTGCGGTCGCGCGCGCCGGCGCTGGCGGTTGTTGTCGAAATGGACGCGGGCGCAGCGCCGGCGCTACCGGCCCCGTCCGCGGGCGGCAGGAACTGGTACTCGGCGGACTTGTCATCTTCGCCAATCATGTTGGAGACGATCGACCCGAGGATCGCGCGGCGCTTGCGATTGAGGCGGGTGAAGAAGCTTTCCTTCTTCTTGAGCTTCTTGACGACCATGGGAACGGGGTCGTCGTTGCCGACTTCGACGCCACGCATTCGCGCCAGCGTGACCAGGCCGCGCTCGGACAGGCCGTCGAAACGCATGCTCTTGATCCGCAGGATCTCGTGGGCAAGCTGCTCGTTGGTGGCGTTGATCGGGACGGGCCGGCGCCCCCAGCGGACGACGTCCAGCAGCGCCTCGCGGTCGAGCGAGGCGATGAACTGCCGCCGCGCGTGGATGGCCGACACCAGGTCCTGCGGCGACTTGAACCGGCGAGGTTCGAGGCCGAACTCCTCGGCCAGCGTGTGCAGCTCATCCCGGGGCAGGTCGGCGAGCTGGCGGGGGGCAGACGAACTGACCGAGATCGCCGTGGCGCCGCCCGCCGGCGCGGCGGGGCGCGACGGGTCCGACGGCTGCTGCTGCGGCGGCGGCGGCAGAAGCTTCAGGTCGTTCGGGCTGGAAGGGTTAGCGGACATCGCTGGATGAACGTGCACGCGCGCTCAGGCGCCCGGCACCAGCACCTCGTGCAAACGGTAGAGCAGGAAGAACGCCACACACAGCAGAATACAGACGATCACGTCCCCCCAGAACGCCTTGAACCGCAAGCGCAGCGCGTGCACGATCAGGTAGCGGCGGACCATCGTCATGTACTTGTCGTTCCCGGACAGGTACACCACCCACCCCCAGAGCGACTGCACCGTAATCACCGTGGCATAAATCGTCGCGATCCACGCGACGGTCAGGCGAAAGAATCGAAACGGGTCGGGCTCGGTCATCAGACGTCAAAACGAAGACGGAGGATGGAGAATGGAGGATGGAAGATAGCACCTATCCATCCTCTATCTTCCATCTTCCATCCTCGTTTGCTCCTGCTCATTCCGCTCCCGTCTCCGCCTCGCTCTCCACCTTCCCGCCGAAGAGGCTCGTCCCCACCCGCACCATGGTGGCGCCCTCGGCGATGGCAACCTCGAAGTCGTTGCTCATCCCCATCGAGAGGTGGCGGAAGTGACTGCCGCCGATCTTGTGCCACTTCATCTCCTCGAAGATCTCGCGCGTGCGGGCGAAGACGAAGCGGCACTTTTCCTGGTCGTCGGTGAGCGGGGCCATCGTCATCAGGCCGACCAGCGCGACGTGCGGCATCGAGTCGATCTGCTCCGCCAGGTGAACCGCCGCGCCCACCGCGACGCCGAACTTCTGGCCCTCCTCGCTGGCGTTGATCTCCAGCATGATCGGCACCTTTTTGCCCAGCTTGCCGCCGGCGGTCTCGATCTCCTCCGCCAGCCGCAGACTGTCCACGCTATGGATGTAATCGACCAGCGGCAGGAGCGGTTTGACCTTGTTCCGCTGGAGGTGACCGATCATGTGCCAGCGCAGCTTGGCGGGGACGGCGCCGGGCTCGCCGTGGGTTCGCTGGCGGGCGAGAAATTCGTTCACCTGCGCGATCCGCTGGGTAATGACCTGCACGCGGCTTTCGCCAAGGTCCGATACCCCAAGCTGAACGATCTCGCGGATCTGCTCGGGTGCGGCGGTCTTGGTGACCGCGATCAGCGTGACCTCGCGGGGCTCACGACCGGCCTTGCCGGCGGCGGCGGCGATCCGGGCGCGAACCTCGTCCAGGCGTTCGGCAAGCGGCGATTTCTTGGCCACGGCGGCGGCTCCTTCCATCACACAACCCTCCATACAAATGGTTTCCGCGGCCCATTATAGGGTTGCACGGATTGGATGGTATAGTGGCTCAAACCAGCGCCCGCGCACACACGATGCCCACGACAGACCCCTCCTCGCGATTCGACGCCGCCCTCCGCGCCATCGACCAGGCCAACGCCCAGGACCCCCACGGTAAGGAGCTGCTTTACGCCCAGCGAATGAGCGAGTGGCTGGCGCGCATCGAACCGAATGCGTCCGAAGCCCTGCGCCTCGCCACCCGCGCCCAGCACATCCGCCGCTGGGTCATCCCGCGGGCGGATTATCCGATGGACAGGATCGGCTATCTCAAGTGGCGCACCAACCTCTACAAGTTCCATGCGGACCAGGTGAGCACGATCCTACGCGATGTCGGCTACGACGAACCGACGATCGCCCGCGTCGCGTCGCTGGTGCGCAAGGAGCGGATCAAGACCGACCCCGACGCCCAGACGCTGGAGGACGTGATCTGCCTGGTCTTCCTCGAGAACTACTTCGCCGAGTTCGCCGCCAGCCATGACCAGGAGAAAGTCGTCGGCATCCTGCGCAAGACCTGGCGGAAGATGTCGGAGCGCGGCCGACAGACTGCGCTGACGCTGAAAACCCCGCCGCAAGCCCGGCAACTTATTGAGCGGGCGCTGGCGGAACCCTGAGCTGCCCGCGGCGCGCTTCACATTCGAGCTTCTTCAGGTCATCTATGGCCGGCCCCATCAACACCTTCCCCATCGGATCGAAGCGGCTGCCGTGACACGGGCAGTCCCACGATTTCTCGACTGAGTTCCATTGCACCACGCACGCCAGGTGCGTACACGTGGCCGAGCACTTGTATAGCCTCCCGGCCTCGTCTCGATAGACCGCCGCCTTCGTCAAACCCTCCCGCAGCACCGCGCCTTCGCCCCGGGGAATGTCCGCCTCGCTCTTGACGTCGCCACCGCTGATCCAGTCGGCGTACTGCTTCACGACGTTGACGTTCTCCTTCACAAAATCGGCGTCCAGCGTCTTTCGCTTCGGATCGTACAGGCTGGTCCACGGATTCGCGCGGCCTAGGATCAGGTCGGACACCAGCCGCGCGCCCAGCGCCCCGTGCGTCAGTCCCATCCCACTGTCGCCGGTGATGACGTAGACGTTCGGCTTGGCGTGCGGCGACAGGCCGATGAACGCCACGTAGTCCGACGGCTCCTGCACCTGTCCGGACCACTGCCCGACGACCTCGCCCACGATCGGGAATCGCTCGCGCGCCCAGGATTCGAGCCTCGCGAACGGCGCGGCGTTGGGCGGAAACTGCCCAACCTTGTGATCCTCCCCGCCGATCAGCAACAGGTCGTGATCCTCGCGTCCCAGTGTGCCGGCTGGCGCCGCCTCCAGCCGCACGTAATGGTACGGGTCCTCGTCGTCCCACCAGAGCACGTCTTCGAAGGCGCCGCGCGGCACCTTCGCCGCGATCAAGTGCGTGCGATAGGAGGACTGCTTGGTGTAAATCCCCATCCAGTCGTTGATCGGCGCGGGGGAATTGGTGGCCACGACGATCGCGCCCGCCGTGATCGCCGCCGGCCCGTCGTCGAGCTGCGCCCGCGCGGGCTGCTTGTTCTTCTCATCGGTCCCCTGAACATCCTTCACGCGGCAGCCGACGTAGATCTTTACCCCGCGGCGCGACGCCGCATCCGCCAGGCCGTAAAGGAACTTCAGCGGGTGAAATCGCGCCTGATTCGGAAAGCGCAGACAAGGCCGCTTCGCCCGCCCGGCGATCGTGATCGAATCGAGCCGCTCAATGCCCGCGAACCCCGCGCGCTTCGCCGCCGCCAACTCCTCGTCCAACGCCTTGATCCCGTCCTCTGCCGCCGGAAATAGCAATCCGTCGATCCGCTTGAAATCGCAGTCGATCCGCTCCTGGCGCGCGACCGACTCGATCAGCTCGATCCCCGCGGCGTGGCTCTCGTATGCCGTCCGCGCGCCCGCCCGCCCATGGATCCGCTCGATCTGGGTAAACCGATCGTCGATCGCCGACGCCAGATGCGCGCTGGTTCGCTCGGTCTGCCCGGCGCCGATCGGCCCCTCGTCCAGCACGATGACCGACTTTCCTTCGCCCGCGAGCAGGTACGCCGTCATCAACCCCGCGATTCCTGCGCCAACGACGCACACGTCCGCATGGACATTGCCCGGCGGCGGTGGGAATTGTGGCGGTGCGGAGACGAGCTGCTTCCACGTCGGCACGGTGTGTCCGTCGGGCGATCTCATGTCTGTGAGTCTGCCGGGCACGTCGCCGACGTGTCAGCGTCCCAATTTGTCGCGATCGGTCCGGACGATCAGTCATTGGAGACGATTCGCGGCAGCGGCGCCAGATCCGGCTCGATGAACTCCGCCTTGGCCCGCGGGTCCATTCGAGATTGCGGTGAATAGAACAGACGGAGCACATGCCGGGTCAAAAGCTGCGGATGCGTGTCGCAGAACGCGTCGGCGTCCGGCGTGGGAAACTTGCTGCCGTACGCCGCCAGCGTCGCCGCGACCAGGCGCAGGAACGCGACGGTCGTCGTCTCGTGATAGCCCGACGTCGGGCCGTCGGGCACGTGATGAGTCGCGTTGTACGCGCGGATCCCGACTCGAATCTTTTCCAACGCCGCTCCGAATGGCAGAGCCCGCAGGTAAAGGAACGCCACCTTCACGTGGGCGCGGTGCGTCCAGTGGTCAAACGGCAGCGTCCGCTGCTCGAACGCCCTGAGGAACTCTTCGTCGCTCATCCGTAGCTCCATCTCCGCCAATTGACATCCACCGTGTGTCGAAGCGCGCAACTTTTTTATTTTCCGCGCGGGTCGCGCGCGCCCCGCGGGTATAATAAGCGCCCACGAGAAGAGAGAAGAGAAGTCACGGGTGAGAGACAAGTCAGCGGCCCGGTGACGGAGTTTGCTCGACACTCAAGGCAACGGCCGGACCTCGGCTCAGAGCCGCATAGATCCGAAGCCTTTCGCGAGATCGCCAACTCGGTCACAGAAACAACCGGCAACCGCCGACTGCAAGAATCCCGGAACCGCGGGAGCCCGCCCATACGGTCGTGCGGCACACCACCGCCACCGTGGAACGGGGACTGGACTCGCGGGATGTACGCCCTGTCAAAGGGCATTTGCGGGCCGAGAGCCACCCACATACATAGGCTCCCGGCCCGCGGTGCTTTTTGATCTACTCATCCCGCGCGCCCTGCCCACTTCAATGGAGCAAGCCCTCCCCCCCTTCCCACCGGGCTCGTGAGTCGTCACAATTCCCCGCCATGTCCAATCGATTCCCCCTGTCGCTGCTCCTCTGCGTCCTCTGCGCCTCCGCGGTGAACCTCCACGCACAGAATTACGAGCTTCACCCCGATTCCAAGCCCCAGGAGGGCGTCCCCAAAAGCACCGTCACCAAGCACCAGTTCACGCATTCGAAGATCTACCCCGGCACGATTCACGACTACTCCGTCTACGTCCCCTCGCAATACGACAAGAACCAACCTGCCTGCGTCATGGTCTTCCAGGACGGCGGCAGCGGACTTCGCGTCAACACCACCTTTGACAATCTGATCGCGAAAAAGGAAATGCCCGTCACCATCGCCATCATGATCAGCCCCGGCGTCATCCCGGCGCCCAAGGACGCCGAGGCCCTCCCGCGCTTCAACCGCTCCTACGAGTACGATTCCCCCACCGACCTCTACTCCCGCTTCCTCATCGAGGAGATCATCCCCGAGGTCGCCAGGGACTATAACCTGACCAAGGACGCCACCGGCCGCGCGATCTGCGGCTCCTCCTCCGGCGGCATCGCCGCCTTTGTCGCCGCGTGGGAGCGCCCCGACTACTTCTCCCGCGTCGTCTCCTTCGTCGGATCGTTCACTAACCTCCGCGGCGGCGAGTCACTCGCCTCGATCATCCGCAAGACCGAGCCCAAGCCGATTCGCGTCTTCCTCCAGGACGGCACCGCCGACCTCGATATCTATTCCGGCTCCTGGTACATCGGCAACCAGGACATCGACCGCGCCCTCTCCTTCGCCGGCTACGAGCATCAGTTCGTCGTCGGCAGCGAAGGCCACAACGGCAAGCACGCCGCCGCCATCTTCCCCGACGCCCTGCGCTACATCTGGAAGGATTACCCCGCCGCGCCCAAGGTCGGAACTTTTGAGGGCAAGGACAAGCGCAACGTCATGGACATCCTGATCCCCGGCGAAGGCTGGCAGGTCGTCTCCGAGGGCAACCGCAACACCGAAGGCCCCACCGCCGACGCGCAGGGCAATCTCTACTTCTCCGAGGGCGGCGCCAACCGCATCCACAAGGTCACGCCCGACGGCAAGGTCTCCGTCTTCGTCCAGGATCCCTGCGGCTGCGACGGCATGATGGTCGGCCCCAACAACCGCCTGTACGTCTGCGCGCCGCGCACCAACCAGATCGTCGCCTATGACCTGGCTGACCCGAAGAACAAGATCGTCGTCGCCAGCGACATGCCGTCGGTCAACGACCTGGTCATCACCAGCAAGGGCGCCGTCTACGCCACCGATTACAAGAACAAGCAGGTCTGGTACATCGCCCCCGACGGCTATGGCAAGGAGAAAAAGGTCGTCGATACCGGCCTGCAATTCCCCAACGGCGTCATCCTCACGCCCGACCAGACCCAGCTCATCGTCGCCGACATGAACGGGCCGGGCCTCTATCTCTTCACCATCAAGGACGACGGCAGCCTCACGAACAAGGCCCTCTATTACTATTGCCAGATCCCCGTGAACAAATCGACCAGCGGCGCCGACGGCCTGGCCATGGACACCCGCGGCAACCTTTTCGCCGCCACCCACATGGGCCTCCAGGTCTTCGACCAGGCCGGCCGCGTCACCGCCATCATCCCCGGCCCCATCCCCGGCCGGCACCCCAGCAACGTCGATTTCGGCGGCCCCGACCACCAGTACCTCTACATCACCCAGGGCGACAAGGTCTACCGCCGCAAGACCCAGTCCAAAGGCGCCCTCTTCTTCCAAGGCCCGATCGTCCCCCCGGCACCGCGGTTGTGAGAATCCTCTTGGCGCGCGACCGGACTTGGGTGACCATAGGCGCGCCGCAGTGGTGGGGCGGACATTCTTGTCTGCCCGTAAACAAGCTTCCGACCGGCAAGGACCCTCCGATGCGCCTCTCAAGAGTTTCCCTCTTTCTGCTCGCCATCGCCACGACTCCTTTCTTCACGCCCTCTGCGCGCGGCGAATCTCCCGGCGCCAACCTCACCGCCGCCACGCCCGACCTCTCCAAGGCCTCCGCCGACATGGCCCAGGCCGCCAAAAAATTCCTCGACTGCCTCTCTCCCGAGCAGCTCGCCACCGCTGGCTTTGACTTCAAGAGCAACGAACGCCTCAACTGGCACTTCATCCCCAAGCCCCGCAACGGCCTCACGCTCAAGGACATGTCCGAAGACCAGCGCGCCCTCGCCAAGGCCCTGCTCGCCAGTGGCCTTTCTGAGAAGGCCGACCACAAAGCGCTCACCATCATGTCCATGGAGCAGATCCTCCACGACATGGAACAGAGGCAACAGATCAAGGGCCCCCGCCGCGATCCGGAGATGTATTACTGGTCCGTCTTCGGCCAGCCCGGCGGTGACCAACCCTGGGGCTGGCGCGTCGAAGGCCACCACGTCTCGATCAACTTCACCATCGTCGGCGACAAGGCCGTCGCCACCGGGCCCGAGTTTCTGGGCGCCAACCCCGCCGAGGTCCGTGAAGGCCCCCGCAAGGGCCTGCGCGTCCTGGCCGAGGAAGAAGACCAGGGCCGCGCCTTCGTCAAATCGCTCGACGCCGATCAATTGAAAAAGGCCATCTTCTCCCAGGCCGCCCCAAAGGAGATCGTCACCGGCAACGAGCGCCAGGCCATGCTCCAGAAGTTCGAGGGCATCCCCTTCAGCGATTTGAACGACGTGCAGAAGTCCGCCCTGATCGACCTGATCAAGCTCTACGCCGACCGCCTCCGCCCCGAACTCGCCCAGGACGACCTCCGCCGCGTCGCCCAGGCCGGTCTGGACAAGATCTACTTCGGATGGGCCGGCGGCCTCGAAAAAGGCCAACCCCACTACTACCGCATCCACGGCCCCAACGTCCTCATCGAGTACGACGATACCCAGAACGAGGCCAACCACATCCACACCGTCTGGCGCGACCTCGAAAACGACTTCGGCGGCGACCTCCTCCGCAAACACTACGACCAGGACCACAAGTAGACCTCCGCCCTTGCGCACTCACTTTTGCCTTCTCGTCGTCGCGATCTTGGTGAGCTCCGCGTGCGCCGCGGACGACTCGTCCGCTCCCCTCTTCACTGGTAAGGACCTCACCGGCTGGTCCGTCACCGACAAAGACCGCGCCCCCCTCTGGTCCCTCGCCAAATCCGTCCAACTCGACCCCAAAAACCCCAAGGCCCTCCTCGCCACCGGCCAGCCCACCGACGCCTCCGGCCTTCTCATCACCCAACTCAAGGACTTCCAGGGCACCAACCTCGTCACCGTCAAACGCTTCGGCGACTGCACCCTCCATCTCGAATTCCTCCTGCCCAAAGACGGCAATACCGGCCTCTTTCTCATGGGCCTCTACGAACTCCAGCTCACCGACTCCACCGGCATCCCCGACGCCAAAATGCAGGAGGGCGACATGGGCGGCATCCCCTTCTTCAAAAAGCCCCTGACCAACGCTTCCGGCAAGCCGGGCGAGTGGCAGACCTGCGACGTCGTCTTCCAGGCCCCCCGCTTCGACGCCGCCGGCAAGAAGACCGCCAACGCGAAGATCATCTCCGCCACGATCAACGGCAAGCTCGTTCAGAAAGACTTGGAACTCCCCGAACCCACCGGCGGCGGCCTCGACGAAAAGGAATCCCCCACCGGCCCCATCCTCCTCCAGGGCAACGAATCTCCTGCCGCCTTCCGAAACATCAGCATTAACGTCAAGCCGTAAAGACACGTCGGGTCGTCACCGATATCTCCCTTACATCACCAAGGAGACCCCTCGCCGACCGCCGTTGCTAAGCCGGTCCTGACGATCCCCGCCACGCTGATCTTCGTGATCGACCAGATCTTCACGCGCGCTTTGTCCTCGAGCCGATCCAGGAGCAGGCGCGAACCGTCGGGCAATCGCTTGGCCGAGCTGCACAACGTGCCGGGGCTCGACCATGTCGAGCCCCGGCCCCAAACTATAACCTACGACCGACGCCGACGACCTCCCGGACGACAAGTTTCGATCGCGGACCGCAACATCTGCACGCTCTTGGCGCAGGAGGCGCCGCCGCGATCACTCGCCGCGTAACTCCTGGCCTACTCAAGCATTCCGCTGGAGACCAGGACGGCTTCCTGGCGGGCGCTCAGCACGTCCTTCAGCTCCTTCTGGGCCGCCTGTAGCTCCGCGCGGGCCTTCTCGCGTGCGTCGCGGAGGGCGGCGAGCTTCTTGTTGATGTCTTCGGGGGAGGTGGACTTGTCGTCGATCGCCGCCCGGAGCTCAGCGGCGGCCTTGGCGACCGCGGTCTGCTCGCGGTTGTTGTTCTGTTGCGCCTGGTCCTGGTT
>DATBFY010000122.1:0-4169 GCA_036558265.1 Tepidisphaeraceae bacterium | reverse complement strand
CCCGCTGGCTCCGGTTGCACCTGGCCGGGGGCATGGTCGACGGACAGCCGGTGGTGGCGAGCGAGCCGCTGCGCGAGACCCACCGGCCGCAGATTGTCGCGATCTCTCCCCCGGATCCGGCGGCTGGGCCGACCACGTTCTACGGGCTGGGGTGGTTCGTCACGTACGACGAGCGAGGCCGGCTGGTGGTGATGCACGGCGGCGATTTCTCCGGCGGTTACAACACCCAGGCGACCTTGCTGCCCGCGGCCGGACTCGGCATCGTGGTGCTGTGCAACGGCTGGCCGAGTGCGTTGCGCGAGGCCATCCCGAAGGCGTTTCTGGAGATGGTGACCCGCGGCGCCCCCACACAGGACTGGGTGTCCGCGATCGAGACCGCCACGGCCGAGGCGCTGGCCAGCCTGCTGGCAACGTCGACCCCATTCCCCCAGGGCCAGCCGCCTGCCGATGCGTTGCCATCGTTGCCATTCGATGCCTACACCGGGACCTACACCAACCCCACCTACGGGGAGGTCACGGTGCGGGAGGACGCCGGCAGTCTGGTGCTGGCGTACGGGCCGCATGGGGTCCAACGCACCCTCTCTCCCTGGAACCGCGACGCGTTCAGCATGCGACTCGCGGGCGCCGATGCGGTCCCGATTGCCCAGCTTGGCGTCTACTTCATCATCGGCGCGGCAGGCCAGGCGGACGCAGCGCTGGTCAGCCTGGGAGGGGTCGGCCCCGACGCGGCGGCGACGTTCACGCGAGTCATGGCCGGCGCCTGAGGCCGGGCGTCTCCGGGCGTTGCCCTGGGGTCGTGTGGCTGCCACACGAGCCAGACACCAACGGATCAGCGCTGGCGGATGAGCGGCCGTGGCGGCTCCTCGAGGAGCGGCGCCTGGATCCCCACCGTCCTTCTGATCGGGACTATGCCCGAATGAGCGAATGGCGCGTGAGCACGACTGATCCCGATGTCACGCCTTCGACGTCGATCACGCGCTGCTCAGACACGGTCATCGCCAGCTCTCCGTTTGGAGTCAGACCACCCCGGCAGCCTACCAGACCGACGCCGCCGCCGCACCGCGGTCATCTGGTGCGCGGACGCGTCGATGGCCGGCGGGCAGCCGGGACTCGTCCTATTGGCAGCCCTTGCCCGTTGCGGTCCGGGCCCCAATTTGCTACGCTGGAATCACTTCCCGGAATGTCCCTTCTGCGAAGTGAACATGCATCGATGAGTCGTTCAGCGCCAGCCAAACCCCTCACGTATCTCCCGAATTTCACTGCCCGAAAGGCGCCGGCGGTTCCGAGCGCCCTTCCCGCCGACGTTCCCGACTCGCTGGCCGCTTGGGCGACGCGGTATTTGGCGCTGGCGGTGGTCGGCGTCCGCTCCCCGGCGGTGACGCAGAAGATCGCCTTGCACCTCGACCGTTTCATCGGCTTCTTCGAGGCGGGCTACGGCCACGACCGCATCAGCACCTGCCTCCGGCGCGACGTGCTGTCCTGGCAGCGGGCGCTGGTCGAGCAGGGCCTGGCCCCGGCCACGGTCAACAATCACCTGGCGTCGTTGTCGGCGTTCACCACCTGGGTGGCGGCGCAGGCGCCGGCCGTCTTCCCCGTCGGCGACCCGGCGAAGGGGATCCGCGAGCTGGGCCTCCCCCCGTTGGAGCCCCGGGCGCTAGCGCCGGCGCAGGTGCGCTCCTTGAAGAACGTCTGTGATCGCCTGGAGCGCTTCCACCGCCTCAAAGGCAAGCGCTGGGCGAACGGCAGCACGCCGGCGCCGGTGCGGGCCCATGGCCGCCCCTGGCGCGACCGGGCCATCGTCTACGTCTTCCTCTCCACCGGCTTGCGCCGGGAGGAGCTGCTCAACCTCAACCTGGAGCAGCTCGTCCCCAACCGCGTGGACGGCTTGCGCCAGGCGCGCCAGGGCCGGCTGACCGGGGTGCAGGGCAAAGGCGGCACGGAACGGACGGTCTTCCTCTCCGCCGACGCCCGCCAGGCCCTCGCCGACTATTTAGCAAAGGAACGTTCCCGCGACGCCGACGACGCCACGCCGGCGCTCTTCCTCAGTGCGACCGGCATCCCGGCCCGTCGTCCTGATGGCCGCCTCTCGCTGCGCGCGGTCAACCTCATCCTCGAGCAGATCGGGCGATGGCACGACGCGGAGCTCAAGGATCCGAGCCGCCACCTCTCCCCGCTACGACCCCATGATCTGCGGCACACCTTCGCCTTCCACCTCGCGCAGGCGACTGGTGCGGATGCCTACGAGCTGGAGCGACGGCTCGGTCACCGCTCGCCGCGCTATATCCAGCGCTACACCAATCCCCCGGAAGAGGTCGCCGCCGCCTACGTCGAGGAGTTCTGAGCCTTCGATCTCCCGCGCGGCAGGAGCAGCCAGCCATGATGGGAACCAAGGCGCGGGTCTTCGGCTCGTTGCCACCTGTCTCGTTGGAGGACCTCGTTCCCCCCGACCACTTCTATCGGCACCTGGAGCGCTCCCTCGACCTGAGCTTCGTGCGCGACTTGGTGCGCGAGGCCTACGCCGGCACCGGGCGGCCCAGCGTCGATCCGGTCGTGTTCTTCAAGCGCCAGTTGGTGCTCTTCTTCGAGGGGCTCCGGTCGGAACGCCAATTGATGCGCGTCGTCGCCGACCGGTTGAGCCTGCGCTGGTACCTGGGCTACGACTTGAGCGAGCCGCTGCCCGACCACTCCAGCCTCACCCGCATCCGGCAGCGCTATGGCCTCGCCGTCTTCCGCCGCTTCTTCGAGACCATCACTGAGCAGTGCGCGCGGGCGGGCTTGGTCTGGGGACGCGAGTTGTACATCGACTCCACCAAGGTCGAAGCGGATGCCTCGCTGGCGTCGCTGCACCCACGCTTCGCCGTCGAGGCCCACCTCGCGCAGCTCTTTGCCGCCCCGGGCGAGACCGATGATCCGGAACCATCGGTGGACACATTGGAGCAGGACGAGGAGATGGGCGCACCGATGCCCCTCCCGGTGGCGTTGACGGAGGTGGCGCGCGCCGAGTTGGCCGAGCGCGCCGCCGCGTGCCGCGACTGGATCGGGGCAGCCGGTCGGCCCGACCGCGACGAGACGAGCGGCGCCTACCGGCGGATCGTCGATTTCCGTGTCAGCACGACCGACCCTGATGCCTCGCCGATGCCACTGGGGACCGGACACACGCACCTGGGCTACCACGACCACTACGTCGTCGACGGCGGCAAGGTGCGGATCATCCTGATGGCGTTGGTGACCCCGGCCGAAGTCCAGGACAACCAGCCGGCGCTCGATCTCCTCTGGCGGGCGCGGTTTCGCTGGAAACTCCACCCCCGCCAGGTGGTCGCCGATGCCAAGTACGGGACGGTCGAGAACATCGTCGCCATTGAGGACCAGCACATCCGGGCGTACGTCCCGCTGTCGGCGGTCGGCCAGCGGGCAGGGATGTTCAGCGAGGAGGACTTCCGCTACGACGCCGAAGCGGACGCTTACCACTGCCCCGGCGGGCAGGTGGTGCGCTTCCTCTCACAGAGCGACGTGACCCACCGCCGGATCTACCAAGCGCCGGCGGCCGCCTGCAAGACTTGTGCGCTCCGCGCCCGGTGCACGACCTCGCCGCGGGGACGGCGACTCAGCCGCAGCCTCGACGAGGCGTATCGGGATCGGGTGCGCGGCTACCATACGACGGAGCCGTACGCGAAGGCCATGCGCAAACGCCAGGTGTGGGGGGAACCGCTGTTCGCCGAGGCCAAAGCGTGGCATGGCTTGCGCCGCTTCCGGCTGCGCAGGTTGGAGAAGGTCAATGGCGAGGCCCTGCTGATCGCCGCCGGCCAAAACCTGAAGCGGCTGCTCAGCCGATGGGGGTGGGGACGGCGTCCGTTCCCCAACGGAACCGCTGGGATCCTCTTCCCAGCCCTTCGACCCCCGTCGGCCGTCGCCCCATGACCACGGCACCGGCCCGTGACCAGTCCCATCGCCTGCCCAGCACCGATGATCTCGTTGCCTTTTTCAACACCCTGCTTCCTTTTTGGGACTCCCCACTCCCCGTTTCGCTCGTGACGATCCCCTGCGAAATTCGGTGACCCAAAATCCATACCAAAAACCAGAGTTTCACTATTTGCTTTTGGTAATGAGTTTTGAGACGGGGGGATTATTAGATGACACATCCGATCCAAGAAATGTCATTTCAATAGGTT
>DATBFY010000121.1:0-5284 GCA_036558265.1 Tepidisphaeraceae bacterium | reverse complement strand
ATCGGGTCGTTGGGGTAGAGGCGGTGCCAGAGCGCCGGCAGGCGGTTCTCCTCGGGGACGCGGCCGCGCGGACCCAGGACGCGCTGGAGTCGGCGATCGCCGCCGCTCTGGCCGCCGTCACTTCCGCCGACGCGCGGGGCTACTTCCGGTCGTGCGGGTACCCTGCGGAGTGATCGTGGACGCGCTCTAATGTCACGGGCGTGAAATGCCGGACGATTCTGGCGGGACGCCCGTGCCACCTGTGGGGTGTTGCGCGGGGGGGGTGTGGGGTGGGGCGGGCGGGTTATTGCGTGGGGGGTTCGGAGATCCAGCTTTTGGGGTCGGCGCCCATCTTCTCGCCCAGGTCGGCCAGGTTGTTCATGGTTTCCTTGACGAACGTGCCGGGTTTGGGGGGACGCCAGTCGTCGGGGACCGCGACGTAGCGCACCTCGACGTCGGCATCGTGCTTGAGGTGTTCGACCTCGGCCATCAGGAACAGTTGCCGCAGCGAGTTGAGCGAGGCGGAGCGCGAGGCGACCTCGACCGAGCGGGTGATGATGTCGAACCAGCGGGGGCGGACGATCGTGGGCGGGGGGCGCACCTGGTTGTTGAAGATGACCCAGTAGCGGAGGCGGGGCATCGGGTCGTTGGGGTAGAGGCGGTGCCAGAGCGCCGGCAGGCGGTTCTCCTCGGGGACGCGGCCGCCGAAGAGCAGGTTGGCGGTGACGGCGCCGTCCACGTACATGGCGCCGTCGATCTGGCGGTAGGGGAAGGCGCCGGGGATGCCGGCGGAGGCGAGCAGGATCTGGCGGAAGCGGTCGACGTCGCCGGTCGCGAGGGCGCGCCGGGCCTCGGGGACGAGGTAGAAGACGTGGGCGCTGGCATCATCGAGGTTGGTGGTGTTGACGAAGAGGAGGCGGCCCTCGTGTTCCTTGTGGGCGATGTCGGCGATCATCTCCGCCGTGACGCTCTCCTTAAGCTCGCGCTCCAGGCCGGGGACCTCGGCGAAGGAGATGTTGTTGGGCAGGAAGAAGAGGGGCCAGCGCTCCTTGACCCAGTCGGGGCGCGGGTTGCGGTAGAGGCGGACGACGCGGTCGTCGTAAGCGGGGTCGTTGAGCCAGGCGAAGGGGGCGATGAGCGCGCCGGTGCTGACGCCGGTCACGATGTCGAAGACCGGCCGGGCGAGCGGCTCGGACTTGGGGACGCCGGCCCACCCCTTGAGGAAGCCCGCGCCGAAGGCGCCGATGTCGCCGCCGCCGGAGATGATCAGGAAATCGATGACCGGCGGGTTGGTGCGGCGGCCGGCCTTGTATTCGTCGAGCTGGGCCCGGTTGCGGCGGAGGATGGCGGTGTAGCGTTCGTTGGTCTGGTTGAGATACGTCTGGTCGTACTGGGCGCGTTGCTGGAGGAGGGATTCGGGCGACTGCGGGGGTCGCGTGCTGCCGCAGGCGGGCAGGAGGGCGGCGGCCAGCAGCAGGAGAGCGGCGGCCAGGGGATGCGGGCGGGCGGGGTATGGAGGATTTGCATTCATCACGTGAACCTGCCGATGCGACGGGGCCGGGCGTGCGGGGGGCGCGCGGGCGGGTCCGCGCACACCGCAGGGGGGAGTGTAACCGGCCGATGCGGCGCGGGGGTTGAAATCGGGATGTTATCGACAAAAACCCGCACGCGATCATGCCTGGTCGAAGAGATGGCGGAGGGCGGAGGGGTCGGCGATCCACTGGCGGGAGAAGACGGCGGGCGCCGAGGGAGGGGCGGCCGGGGCGAGCGCGCGGCGCGTGCCGCCGGCGCCGTACTGGATGCGGGCGACGACGCCGGTGTCGCCGCCCTGGCCGCGGGCGAGGTAATAGAGCGAGCCGTCGGCGTCGTTGACGGCCAGGGCGACGGGGGTGTCGATGCCCGAGGCGAAGCCGGCGGTGTCGAGGGTGGCCGGGTCGAGGCGGCGGATCCAGCCGCTGGTGAGGTCGGCGAAGAAGTAGTCGCCGGCGTAGCTGCGGGGGAAGGATCGGCCCGCGGCGGGGTTGTAGAAGGCGGAGCCGACGATGGCGTCGCCGGTGTCGGGACCGTCGCCGTGGGTGTAGGAGTAGATCGGCGCGCGGTAGCGGGTGCGGTGGGTGGGGCCCTCGGTGGCGGGCCAGCCGTAGTTGGAGCCGGCGACGCCGTCGTCGATCTCCTCGTAGGTGTGCTCGCCGACGTCGTTGATGAACATGCGGCCGGTGCCGGCCTGGAAGGCGAAGCTGTAGGGGTTGCGGAGTCCGATGGCCCAGATGGCGCGGTTGACGCCGCGGGCGCGGGCAAAGGGGTTGTCGGCCGGGATGGTGCCGTCGGGGTTGATGCGCAGGATCTTGCCCAGGAGGTTGGTGATGTCCTGGGCGTTGGCGCCGTCGTTGTTCTCGCCGGCGGCGATGTAGAGCTTGCCGTCGGGGCCGAAGTGGATCGCGCCGCCGTTGTGATTGGAGGCGGAGCTGAGGTCGGTCAGGTCGAGGAGGACGGTTTCGGAGTGTCTGGCCGCCAGGTCGCCGTTGGCGGTGAAGCGCGAGACGCGGTTGTGCGGGGCGACGCCGTGGCGGCCGGGGACGGTGTAATAGACGTAGACGTAGTGATTGGAGGCGAAGCCGGGATCGAAGGTGACGCCGAGAAGGCCGCGTTCGCCGTCGCTGTTGACGCGGAGGGAGACGAAGGGGGCGGGCAGGAGCGCGCCGTTCTTGATGACGGCCAGGTCGCCGCCCTGCTGGCAGACGAAGAGACGTCCGTCGGGGGCGAAGGCCATCGTGGTGGGGGCCGACAGGCCGGTGGCGATCGTGGTTTCGACAAAGCCCGCGGGGACGGTGGCGAGGAGGGTGCGCGGTTCGAGCGTTTCGACAAAACTCATCCGTGAATCCTTTCACCCGCGCGGTTCGTCGCGCTACGGTCTGGTCTTGGGGAGGTTCTCCTTCACCCAGTCGATGACCATCGTCGCCTCGGCGACGCGATCGACGCCGTTGAAGAAGTGGTCGCAGTTGAGCCAGATGCGCCTGGCGTAATCGGGGGCGGCCTTCTGCAGCGATTCGGACATGATGCGCGGCACCAGCTGGTCGCGGGTGACGTTCACCAGGAGCAGGGGGCGGGGGGCGATCAGGGCGATGTGGTAGTAGGGGTCGTAGGTGCGGAGCTTGGCGACCAGGTCCGCGGGCGCGCCGCCGGGAACCAGGGCGGCGAAGTTGCCGCCGCCCACGAGCGAGGCGACGACGGTGATGCGCGGGTCATGGGCGGCAAAGGTGACGCCGGTGATCGCGCCCCAGGAGATGCCGACGTAGGCCAGGCGCTTGGCGTCCACGTCGGTGCGCGCGGCCAGGTAGTCGGTGGCGCGGGAGTAGTCGCCCAGGTACTGGAAGAAGCGGCTGTCGAAGAGGCCGAGCTTGGGTGATTCCTTGCCCTTGCGCTCGCCGCGGTCGGGGGCGTCGATCGTGAGGACGGCGAAGCCTTTGGCGACGGCGAGCTGGCCGATGGCGACGATGTAGTTGGTGTTCTTGTTGCCGCCGGTGCCGTACTGGAGGAGGACGGCGGGGTAGGGGGCTTTGAACTGACCCTTTCGCGGGACGTAGAGGTTGGCCGGGATGCGGCTTTTGGGGACGATGCCGTTGAACTCGACGCGGTAGAGGGAGTAATCGTCGGTGGTCTTGAGGAGTTTCTCCTGGGGGTCGAGGGGCGCGTCGTGGGCGGTGGGGTAGGGGCAGGCGGGGGCAGTCTCCCCGGGATGAATCCCGGGGCTTGGCAGCGGGCCGGGCGGATTGGAGGGGTGTTGCTCTCCGCGCGCGGGGATCACCACCGTCAGCGCGATCAAGGTCAGGGCGCAGCTCCATCGATTCATGCTCACCTCGCGGGATTATAATCGCGCCTATGAATCGACGCGACGTGGTGATCACCGCCGCGGGCCATGCGTGTGACTCGGGTCGGCGAGCGTGTCGTGCTCGACGGGCAGGCGGATCGTGAAGGTCGTGCCCTCGGCGGGCTTGGACTGCACGCTGATGCTCCCCTCGTGCTCCTCGACGATCTTGCGCGCGACCGCCAGGCCGATGCCGGTGCCGCGGTTGCCCTTGGTCGAGTGGAACAGCTCGAACATGTGCTTCATCATCGGCTCGGGGATGCCGCTGCCGTTGTCGATCACCTCGATGATCGTCTGGCGGTTCTCCGGGTCGTAGTGGCAGACGATGCGGATCAGGCCTTCCTGGGGGGTGACGGCGTCGAGCGAGTTGCTCAGGAGGTTCATGATCACCTGGTGCATGCCGTCGGGGTCCATCGGGATGGCGGGGTTGTCCTTGTCCACGTCGGCGACGACCATGACGCCCTTGTCGTTGGCGGGGGTGGCGATCAGCTCGACGCACTCCTCCAGCAGCTTCTTGGGGTTGACCAACTCGAGGCGCGGCTCGCGGTTCTTGCTGTAGGCCAGCAGGTTCATGGTCAGGTTGTAGATCTTCTCCATGTTGCGATCGACCACCCGCCAGCCCTTGGCGAGCTGGGGCATGTTGTTGTTCTTGATGCCCATCTCGACCACGTCGGCGCCGCCGCGCAGCGCCTGGAGGATGTTCTTGATCGAGTGGGAAAGGGCGGCGGTGGTCTCGCCGATGGCCGCCAGGCGCTCGGCCTGAAGGCCCTGCTGGTAGAGCTTGGCGTTCTGCACGGCCAGGCCCGCCTGGAGGCCGATCGCGGTCAGGAGGCGAAGCTGGTCGGGCGAGTAGGTGTAATTCTTGACGGATGAGTCGATGTAGATCACGCCCATGATCTCGTCCCCCTCCTTGCCGTCCATGCGGCGGCACTTGATCGGGACGCACAACGCCGAGCGGATGCCCAGGTTGTGGACGCTCTTGCCCTTGGAGAAGCGGGCGTCGGTCATCGCGTTGCTGGAGAGCACGCCCTCGCCGCGCTCGATGACGTAGTTGATGATCGTGCGCGAGGCGTGGATCTTCTCCGCCTGCTGCTGCTTGTCCTCGGCGTTGCGGCCATTTTCCCCTCGAGCGCCGCCGGGCACCGTTTCGTCGCGGGTGCGGACGACCTTGGGGATCAGCTCGTTTCGGCGCTCGTCGAGCGCCAGGATGATGCCGCGGTCGGCCTTGACGTGCTCGAAGACCAGGTCCATCACGACCTCGAGCACCTGGTCCATGTCGAAGCTGGAGCCCAGCGAGGCGTTGAGCTGGTAGAGGAGCTTGAGGTTGGCCATCGCGGCCGCGGCAGGCTCAGGAACGGCCAGCACCATCGAGTCGTCGCTCGAGGGGACCGTGTGCATGATGGCCGAGTCCATCGCGTCCTGGCCGGTGAGGCGGACGTC
>DATBFY010000120.1:0-13241 GCA_036558265.1 Tepidisphaeraceae bacterium | reverse complement strand
TAAAGACCCACGGGGTCAATCCAGGTATCGAGCATCGCGCACAGGGGGCGAACTCCCTTCAGTTCGCCCCCTCCGCCTTTTATCAAATCCTTGTTTAGCCGGCCCGGCCACGGCCGCTTCTCCCTCTCATGCCCCCCCAATACCTCTTCGACATCGCCCCCTTGGACCTCGATCGCACCCTCTTCGATCAGGAGGCCATTCGCCAGGCCAACCCCCAGCGCGGCGACATGGAGATGCTCAACGCCATCGTCCACGCCAACCCCGACCAGGGGGAAATCATTGGCTATAAAGACGTAAAAGACAACGAGTTCTGGGTCGCCGGCCACATCCCCGGCCGGCCGCTCTTCCCCGGGGTGCTGATGATCGAAGCCGGCGCCCAGCTCGCCTCCTTTTACACCCGCACGTTTCTTCGATGGCAAGGATTCATCGGCTTCGGTGGCGTGGATGGGGTGAAATTCCGCTCTCCCGTACTCCCCGGCCAACGCCTCTATCTCCTCGGCAAGAAGCTCTGGGATCGCCACCGCCGGGTCTGCTGCAACGTCCAGGGAATCGTTGACGGCTCAATGGCGTTTGAAGCGCAGATTACGGGGACGCAATTTTAGGGTCGGCAACGAGTTGTCGTTCTCCCTCTTGCAACCTCTGCGAGACCTCTCGCTCGCCTTCGTGGACGTCGAGACCACCGGCGCCAGCGCCGACTTCGGTCACCGGGTGATTGAGATCGGCATCGCCAGGGTCGAGAACGGCCAAGTGGTAGCCGAATACCAGCGCCTGCTCGACCCCCAGCGACGCATCAGCGCCGGCGTGACCGTCCTGACCGGCATCAGCCAGGACATGGTCACCGGCCAGCCCACCTTCGCCGACGAACTGCCCCGCATGCTCGACCTGCTGCGCGGCGCACTGGTCGTCGGGCACAACGTCCGGTTCGACCTCGGGTTTCTCCGCAAGGAGTTCCGCCGAAGCGGGCAGGAGATCGTCCAGGCCATCGGTGACGTACCAGTGATGGACACCGTGCGCATCGCCCGGCGCCGCTTCGGCCGGGGCGGCAACGGTCTGCAAACGCTTGCCCCACGCCTGGGCGTGTTCCCAACGGTCGCCCACCGCGCCCTGGCCGACGTTCGAACGACCTTCGGCGTCTTCGAGAAGCTCCTCGACCCCATCGGCGGCTGGGGCCTTCAACTTTGCGACGCGCTTTTGGCGCAGGGGGGCAAGATGGGCCTGTTGCCCGCCAACCCGCGCGAGAGCCTGCTGCCGCTTGAGCTCGAAGAGGCGCTGGAGATGCGTCGGCCGGTGATGATGGAATATCTGGACGCTCGGGAGGCGCGAACACAGCGGGTGATCCAGCCGATGCACGTCAGGCGCGTGAAGGGGGAGCTGATGCTGGTCGCGCATTGCCAGTTGCGCGGGGCGCAGCGGACGTTCAAGCTGGAGCGGATCGTCCAGCTCAGTCGGATCGAGGTCGGGAATACTTGACAACGTCCTTGGGTCGTCATACGTATTTTCCATCGACTCGTCGTGGCGGCAGTCCGGGCGCCCAAGGCGGGGGTGTCGAGTCACAAGGGTGGGTTACGACGAACACACGGGCACGAGCTAAAACGAGGTTGACCACGTGATATCCGTTTCGCAACTGACCAAGGAATACGGCCACGTGCTGGCCGTGGACCACATCAGCTTTGAAGTTTCCAAGGGGCAAATCGTCGGATTCCTGGGGCCCAACGGCGCCGGGAAATCCACCACCCTCAAGATGCTGACCTGTTACCTGCCCCCCACCAGTGGGTCCGCCACGGTCAACGGCTTCGACATCTTCCACCAGTCGCACGAGGTGCGCGAGAACCTGGGGTATCTCCCCGAGAACACCCCGCTTTACCCCGAAATGAAGGTTGAGGAGTACCTCGATTTCCGCGGGCGGCTTCGCGGGATGGATCGGCCCAGCCGCAGGAAGCGGATCGATTACGTGGTCGAGCGGTGCTGGCTCGGCAACGTCCGCCGGCGCGTGATCGGGCACCTTTCGAAGGGTTTTCGACAGCGCACGGGCCTGGCGGATGCGCTGCTGCACAACCCGGCGGTGTTGATCCTGGACGAGCCGACGGTCGGCCTGGACCCGACGCAGATCCGCGAGACGCGCAAGCTGATCCGGGACCTGGGCGGCGACCACACCGTGATCCTCTCCACACACATCCTGCCCGAGGTCGAAGCCGTCTGCGACCGCGCGGTGGTGATCGCCAGCGGGCGCATCGTGGCTCAGGGCACGCCCGAAGAACTCCGCGGCAGCCGTCGGATGCAGGCGCGGGTGCTGGTCGAGTGCAAGGGCCCCGCGCGCGAGGTCGAAAGCGCCCTGTCCCGCGTCAACGGCGTGCAGAAGGTCGAGGCCGTGAACGGCGACGGCGCCAGCAACGACCGCAGTTACCTCACGTTCGCCCTGCGGCCGCGCGACGGACAGGACATCCGCGAAGAGGTCGCCAGCACGGTCATCCGCAACGGCTGGCCCCTGCGCGAGATCCGGCTGGAGCACGCGACGCTGGAAGAATTCTTCGTGCAGGTGACGGCGCAGCAGGCGCAGGGGAAGGGCGCGGAGTAACGCGCGCGCGATGCGGGATGCCGCACGTGTCGCGCGAACTGGTGGGCTTAGCCCACCCTACGAGAAACGAGAAACATGAGCACAACGACAACTGTCAACGAACACGTCAACGTCGCCAGCGCCGGCGGGGATGCCAAGGCGCGGACGCCCGCGCGAGCGCCGGGATTCGGGGCTCGCGCACTGGTGATCGGCCGCCGCGAGCTGTTCAGCTACTTCATCTCGCCCATCGCGTATGTCGCGATGATGCTCTTCCTGCTCGCCTGCGGCCTGGCGTTCTACCAGGACTTCGACCCTGGCCAGCCCGCGATGATGCGGCATCTCTTCGACTCGATGTTGTGGTTCCTCTGCTTCGTCGTGCCCATGCTGTGCATGGGCTCGATCTCGCAGGAGTGGGCCTCGGGCACGATCGAGACGCTGATGACCGCGCCGGTGACCGACAGCGATGTCGTGATCGGCAAATACCTCGGCTCGATGGGCTTCATCGGCGTACTGCTGGCGCCCACGCTGATCTACGTGGTGATCCTGGCGATCTTCGCCAACCCGCGGCTGGACCTGGGGCCGGTGTTCAGCGGCTACGTGGGGATGATCCTCGCGGCGTCGCTGTTCGTCGCGGTGAGCCTGTTCTGCTCGTCCTTGACGCGAAGCCAGGTAGTGGCGGCGGTGTCGGCGTTCGCGATCCTGGCGCTGATCACGATCGTGCCCTGGCTCGTGGGCGCCTGGGCGACACTGGGAGATTTCTGGCGGCGGGTCGTCGGGCAGGCGGTGTACGCGCGGTACGCGGATTTCAGCAAGGGCGTGATCGATTTTTCGCACGTGGTGTTCTTCATCGTGGCGACGGCGGCATTTTTGTTTTTCACGGTGAAAGTGTTGGAATCGCGGCGGTGGAAGTAGAAGGGTTTTCGTTCCGAGTTCCAGGTTCCCAGTTGAGACGCTGAAATGGCAGATACGGAAAAGAAGAGTTCGACCAAGGGCCCTGACTTCCGACCCGAAACCCAGCAGGAGCGCTGGGTCAAGTACGGGGCGAACGTCGCCCTGAGCGTGGTGGTTGTGCTGCTGCTGGCGGGGCTGGTGGTCTACATCGCCGGCCGCATCGGCTGGCGCAAGGACACCACCGCCGCCGGCGCCTACAGCCTCAAGCCGCAGACGGTGAACCTGATCGGCAACCTGCCGCAGAAGGTGCACATCGTGGGGCTCTTCACCAAGGCCAAGCAGGAGCAGGAGACGCGGATCAAGGAGGACGACCCCTCGGTGCGCTACCAGGAGGTGGCGGACCTCTTACAGGAGTACCAGACCAAGTCCAACGGCAAGATCAGCGTCGAGATGATCGACCCGATCACCGAGCCGTCGAAGGTGGACAAGCTCTTCAACGACGTCGCCAGGAAATACGGCAACGACTACAAGAAGTACGAAGAGGTGATGTCGGCCTACCCGGGGACGCTCGACCAGATCAACAAGCTGTCGAAGGAGGAGATCGACGCGCTCAAGAAGGCCAGCCCCAAGATCGCCGACCAGAAGATGGCGCGGATGATGGGCGAGGTGGTGGTCACGGTCGAGATCTTCCCGGCGCTGCTGGACGAGATCCAGCGGAACGTGAAGAAGCAGCTCGAGCTCAAGGTCCCGGACTACAAGGGGGCGGCGGACCAGATCCGCTCGGGGCTCGAAGGGTTGAACGACCGCGTGGACAGCGTGCTCAAGGCGTTCAAGACCGCCAAGGACGACGCGAAGACGCCCAAGGAATTCAAGGATTACATCGTCTCCGCCGAGCCGCGCTACGAGGCGATGAAGAAGGCGTCGGACGACCTTTTGAAGAAGATCAGCGGGTTGGGCGAGCTCAAGCAGCTCGACGAGCTGCGGCAGAACAAGACCAACTCGATCGCGGTGTTGGCTGAGAACGACATGAAGGTCCTGCCGTCCACGGCGATCTTCAAGAGCGACGCGGCGAACCGGATGATCGGGACGGCGGACGGCAAGCTCAAGCCGCGGTTCGCGGGCGAGCAGCAGATCAGCACCGCGGTCTACACGCTGACCGCAAAAGAGAAGCGCAAGGTCGCATTCATCCGCTCGGGCGGGCCGCCGTCGGCGACATCCATCCCCATGGCCGGTTACAGCGCCCCGTTTACCGAGGTCGCGGACCGGTTGAGGGATTACGGCATCGAGGTGCTGGACAAGGACGTGAGCGGCCAGTGGCAGATGCAGGCGATGCAGATGCAGATGCAGGGTATGCCGCTGCCCCCCGAGCCGACCGACGAGCAGCTCAAGGACGCGGTCTGGATCGTGCTGATCACGCCGCAGGATCCGCGGCAGCTCATGCAGAACCCGTCGGCGGGCATGCTGGGCCCGAAGGTCAACGAGCACCTCAAGGCCGGCGGTACGGCGATGCTGCTGGTCGATCCGCAGACCGAGAAGATGGACTTCCTCAAGGAGTGGGGCATCGAGACCCAGCCCGAGTACCTCGTGGTGCACGACCAGGTCGCCGGCGAGGGACACCGCTCGGAAGACATCACGATGGAATGGCAGCGGCAGCAGCCGGTGTTCATCGTTAACGACTACGGCGACCACCCGGTGACCAAGCCGCTGCGCTCGCTCGACGGGCTGATGGTGCCCGTGATCCCGGTGAAGACGGTTGACGCCAAAGGCGTGAAGACGACCCGGATCCTGCCGATCCCCAACGACCCGCGCACCTGGGGCGACACGGATTTCGATTCGCTGCGGCAGGGCAAGGCGGTGACGTTCAACCCGAAGGACGAGCGGTCGCCGGACATCGCCGGGCCGTTCTGGGGCGGGGCGATCGCGGAGAAGGACAACGGCAAGGGCCGGCTGATCGTGATCGGGTGCTCGGTGTTCGCCCGGGACGACTACCTTCGCATCCCGAACATCCCGGCGTCGCGGCAGCAGGAGCGGTTCGTGGCCCGGTTCCCGGGGAACGCGGAGCTGTTCGTGAACGGCGTCTTCTGGCTGGCGAATATGGACACGATGATCGCGATCAGCCCGATGGCGCTGGAGGTGCCGCGGGTGGAGGCGATCCCGGACGCGCGGCTGGGAATGTTGCGCGTCGGATTGCTGATCGTCGCGCTGCCGCTGATGGTCCTGGCGGCCGGGACGTTCGTGTACCTGAAACGCAGGGATTGAGAGGTTGAATTGCCCTGCTGGAATCCTCGTCGCGGTCGCGCGACGCGTCATCCTGAGCGAAGCGAAGGATCCAGCGGGAACTGGCGAATCGGCCCGGTTCGCCGCTCGGTGCCAGATCCTTCGGTCGTCGAAACTCCCTCAGGATGACGAGCCTTGCGAGTGAAGACCACGGGCGGGCCGCCCGTGCCACTTGGAAGATCACGGGCTCGTCCGCCCGTGCCACAGAAAAAGAGCCATGAACTTCAAAACTACCGTTGTTCTGATCATTCTGCTGGTTGTGGCCGGGGCGTATTTCGCGTTCGACCGCCTGTCGGGTCGAGGCGACCGGGAAACCGGGGTCGAAACCGCGTCGGACAGCCACAAGCTGTTCGACGTCAAGAACAAGGACGACGTCAACTCGGTGACGATCAAGTCGCAGGACGGCAGTGAGATCGTGCTCGCCAAGTCCGAGCCGAGTAAGTGGCGGATGACCAAGCCGGTGGAAGCGCCGGCGGAGAACTGGCAGGTGGACAGCCTGGTGCGCGACCTGCTCGACCTGGAGTCCAAGGCCGCGGTCGATCCGAAGGACAAGGGGCTCGACAAGCCCCGCTTCCACATCGAGATGTCCGCCAGGGGGGGCAAGCTGCTCAAGTTCGACGTGGGCGAGAAGAACCAGCTCGGCGACATGTACGTGCGCGTCGAGGGGCACAAGGACGCCGACGTGGTGTCGTCGGACGTGTACGAGCGGCTGTCCAAGCCGGCCAACGAGCTGCGCGACAAGCAGCTCGTGACCGTGTCGTCGCCGGAGATCCGCCAGTTGGCGATCCAGACCGAGGGCCAGCGGCTCCTGCTGCAGAAGAAGGGGAGCGAGTGGGAACTGGCCGAGCCCAAAAAGCTGCCGGTGGACGAGGCGGTGGCGACGGACCTGCTGGGGGCGGTGACGGGCCTGCGCGCCAGCGACTGGATTGCCAAGGATTCGCCCGACATCGCCAAGGCGCAGTTCGACAAGCCGCAGATGACCGTCTCGTTCACGACGGCGGCGCCGACGACTCAGCCGACCACGGCTCCGGCCTCACAGCCGGCGTGGACCACCGTCACGTTTGGCCAGTACGAGGACATCCGTCACCAGAAGCTGTACGCGCGGATCTCCGACACGCAGGCGGTGGTCAAGACGGTGGCGACACCCATCGAAACGCTGACGAAAAAACCGTTCGAGCTTCGGGACAAGCGGGTGGCGGACATCGTCCCCGAGCAGGTGAGCAAGGTATCGATCCTGACGGATATACCGGCCAGCGCGACCCCCGCGACCCAGCCGACCAAGGCGAAGAAGAGCCAGGTCGTCATCGAGCGACGTCCCAAGGTGATCGAGGCGCACGCGAACGGCAACGGCAAGACGGCAACCACTCACCCGACGACCAGGGCGGTGGCCAAGGGCGCGACGACCAGGCCGACGACGCAGGCGGTGGCGTCCGCGACGACCCAGGCGGCGACCACCAAGCCGGTCGAATCGACCTGGGTGCTCAAGTCCGATCCCAAGGGCGATGCCGATGACCCGGGCGTCCAGAGCCTGCTCGACGAAATCCATCCGCTGCGGGTCAGCAAGTACCTCGAGGCGACGCCGACGACCAAGCCCACCGGGCATTATGAGGTGGACGTGACCACGATCGCACCCGGTGGGGCGTCGGCCAATCACCAGTTGAAGCTGATCGATCCGGGGCATGACCAGCCGGTGCTGGGCGAATACAATGGCCTGAGCTTCGAGCTTCCCCGGACGTTCCTGACCAAGATCGAGGGCAACTTTGCGAAAAAGCCGTCGAGCGACACCGCGCCCAAGCCCGCCGCCGCCAGCCCGGACGCCTTTAAGCTACCTGGGGAAAAATAAGCGCGCCTTGAGCAACGGCGAGGTCGCCGACCCGCGGACGATCCTGGACTCGTTTGCCAACCCGCGGCCGCAGCGCGATTACGAGGTCAAGTTCGTCTTCCCGGAGTTCACCAGCGTCTGTCCGGTGACGGGTCAACCGGATTTCGCGACGATCACGATCGTGTACGTGCCGGATCGCCGGTGCGTGGAAATGAAGAGCCTGAAACTGTATTTCTTCGCGTTCCGTAACAAGGGCATCTTCTACGAGTCGGTGGTCAACACGATCCTGGACGATCTGGTCGCCGTCTTGAAACCCCGGCGGATGACGGTGGTGGGGGAGTTCGCGGTTCGCGGAGGCACGGCCGGTACGGTGACCGCACAGTATCCGGATCGGACAGGTTAGGTATTGCACTGACTTGCTGATCGGGGAATTTGGAGAGGCAGACCCCCGGAATTGGGTTTATAATCGATTGCTGGCTGCGAAGATCGCTTTCCGTCCTCTTTTTGGATCGCCCCAAACACGATGATTCCACAGCCACCACCGGGACAGGGCCCGATCGAGCCGCGCGGTGCCTTCAGTCCCCCGCCACCGCCGTCGATGGCGAACGCGCCGATGAACAGTTTCGGGGCGCCGCCTCCGCCCGGCGCGGGGGGGCCACCGGGCATGCCGCCATCGCCACCGATGGGGATGTATCCCTCGCCCGGCGCGATGCCGCCCGGTGGGATGCCGCCCCCGCCGCCGCCAATGTTCGGGCCGCCGATGATGTTTCCGCCGCCGGGGTTCTTCAAGCCGCAGCGGAGCTTTGCGCGGGTGATCTTCACGACGCTGGCGACGGCGGTGTTCGGGTTGTCGGTGACGTTGAACCTGTACCTTCTGCTGTACGCGGGTCTGGGCGGCCTGGGCGGGGGACAGGGAATTACGCAGGAGACGGTCGTCGCGGGCAGCTCGGACGAGAGGGTCGCGGTCATCCCGGTTTCGGGCATCATCCTGAAACGGACGGCCGAGCGGTTTGACGAGTTGTTGACGTCCGTGGAAAAGGACAAGAACGTCAAGGCGGTGGTGCTCGACGTCGATACGCTCGGCGGCGCGGTCGCGCCTTCGGATGAGATCCACGCGCGGATTCTGCGCTTCAAAAAGGAGCATCCGGGCAAGCCGGTCGTGGTCACCATGGGCAGCTTTGCAACCAGCGGGGGGTATTACATCTCCTGCGCGGGGGATTACGTCTTCGCCCAGCCGCAGACGCTGACGGGGAACATCGGGGTCATCCTTCCGCGCTTCAACTTCAGCAAGCTGGCGCAGTCGTACGGGGTGGAAGAAGTGACGGTGACGGCGCCGGAGCACGGGTTCAAGAATGCCGGCTCGCCGTTCGCGCCGATCAAGCAGGAGGAAAACCAGTACCTCCAGGGGCTGATCGACGACGCGTACGGTAAGTTCAAGCTGGTCGTCAGCACCGGCCGGCAGGGGAGGCTGACCAAGAAGATCGACGACATCGCCAACGGCAAGGTCTACACGGCGTCGGAGGCGATGGCGCTGGGGCTGGTGGACGAGCTGGGGTACGCGAACGACGCCTACGCCAAGGCCGCGAGCCTGGCGGGACTGTCGAACAAGGAGGTCGTCAGGTACGCCAAGCCCGTGGGGATCCTGGAGGCGCTCGCCGGGGGCGCGGATGGCAAGAGCAATGTCGGCGGCGGCGCCACCGGCGGTGTGACGGTCAACGGCGTCAACGTGAAGATCGATGCGGGGCTGCTCGATGAGTTGAGCCGGCCACGCCTGATGTACCTCTGGCGGGGGCAGTGATCGGACCGGGCGGATAGCCTGCTGTGAGGAAGCACCATGATTCACCCCTGCGGCGTGCGTTGGATGAGTTGTCTCCTGGTTATGGCGGTCACGATCGGCTTGGTCGCGTCGCCGATCGTCGTCGCTGCCGCCGACAAGCCGCCCGCAAAGCCCGCATCGACCAAGGCTTCCCCGTCCGACCCGGAATCGATCGACCCCGTGGAACTGGCCATCCGCAAGGCCGTCGCCCATCTTTACAAGGTGCAGAAGGGGGATAACTGGGAAATCTCACCGCGACGCAACGATGACGAGGCGGCGAGCGTGACGGGCGCGCAATGGGGCGGGCTGTCGGCCATGGCGACCTACGCGCTGCTGGCCGCGGGGGAGAGCTCGCAGGACCCGCGCGTCGCCCGGGCGATTGCGTGGCTGGACAAGGCGGACGTGATCGGCACGTACGCGATGGGGATGAAGCTGCAGATCTGGAATTACATCGAGCGTCCCAGCGAGGCGCAGCGGGGGGTTTTGCGCAAAGATGCGACACTGCTCCTGAACGCGGTTCATACAGGTGGCGGCAAGGGGGGTGATCTCGGGCTTTACCACTACTGGCTCGACCCGACCAAGGGCGCGTTCGACCATAGCTGCTCCAATTACGGCGTGCTCGGAATGTGGGCCGCAGCGCAGCAGAACCTGGAGGTGCCGAGCAAGTATTGGCAGGTCGTGGACGAGGCCTGGCGCAAGGGGCAGCAGAAGGATGGTGGCTGGGCGTACGGGCGCGTGGCCGAGAATGGCTCCACCCTCCCGATGACCGCGGCCGGTGTCGCGACGCTCTTCATCACCCAGGACATGGTCAACGAAGGGAGAGGTGGGGAGTGCAGGGGGAGCGTTGAGGACAAGGGCCTGGAAGCCGGCCTCAAGTGGCTTTCCGAGCATTACGCGAAGGATATCGCGGGCGGCTTGAATCTTTACGCGATGTACAACATCGAGCGCGTCGGTACCGCCAGTGGCTACAAGTACTTCGGAACGACCGACTGGTACCGCGACGGGGCCGCGCGCCTGCTCAAGGCGCAGAAGCCCGACGGGTCGTGGGAGGGGGGCCACGGGGCAGCCAGCGATATCGCCGGCACCGTCTGGGGCATCCTCTTCCTCGTCAAAGGCCGCGCCCCGGTCATGATGAACAAGCTGGATTATTCCCTTGCGGAGAAAGGGGTTGTGGCCAACTGGAACCAGCGCCCGCGCGATATCGCAAACCTGGCGCACTGGGCGGGCAAGCAACTGGAGAAGGAGCTGAACTGGCAGATCGTGAACCTGAAGGTGAGCGTAGACGACCTGCACGACTCTCCGGTCCTCTACATCGCGGGGAACCAGAACCTGGTGCTGGGCAAGGAGGACAAGGAGAAGTTGAGGCAGTACGTGGAGCAGGGGGGCCTCATCCTCGGTCACGCCGACTGCAATGATCTCAAGTTCACCAACTCGTTCATGCGGCTGGGTCAGGAGCTCTTCAAGTCCTACGAGTGGCGGGAACTGCCGCCGGATCATCTGATCTACACGGCGCACTTCAACGGCAAGCAGTGGCCAAATCGTCCGGCGCTGCGCGGGTTGTCGAACGGGGCGCGGGAGCTGATGGTGCTGATCCCGACAGGGGACCCGGCGCGGTACTGGCACATCAAGAACTTCTCATCGAAGCAGACCGAGCCGCTGGCGGAGCTGGCGACCAACATCTACCTGTACGCGCTGGACAAATCGACGCTCAAGAGCAAGTTCAAGGGCCAGACCTACATCGTCCACCGCAACGACAAGATCCCCGCGGTGGCGAAGGTGAAGGTCGCGCGGCTGGAATACGGCGGGAACTGGGACCCCGAGCCGGCCGGGTGGCGGCGTCTGGCGGCGATCATGCACAACGAGCGAGGCGTGGACCTGGACGTCGAGACGGTCAAGCTGGGCACGGGCAAGCTCAAGGCGGACACGTACAAGCTGGCGCACCTCACGGGCACACAGAAGTTCAAGCTGACCGAGGCGCAGCGGAAGGAGTTGAAGGACTACGTTGCGGGCGGCGGCACCCTGGTGGTGGACGCGGCGGGTGGGGCGGTGGACTTCAAGGACGCCGCGGAGGCCGAGCTGCCGATCGTATTCGGCGGCGGCGCGGGCAGGTCGCTCGCCGGGACGCTGCCCCTGGAGCACCCGGTCTACTCGGTCGGCGGGGAAAACCTGAAGCAGATCGAGTATCGGCCCTATGCGCGAAAGCTGCTCTTAAGCGGGCTGTCGACCCCAAGGCTGCGCGGGATCGACGTGAACGGTCGGACGGGTGTGTACTACAGCCCGGAGGATTTGTCGGTCGGGCTGGTGGGGATGTCGATGGACGGGATCTACGGCTACGACCCGGACGACGCGACGGACCTGATTCAGCACATGGTGATGCTGGCGATGGGGGGCACGCCGCCGCCGAAGCTCGCGCAGGGCAAGCCGGCCGAGGCGCAACCCAAACCGGCGGAGAAACCGGCGGCCCCGCCCAAGCACGACGACAAGGGGAAAAAGCCGGGGAACAAGGCGGACGAGAAGCCCAATACGGTCAAGCGGTGACGGCGTGCGCGCGGCGGCCCTCATGATCGATCCCCCCGACGGGTGCGCGCGCCGGAAAAAAAACCGCCGGTCGGCGTCGTGCCGACCGGCGGTTAGAGCCTGCGAATCCTTTCGCAATCTTCCCTGAACCGTTGCTCCCCCCCACTGAACTTGCGCGCCGCGCACCGCCATTGCCCGTGGCGTCGTGCGCGCGCGAAACTCAATTGCGTCTGTCCCGCGGCGGCGCTACGGGCGCGACCGCTTGCGACTCCACGAGCTCCTCCAGAAATTCCGCCAGGCCGTCTGCGCCATTGTGATTGATGACGCGATCCGCGACCGCCAGCGCCTCGGGCCTGGCGTTGCCCATCGCCACGCCCAGGCCAGCGTTGGCCAGCATCGTGATGTCATTGATGTCGTCGCCGACGGCGATGATCTGGTCCGGGCGGATCCCGTGCCGCCGGGCGACGTGGAGGATGCCCTCCCACTTGTTCACCGCGGGGTCGAAGACCTCCAGGACGTCCACGCCGTACGCCGGCACGTGGATCGAGTGGCAGACGATCCGCCCGTCGAATTCGTCGGACAGTCGAGCTTGTACCTGGCGCGCCTCGTCGGGACCGGCGACGATGCCGACGCGCACCGTGTGCTCGTGGGGCGCGCTCGCCAGGTCCTTGCGCTTGTGAACCGTCGCGTGGGTCACCTTAAGCCATTGCGCGGTCGCGTGATTGAGCTCGATGCCGTCGGAGATCAGGTAATCAACACCGGCCTGCCCGGTGTCCTGGAGCGCCAGGGCGGCGTGGCCCATGTCTTCAAGGGTGCGGCAGACGTCGCGGGCCAGGTCGCTCTGCATGGCGGTACGGTGGAGGGTGGTTCGCTGCTTGGTGTCGATGACCATCGCCCCGCCGACGAAAACGGCGGTGTCGTAGTGTGCGACGGCGTCGAGCACCATTTGCGACTCGGTCATGTTCCTTCCCGTGGCGAAGCAGACGAGCAAACCCGCGTTCAATGCCCGGTGAACGGCCCGTTTGGTCCGCGGCGTCACCTCCCCGGTCGGGGACAACAAGGTTCCGTCCAGATCGACGGCGATCATGCGATACTGCGGCATGCGTCCTTCGCGCGGGCATTGTCGTCGCATGTCGGTGGCGATCGGGCCCCGCACGGTGCGACGTGCGCTCGATTGATGGGCGTGAAGATATAGAAGCTGGTCAGAAATTCAACCCATATTTTGTTTCGCGACGGGTTATTCACACTACCTGTGGTGTGGGGGGGCCTGCTAAGCGGCCCAAGCAGCTAGCCCACAATCGGGTCGGGGAGGGTGTTCGCGGACGGGGGCGCAGGCTGGGTCGGGCTGGAGGATTCGACCCCCG
>DATBFY010000119.1:0-7903 GCA_036558265.1 Tepidisphaeraceae bacterium | reverse complement strand
ATCTACCTCCCGCACCTCGATTACGTGCTCCAGAAGGAGGGCCCGACCGGCCCGAACGTCGCCAGTGACCTGCGCGATCTCGACGCCGAGTGCGGCAAGTTGATCGACCATTTTCAATCGCGGGATGCCCGCGTCATCATTCTCTCTGAGTACGGTATCACCCCCGCTTCCAGGCCGGTCCACCTCAACCGCGTGCTTCGCCAGGCCGGTCTGCTGGCCGTCCGCGAGGAACTGGGGCGCGAGCTGCTCGACGCCGGCGCAAGCCGCGCCTTCGCCGTCGCCGACCATCAGCTCGCCCACGTCTACGTCAATGACCCGGCGCGCATCGGTGATGTCAAGCGAATCCTGCAAGCCGTGCCCGGTGTCGGGTCTGTCCTCGACCCGGAGGGCCAGCGCGCCATCCACCTCGATCACCCGCGCTCGGGCGAGCTGGTCTGCCTCGCCGCCCCCGATGCGTGGTTCACCTACTACTTCTGGACCGACGACGCCAAAGCCCCGGATTACGCGCGTACCGTGGACATTCACCGCAAGCCCGGCTACGACCCGGTCGAGTTGTTCCTCGACCCCCGTTTGACCCTGCCCAAGGCCCGAATCGCCTGGACCCTTGCCAAGCGCAAGCTTGGCATGCGCTCGCTGATGACCGTCATTCCGCTCGACGCGACGCTGATAAAGGGCTCGCACGGACTTGCGGTGAGCGGAGAGCAGGGCCCGTTATTGATGAGCTCGCAACCGGACCTCTTGGAAGGCGCACAACTACCGGCTCCAGCAGTATTTGACGTGATCCTGCGGCATTTGACGCAGTAGAGGGGAACCCGACCGGACGGATCGACGTTAAACTCTTGTCGAATTGGGTTAATCGATGGACAATGCGATAACTTGGGGCAGCAAACGTTCTATTTTTGGTTAATCGGGGTTTGAGGCGTTAACCTCATGGCAATTACGTTTAATTGCGCCAAGTGCGGCAAGGCATACAAGGTGGACGAGCGCTTCGCCGGGAAGAAGGCCGCCTGCCGCATGTGCGGGAACGTCAACGCGATCCCGTCGGCCGAGTACGCCGGCGTGCAGCCGGCGCTGTCGCCGCCCTCTGCGGCTGCGGCCGGCGGCTCGAGGCCGGGGGTGATCCCGGACGTGGGGGATGATTTTGCCCCCCTGCCGCTGGCGAGCGTGGAGGAGGAGATCAAGTTCGACAACGCGCTGGTGAGCGCCGCCGCCGCCGAGGCGGGACTGGAACTGGCGGATGACGGTTCGCTACCGATGAAGCCGGTGGCGCCACAGCCGATGGCGTCGCCAGCGCCATCGCCGCCGCCTCCGCCCTCACCGGTTGCTCGGCCACCCCAGCGGGTTGCGCCGGTGAAGGCGTTGCCGGTCGAGGGGTGTCCGAACTGCGGCGAGGTGCTGCCGGACGGGTCGGTGATCTGCACCCGCTGCGGCTTCAATCTCAAGACCGGCAAGGCGCTGGACACGGCAGTCGTCGCCGACCCGTACGACGCCTACAGCCACGACAACAATTCGCTGCGCACGACGGCGCTATGGCTGGTGATCGGCGGCGGCCTTTTCGCGTTGCTGCTGGCGCCGTTCACGGTGGTGGGGCCGATCCTGGGCGCGCTGGCGGCGGTGGTCGGGGCGGCGATCTATTTCATCGAGGGGTCGAACCACCTGGCGGCGATCGGCGGCGGGGTGACGCTGATCGCGCTGGTGCTGTTGTTTACCGTCGCCCCACGATCGCCCAAGGCGGTTCCTCCGCCGCCACCCCCGCCGGTGGCGGTGGCGCCACCCGTGACCGCGCCGACGACGATCCCGGACCTAAGCCCCAAGGTGCTGCGCACCGGGACCAACACGTTCACGATCCGGCGGCCTAAACCGGCGGACAATCCGATCGAGTATTGGAAGCCCGTTCTGCAGGATACCGACCCGGGCATCCGGATCGTGGCGATCGGGCAGCTTGCCAAGCTGCCCGAATCGATGCGCGAGGCGTCGGCGGACTGCATCGCGGACCTGGTGGGCGATGAGGACGTCAACGTCCGCCGCGCCGTCATGACGCAGATGGGCGTCGCGCGCACGCCCAAGGCGGTGGCTGCGGCAATCCGGGGGCTGGACGATGCCGACAAGGAGGTCGTCGCGCTGTCGCTCAAGCTCCTGGCCCAGTACAAGGATGAGTCTGCCGTCATGCCCCTGGCGAACCACTACGCGACGATCGGCGAGCCGGTCCTGGCGACGCTGGCGGCGTACGGGGGGGAGTGCAAGGAGAAGGTGGCCGAAGCGTACCGGACGATCATGAACGGCGCCGGCGATACGGCCCTGAAATCCCGCATCCTGGTGCTGCTGATCCAGGCCGACCCCGACGGCGCCGGCCCCCTGCTGCTGCCGCTGATCACCGACGGCGAGGCGGCGATCCGGGCGCTGGCGATGTCGCAGCTCGCGTCGATCAAGTATGCGCCGGCGGTGCCCCAGGTGGCCGACCGGCTGCGCGAGGACCCCGAGGCGGCGACCAAGGCGCTTGTCGCGTATGGTTCGGTGGCCGAGCGGGGCGCGGCGGAGAAGCTGCAGGACGGCGATCCGAAGGTCCGCATGCTGTCGCTGGCGGTGCTCATGCAGATCGGGACGCGGCAGTCGCTGGCGGCGGTGCAGGCGGCGGCGAAGGACCCGCAGGACCTGAGGGTGGCGCTGGAGGCGCGGGACGTGTGGCGGAAGATCGATCCGGGGGCGCTCTCGCCGCTGGACGAGGCGCTGATGGATCTCGACGGCGCCGCGGGTGCCGCTGCCGGCGGCGCCGGCAGCAAGGACCTGGTGACCCGCGCGGTTCAGGCGCTCAAGGGGATGCAACCCGACGAGTCGCGGCGCGACGCGGTCGCGAAGAAGCTGTTCGACGCCATCACGGGCACCGGCCCTGCCGGGGCCGGCAGCGCCGCCGCCTTCACCGAGCCGGCCGTGCAGCAGATGGCGTGCGACGCGCTGATCAACTGGGCCGACAAGACGGTCAAGGACCAGGTGATCGAGCACCTCAAGCTCGACACGGAGGACAGCAAGCGGAGCAGCCTGATCAAGCTGGCGGTGGCGTTCAAGGATGCGCGGGCGGTCCGCCCGCTGTGCGAGAGCCTGGCGCAGGGGCGCAACACGCGCGAGGTGCTGGACGCGCTGTACGAGTTCGGCCCGGCGTCGGAGGAGTACCTGATCCGGTTACTCGCGACCAACGACGCGACGATGCAGGCCAACTGCTGCGATCTGTTGCGCGACATCGGCACGCGGCGGTGCTTCCGGGCGTTGACGGCGATCTCGACCAACAAGTCCGGCGACCCGAAGATGCGCCAGATGGCGCTGCAGACGCTGATCCAGATCAACCGACGGTTGAACACGGCGGCGTACCGGGCAGCGGCGGCGGCGCGGGAGGCGGGGACGGGCGGGGGCGGGACGACGACGACAAGCAGCACGACGCGGCCGGCGGCGCCGAAGAAGCTGTGGCATCCGGCGACGCTGCCGAGCGGGCCGTCGTTCTGGTGATGGGCGACGTGCCCAGGGGGATGATGGTATGAAACGGCTCGCGCGCATCCTGCTGAACGTCGTGACGATGGTATCGCTGGTACTGTGCGCGGCGACGGGCCTGGCTTGGGTGCGCAGCTACGCCTACCTGGTCGGCATGTCGGGCACGGTCGGGAACGTGCGATACGAGATTTTCAGCCAACGCGGCCAAGTCGTCCTTGTTCGATTCCAGCCGTGGGCGGAGGCCTCGGCAGCTACGTGCTTCTGGGATCCGGTCGGCCCCATCGACAACTCCCCGGCGGCACGAGCATGGGGGCCGGTGGGCATTGGTTGGGACGCGCAAACCTATCACCGCTGGATCGGATTTGAATACGCCAGCGGGATATACACGCCGCCGTTCTCGTGGCAGTTGCCGCGTGCGCCGTTTCGGCGTATTGGGATGCCCCTGTGGTCCCTGATAACCGTGTTTGCCCTGGCACCGTCGCGCGGATTTTGGCGGTTGGCACGGCGTTGTCGCCCGTCGAATTCGGGAGCATGCACCATTTGCGGATACGACCTGCGCGCCACGCCACATCGGTGCCCGGAGTGCGGTCACGTGCAAGAAGGGGCGAGAGCGTGAAACGTCTCGGCCGAAACTTGTTAAATGCGGCGGCGCTGCTGTCGTTGATGCTGTGCGCGGTAAGCGTCGCGTTCTGGATTCGCAGCTACTTTCAGGCCGATTACGTGGCCCCTTGCCGGACGGCGGGGGAGCGGGGCGTGATCTCGACGGTCGGGCGCATCGTGTTTTACAGCGAGGCTTCGATTGGGTCTTTTCGTTTCCCGCCGCCTTACGGATTTGTTCGGGAATCTCGATCGGCGCCTGATCAATTCGTGGACTACGCGCCGTCGAACACGATGCGTTACGTCGATCTGGCCGGCTTCGGGGTGATTACGGGAGACAATGGCCGGTACTCCGTGGCCGCGCGGGCGGTTCCGTATTGGTTGGTGGCGCTCATGACGGCGATTCTGCCGGGCACGTGGCTGCGGTCGCGGATGCGAGGCGCGCCGGAGACGAGTCAATGCGGGGTCTGCGGGTACGACCTGCGCGCGACGCCGGAGCGGTGCCCGGAGTGCGGCAGCGTGCCGGCGGCGGGGCGATGAACCGGTCGAGCGCGGGAAACGCAAAGCCGACGGTAATGTCGGAGATCGATGGCCCGGTAGATCGGAGACGTATTTCAGGGCAGACAAGAATGTCTGCCCCACCACTGATGGCGTTTGGATGAGTCGCCACTGGCAAGCTTGAGAGCTTGCCAGTGCCACCCAATGGGCGCGTTTTGCGCGAACGTGGTGGGCGGAGCCCACCCTACGCGCGCGGGGTCAGGCCCAGACGGCGCCGGTGGTGGCCTTCGTTTTTACGATCTTTGTTGCACTGAAGGGGTTCGTGGGATTCGTCGTGGTGGCCTGTCGCGTCGCCGTGGGTTTGGCGACGGGCTTGGTGGTCTTTTTCGTCACGGGCTTGGGCGCGGGCTTGGGGGTTGGCGCGGGCGCGGGCTTGGAGGGGACGGGGGCCGGGGTGGGGGATTGCGCCGGGAGCGCCGGAGCGGGCGCGAGGACCGTGCCCAGGTTGGCGAAGAGGATCGCGGTGTCGGCGTCGTTGACGGCGCCGTCGTAGTTCCAGTCGCCGTCGGCCCAGGTGGCGCCGCTGGTCTTGCCGTAATTGAGCTCGAAGGCCTGGTAGTCTGCGAAATCGACCTTGGCGTCGCCGTTCAAGTCGCCGGGGAGGTGGACGAAGTCGAAGACGTAGTCGTCGCCGGGGTTGCCGTCGCCGTTGCCGTCCAGCGCCTGTCCGCCCGAGGCGACGCCGTTGGAGAGCAGCACGGCGCGGTAGCGGCCTGCGGCGAGCTGGCCGTTCGCCAGGCCCGGGAAGGTGAAGGTGGCGATGTTGGCGGCGGCGTCGTAGGTGACGCTCATGGCCGATTGCGGGACGGGGGCGCCGGTGGTCAGGTTGGTCAGTTGCAGGTCGGCGGTGGAGATGCCGCCGACGACGTTCTTGCTGAAGAGGAAGACCAGGCGGTTGGCGGCGACCTCGACGAAGGAGCCGGCGGCGGTGAGGGGCGAGACGTCGTTGGGCTGGCCCGGGGTGCCGCCGAGCTGGACGGAGGCGCGCCAGTTGGCGACGTCGTTGCCGTAGTGGGTGTCGACGAAGCGGACCAGCGACGGCCCGTCGCCGTCGGGGCTTGCGGGCCAGGTGCCGCCGGTGCCGTACTCGACGTCGTCCACCTTGATGTAGGGGACGGTGAGATCGGGCTGCGGCGCGCCGGGCTTGGCGAGCTCGACGTGCTCGCCGCTGTTGGAGAGCACGCCGATATAGCCGCCGACGACCTGGACGCTGGCGGGGATGCCGTACTTGGCGCGGAAATCGGCGACGGAGATGGATTCGGGGATGACGAGCATGATCTCGCCGGGGGCGAGCGACAGGCCGGTCGGGAAGGTGAAATCGACGCCGTCGGTCAGCTTCCAGGTGTCGTTGGGATTAGCGGGGTCGTAGAGGGGGACGGTGGAGCTGGTGATGTTGCGGAGCTCAATGTACTCGTCGCCGCTGCCGTCGGGGTGGTACATGAGCTCGTTGATCACGACCGGGCCGACGAGCGGACCGGCGTTGTCGGCTCCCTTGGTGGCCTTGGTGAGCGCGACGAAATCGACGCGGCCGGTTGAGGTCTGATAGCGGCCCAAGGTGACGTTGGGGTCGGACGCGCCGAAGTGCGCGGCGTCGCGATAGGCGCCCAGGACGCCGGCGGTGGCGGAGGAGGAGATGTAGACGTCGTCGCCGGTCGAGGAGAGTGAGAAGGCGTTGGCGCCGTTGGCGATCGAGCCGAACGTGCGCTGCTCGTCGAAGGTGAGGAAGCCGTTGGCGGGGAGGATCGTGCCGTCGGGGATGCGGTACTTGAGCAGGTTGTCGCCCGAATCGCTCAGGTACCACCCGCTGATGTTGATCGCGGCGCCGGTGGTGTTCTTGAGCTCGATCCAGTCGTTGGGGCCGGTGGGGGAGTTTGCGAGGACCTCGTTGACGACGACGGCGTGCTGCGGGGGTGAAGTGGTCTCGTCGATGCCGGGGGTGCCAAGGGTAGCGGTGGAGGCGTGCCAGGAGGAGGCGTTGCTCCAGGTCGAGGGGTCGGCGGACGGGTTGTTGATGACCAGCGAATCGCCGTTGCCGTCGGTGCTGGGATACCAGGCGTCGGAGTAGGTGAATTGCTGGACGAGTTGGCCGGCGTTGGTCTCGAGGCGGATCAACTCGCCATTGTTGTCGAGGGAATCGAGGTACTCGCCGGCGACGGGGAGCGAGTTGCCGTAGCGTGCGGTGAAGGCGGCGAGGTCCTTGACGATAAGCGTCTTCTGCCCGGGGGCGAGGGTGAGGTTGGGGAAGGTGAACTGGACGCCGCCATTGAAGCGGTAGCCGGTGATGTTCAAGGGGCTGGCGCCGACGTTCTGGAGCTCGATGAACTCGTTCTCGTCGCCGTTGACGTTGGGGCTGCCGGGCGGGTTGTACATCAATTCGGTGACGCGGAGCGGGGGCGGCGGGGTGTTGTCGGCCTGCTGGACGGCGTCGAGCGTGGCGCCCATCACCACATCGGTGCTGGTGGTGCCGGTGCCGAAGTTCTGGTGCACCTCAATCGCCAACACGTTGTTGCCGGCGACGAGCATGCTGACGGGAATCGAGTAGGTCTCGATGCTGGAGGCGTTGCCGATCGACGCTGAGGCGAGCGTGGTCGAGTTGACGGCGCCGCCGGGCATGTTGTAGCGCGTGCCGGGGATCTCCTGTCCGTTGACGTAGAAGACCGCGCCGTCGTCGATCAGGACGTTGAGCGTGAGCGACTTGATCTGGGACGGGTCGGCGATGTTGAACGTCTTGCGGAAGTAGTAGACGCGGCGCGTGTTGCTGTAAGGATGGGTGGCGTCGGCGATCTCGGTGTTCTTGGCCCAGGGGAGCGCCGAGTCCTCGTGGTAGATCACGGTCGCGCCGGGCTGCCAGTTGGCAGTGCCGTCGTTGAAGCCGGACTGGGCCCAGGAGGAATCGTTGAAGAGGTCGGTCTGGTTGAACTTCCAGGAGTCGCCGAGCTTGACGACGTTGATGGTGGTTTCCTGGTTCTGGGTACCGGGGTTCGACAGGCCCGGGCTGGGCTGATTAAAGAACACGTAGTTGGCCGAGCCGTCGGGGGAGAGGCCTTCGGACACGCCGGAGCTCTGTGCGGCGTAGAAGAGGGAATCGACCAGCGTCTGCTGGGCGTTGAAGAGGGCGATCTCGCCGCGGTCGTGGTCGAGCTGGAAGTTGAGGTGGTTGGCGCCGGCGTTGGTATCGCCGTCGGCGGTCAGCTTCATGAAACCGCTCGCGGGGACAAAGCTGAGCGGCGCGAGGTGGTCCTGCGTGGGCCAGCCGTTGAGCTTGTCG
>DATBFY010000118.1:0-14705 GCA_036558265.1 Tepidisphaeraceae bacterium | reverse complement strand
ACGGGGATCGTTTCGCTGGCGGGCGGTGGATGTTCCGGACCGTCGATGCAGCCGGGCGACCTGACGCGCGTGCAGACCTTCTCGGAGCGGCCCAGGGCGGGGAACGTCTACCTGATGCGCGGGTTCATCGGCATCTGGTCGACGGGCATCGACAGGCTGGGCGAGGAGATCAACGCGCAGGGAATCCGGGCGAACGTCTACCGCTGCGAGCAGTGGCACGAGCTGACCGACGCGCTGGTGCAGAAGTACAAGGATCAGAAGGTGTTCGAGCCGCTGGTGCTGGTCGGGCACTCGTGGGGGGCGGATCACCTCCTGCAGATCGCGCAGTCACTGGGGGAGAACCACGTGCCGGTGGACCTGATCATCACGCTGGACCCGGTGACGCCGCCGGACGTGCCGGCGAACGTGAAGCGATGCTACAACCTTTACCAATCGCACGGCGTGCTTGACGCGATCCCGTATTTCCGGGGTGTTCCGCTGAAGGCGGCACCGGACAACCGGAACGTGCTGACGAACGTGAACATCCGGACGGATCGGACGGATCTGCTCGAGCCGAACACGGATCACTTCAACATTGAGAAGAACGAGAAGATCCACGGGGAAGTTCTCAGGCAGTTGATGACGGTTTGTCCGACCCGCCAGGAGTGGGTGCGGGCGCATCCGACGTACGTGCCGCCGGTTCGCGAGGCGCAGACCGCCAGCCACCAGGCCGTAAAACCGCCGGCCGCGACCGGGCAGGAGACGCGTGGCGGCGGTGGGGCTGGCGGCGGCGGTGGCGCTTCGAAACTTCGCGCCGCGGCTGGGCCGTAATGGCGCGACCCTTGCTACGAAAAAAACGATGAGAACCGACACGTCTCAACCTCTGTTCGTGGGCATCGTGTGGGGTGCGTTGCTGGCAATTGCGACATTCGGAGCGGGTGGGTGCATCTCGATGGGGTCATTGACGCCCGGTCAGATGGACTGGGTGCAGCCGCGCAGCGAGGCGCCGCGCGCGGGGACGGTCTACCTGCTGCGCGGTTGGGTCGGGGTGTTCTCCGGTGGGATCGACGTCCTGAGCGAGAAAATCCAGCGGGACGGGTTGACCGCCCGAGTATTCCAGCATGACCAGTGTCAGGAGCTCGCCAGGACCATGGCCGAGCGCTACCGGGCGGCGAAGGATCCAGAGCCGATCTGCCTGATCGGGCATTCGTTCGGTGCGGACGACGCGCTGGTGATCGCGCGGGAACTGGACAAGGTGGGGGTGCCGGTGGACATGGTCGTGACGCTGGACACGGTGGACCAGCGTCAGGTCCCGAAGAACGTGAAGGCGTGCTACAACTATTATCAACCGGGGATCTTCGGGGGGAGCAATTTCCTGCGGGGGATCCCACTGACGCCCGAGCCGGGTTCGACGGGCCAACTGTTCAACGTGAACCTGTTGGAGGAGGGCAAGGCGCTTCGGGCGTGGGACACGACCCACGTGAACATCGACGAGGCGCCGAAGGTGCACCAGGCGATCATCGAGCACCTCCTGGCGATCTGCCCCGAGCGAGCCGCGTGGGTGGCCGCTCATTCCGGACAACGCGATCCGAAGTTTGCGTCGACGCCGGTGCTGGAGGGCGCGCGAACGGCCGCGGGCCGGATCGCGCCTGCCCGTGATCAAGCCTCGCGCGATGGCGCATCCGCACGATGACACGGGTTATGAGATTTAACACTTCACCCAACTCGTGGCCGTCGTTGCTGATCGGATTGATCATGCTGGCCTATTGGCTTCGGGTGCTTCAGATGGTCGCCCGGACGCGGCGGACGGTCGGTCGCGCGGCGAACCTGGTGCCGCCGGAGGGCCTGGGGAGGCTGTTGCGCGTCGTCTGGGGCCCGGTGGTGGTGTTGTGGGTCTTCGTACCGCTTTTGACACCGTTTATCGAGAACCCGCCACCACTGTTGAGGCCGCTTGGGGCGGTGTCGGGCAATGTTTATCTGGCATGGCTTGCGGTGGCGGTCGCGATGGCCGCCTTCGCCGGGACCTGGGTCTGCTGGCGACGGATGGGCAGGTCGTGGCGGATGGGGATCGACCCGAACGAGCGCACGCAACTGATCTTCAATGGCCCCTACGCGTACGTGCGGCACCCGATCTACGCGCTGTCGTCGTTGCTGATGCTGACGACGGTCGTGGTCGTCTGCAGCCCGTTGATGATCGTCGTCGGCGCGTTGCACCTGGTGTTGCTCCAGTGGGAGGCGCGGCGCGAGGAGCGGTCACTGGCTGTGCTGCACGGCGCGGCGTACACGAGCTACACCGCGCACGTGGGGCGCTTCCTGCCGAGGATCACCGGGCGGCGCACGTCGATGTCATGAGCCGCGCGCAGCGATCGGAAAGACGAATGGCGATGCACTCGATGAGGTTGAACGTTTTCCAGCAGGTGATGCGGCTGTGGGACCGCGTACACCCGTATAACGCGGCGCAGGTGCTGCACGTTCGCGGGCGGGCGGACGTCGATCGCATCGGGCGGGCTTGGGCGCGGACGTTGGAGGTGCTGGGACTGGGGCGGGTGCGGGTTTCGGGCGACGCGTTCGCGCACGACGCGTGCGATCCGCGGACGGCGGCGGACGCGGTGCGCGTCGTGGACGGCGGCGTGACGCTGGCGGAGCACGTGTCGGGCGAGATGAACCGACCGTTCGATGAAGGTGTGGAGGACGATCAACCCGTCTGCCCCTTCCGCCCGTTCGTCCTGCGGCAGGCGGACTCGCACGACCTGGGACTTGTCTATCACCATTGGGTGGCGGACAGCGCCTCGATCCGGCTGCTGCTGCGCGAATGGTTCTACCGGATCCATGAACCGGCGCGGGCGCGAAGCGTGCCCGTGGAATCGCCGCGCGGCGGGTACTGGCACCACTTCGGTCCGTCGCGCGGGCGCTGGAGCCTGGGCGAGGGATTCCTGTCGGCGCTGCGGATGACGACGCGCCTGTGCAACGCGCGGCGGGTCGAGCGCCCGCTGGCGGATTATCGCGTCCGGTGTGAGGTGCACCCGCTGCCCGACGGGATGATCGGCCAGATCAGGGAGGCGGCGCGGCAACTGGGCGCAACCGTCAACGACGTGTTCCTGGCGGCGATGGCGGAGGCGTGCCATCGCTACGGCGCGACCCCGCCCGGCCGGTCGCGGCAGGAATTGGCGCTGGGGACGGTGGTGGACCTTCGCCCATCGTGCGGCGACGACCTGGACGACGTCTTCGGCCTGTTCCTGGGATTCACGACGGTGGTCGTGCGCCCCGACGTGCTGCGCGACTGGCCGGCACTGGTGCGGGCAATCGCGGGGCAGAACGCCTGGCAGAAGCAGGTGAAGGTGGCGGAGGCGAGCCAGCTTCGGATGGCGGCGGCGGTCGCCGAATCACGCCTGATGTCCCTTGAGACGTGGGTGCGCTTCTACCTCAGGCACCTGCCGCTCGCCGGGGGGATCTCGAACGTCAACCTTTGCCGGAGTTGGGCGGCGGAGTACCACCCGCAGGTCATCCTGGACTACTTGCGGTTCTCGCCGACCGGGCCGGCGCTGCCGATCCTGTTCACCCCGAGTTCTCTGGGCGAGCGGTCGCACGTTGCGCTGACGTACCGGCCGGCGTTGATCGGCGACGAGCGCGCGGCGCGCATCGTCGCGACGTTCATCCAGCGCCTGCGAAGTCTTGCCGAATCCACTTCCGCTTCGCGAATGGCCGTATGCGATTCGGCACCTGACCTGATAGGTTCGGCTCGTGACTGATACGCGCTCATCGTCGGCGATGCCGCCGCTGAACATCCTCCTGACCGGCGCCACCGGCGCGCTGGGCCCGCAACTGGCGGCGGAACTCTCGGCGTCGCCACAGGTGGGTCGCGTGGACGTGCTGGTGCGCTCGACGGGCGGCGTCGGCGCGCGCGAGCGGTTCGAGGCGTGGGTGGCGACGGTCGGCGCGCTGCGGGCGGCGGACGGCTCGATCCCCGCCGACGTGTCGCGACTCCGGCTGGTGGTCGGCGACGTCGGGCAGGACGCCCTGGGCCTGAACGCGCGCGATGCCGATGCGCTGGTGCGCGAGACGGACGTGATCGTGCATGCGGCGGCGGACACGCGCTTCCGCGGCCCGCCGGACGACCAGTGGAACGTCAACGTCGACGGGACGCGGCGACTTCTGGACTGGGCGGCGACCTGCCGGCGGTTGCGGCGGCTCATCCACGTGAGCACCGTCTGCGTGGCCGGGTCGAGCACCGGCCGCGTGCCCGAAGCGCCGTTCGAGCCGCCGGGTTTCGTGAACCGGTACGAGCGGACCAAGTGGGAGTGCGAGCGGCTGGCGCTGTCGTGCGGATTGCCGGTGCGCGTGGCGCGGGTGAGCATCGTGATGGGGTCGCACGCGAACGGGGTGGTGCATCGCCCGGGCGCGCTGCACCACGCGTTCCGCTGGTTCGGGCGCGGGCTGATCCCGATCGTTCCGGCGACGCCGCAGACGACCCTGGACCTGATCCCCACGGAGACCGCCGCGCGATTTCTCGCCAGGGCGGCGACCAAGGACAGCCCGGCAAAGACGATCTGGCACGTGGCGGCGGGCGACCGCGCGATCCCGCTGGGTGAGGTGATGGACCTGGTCTGGGAGCAGTTCGGCGCTCACCAGCGCGCGGGCTCTCGGCGATCGCGGCGCGGCGAGCGTCCGCGCATCGTCGATGCCGAAGCATTCGAACAATGGCGCCGCGCCGCGGCCGCGGGCGACCCGGTGGTCGGTCACCTGGCCGACTCGCTGGACTCGTTCTTCCCGGGGCTCCTGTGCCCGCGCGTCTTCGAGACCAGGCACGCCGAGGCGCTGTGGGGCGGGCCGCTGCCGCTACCCGACTGGCGGCAGACGCTCGAGCGTGTGATCCGATTCATTTGCCTGCACCCGGGGACGTGACGGGCGCCGTTGCCGCCGCTGGTGATGGCGCAGGCGCATTGAGCAACGGCGTCACCACCTGCCGCACGAAATCGTGCGCCACCGACCCATCGTGCCCGCCGGCGTTCCCCAGCGACTCCCATTGCGGGCCGTACGGATGCTGCACCAGCCTCGATGCGAGTTCCGGCGGCAGCGGGGTGGTGGGGTGAAATCCCATGTTGCCGGCGGCCGGCGTCTTCACGTTGTCGTACGTCCCGAACGTCCCCGTGCGCCACTTCAAAAAGAACGTATCCCGGTCGCTCCAGAACAAATCCAGCCGAACCCGCACGCGCCGCAACGGTGGCGCCAGGTCATACCCCGGCGAGACCGATGGCGACAGCAGCACCACGTGATCCACCGCGTCGCCCTCGCCCAGCCGTCGCAGCGCCCCGAGGATGACACCGCCGCCGGCGCTGTGACCGATCAGGTCAACGCGCATCCCAGGTCGCTGGTGCAGCCATTGGGTCAGGCGGTCGGCCAGTTGCTGCTCGGCCTTGTCGTGGATGGAGGTGGTCTGGAAGTTGAGCGCGAACAGCGGAGGCGGCGCGCCCCAGGTGAAGACGCGCAGGTCGGTGGCGCCCGATTCCACCAGGGCCTTTTTGAGCCCGCCGTACAAACCCGAATCACCCGCCACGCCCGGCACGAAGCAGACGATCCGATCGCTCGGCACGGCGTCCAGCGACTGGGTGCCGCCGGCGCAGCCCAGAGTCGCCAGCAGATCGAAGAAGATTAGGAAGCTCAGAACAGGACGCACGCGGGTAGAAAGCTAGTCCGAACGTGCATTCGGGGGAAGGGACCAACCCGCCCAGCTCGTCGAACGGACGTTACTTTATTAATATCAATGAGTTGCGTTCGCTCGTTCCCATCGGCAGCACCGCAGCCCATTCAAGTCCGCCGGAAAATGCCCGAGGCGACCGTCAACGAAAATGTTTATTTCCTGATAAGATGCCGTGAGTGTGTGGCGCAGAATGAGGGGCGGAGGGTTCGCGTACGCTGGGCACGTCGTCTCGCCCTGAAGGTGTAACAGATGAAAGTGGGCATGGAGGGGCTGGAGGCGCGGCGCCTGTTGGCCGCGACCAATCCGGTCATCAGCGAGATTCTAGCCGGGAACAAGACGGGTCTGACCGACTCGTCCGGGGTGGTCGCCGACTGGCTGGAGCTGGCCAATCCCGATTCACGGCAAAGCATCGACCTGACCAACTGGAAGCTCAAATACAAGAGCACCGTCTGGACGATCCCCGCGATCACCCTCGGGCCCAGCGAGTATCGCGTCATCTTCGCCGACAGCAAGAATCTCACCGATCCCGCTGGCGAGCTGCACACCAACTTCAACCTCTCCAAATCCGGCGCGGATCTCTCCCTGATCGACCCCGGCGGCAACGTGGTGCAGTCGTACGCGCCCTACCCGGTGATGCAGTCGGACGTGTCGTATGGCGTCGGGCAGCAGGTGACCGAGACCAAGCTGGTGGCGGCGGGGGCGACGGCGCGATACCTGGCGCCGACCAGCGGCACCCTCGGACTGTCGTGGACGCAGGCGGGGTTCAACGATGCCTCGTGGTCGCAGGGGCCGACGGGCCTGGGCTTCGCCAACGCCACGCCCGGTTTCGCCGTCACCACCTACAAGGCGAACCTGGGCAGCATCGGCAACCTGGCGCAGGCGCAATCTGTCATCGACGTGCCGTCCAACCAGCAGTGGAAACAGAGCGAGACGGCGCCGTACATCAATTACCTGAACACCGACGGCGCGGGCGAATTCCCCAACGACCGCACCTTCCCGGGCATGACGATCGGCGTCAACCAGGACGTCTTCGTCGTCAAGGCGACCGGAACGGTCCACATTCCCAGCGCCGGCGCCTGGACCTTCGGCGTGAACAGCGACGACGGCTTCGGCCTGTCCGTCGGCAGCCAGTCGATGGCGTTCGACGGCCTGCGGGGGGCGTCGGACACGCTTCAGACGTTCAACTTCCCGTCGGCGGGGGATTACAGCGTATCGCTCGTCTTCTTCGAGAACGGGGGTGGCTCGGGGCTCGAACTCTTCGCGGCGCCGGGCAGCAAGGCCGGGTTCGATTCGACCTTCCGGCTCGTGGGGAACACCGCCAGCGGCGGGCTGGCGGTCACCAGCACGCCGATCACCGGTGGTGGCGGCGCGGGCAATTCGGCAACGTTTGCCGCCGACGTCCGCACGAACGTCAAATCCGCGATGCAGCAGGCGAACAACGCCTCGCTCTACACGCGCATCCAGTTCGACGTGGCCGACCTGGCGTCGCTCCAGACGCTGACGCTGAAGATGGCGTACGACGACGGTTACGTTGCGTACCTCAACGGCGTGGAAGTCGCGCGGCGAAACGCGCCCTCAGCGCTGGCGTGGAACTCCGCCGCGACTGCCGCGCGAACGAACGACTTCCAGGCCACCAGTTTCGAGAACGTCGACCTGACGTCGCGCCTGGGCCTGCTCACGCCGACCGGAAACGTCCTGGCGATCCAGGCGCTCAACGCCTCGCCCACCGACGGCGACCTGCTCGTCATGCCCGAGCTCTCCCAGATCGTCACCACCCAGGCGGGCACGCACTTCTTCAACACGCCTACGCCCGGCGCGCCCAATACCCCTGATACGTGGCAGCCGGACCTGAACTTCAGCGTCAAGCACGGGCTCTTCAGCCAGCCGTTCCAGCTCACGCTGACTTCGGAGTCGCCGGGCGCGACCATCTACTACACGGTCGACGGCTCGACCCCCAGCGCGACCAACGGCACGCTTTACACCAACCCGATCACCATCTCGTCCACGACGATCGTGCGCGCCGTGTCAGTCGTCGGGGGGCAGAGCGCCATCGTCTCCACCGAGTCGTACATCTTCCTCGACAACGTCATCAACCAGTCGAACAACCCCGCCGGTTTCCCGTCGTCCTGGGGCGCGCAGGCCGCCGACTACGCGATGGATCCGCGGATCACCAACGATCCGGCGTACCGCGACCAGTTGAAGCAGGGGCTGCTCTCGATCCCGACGATGTCGATCGTCACCGATCAGGCCAACCTGTTCGACCCGAATACCGGCATCTACTCGCATCCCGACGCGGGCGGGGCGGGGTGGGACCGGCCGGCATCGCTCGAATACATCCTGCCCGACGGATCGTCCGAGGGCTTCCAGATCAACGCCGACATGCAGATGGAGGGGGGCGCCGGACGCGGCCCGCAGTTTGAGAAGCACTCGTTCCGGTTCTTCTTCAAGGCCGGGTATGGGCCGACGAAGCTGGTCTACCCTCTGTTCGGCGACGGCGCGACCGACACGTTCGACAACCTGACGATCCGCGCCGGCTTCAACGACACCTGGTCCTGGGGCGACGACCGCACCCAGTTCCTGCGCGTGCAATTTGCCAACATGACCGAGCTGGCGATGGGCCAGCCCGCCTCGCGCGGCACGTTCGTCAACCTCTACGTCAACGGCTTGTATTGGGGGCTCTACAACCCGCTCGAGCGCCCCGACGGCACGTTCTCGGCGGCGTACATGGGTGGCGAAAAGGAGCAGTACGACGTCATCAACTCGGGCGCGCCGGCCGGCGGCAGCACCGGGCAGTCGTGGAACGATCTGATGAACTTCTTCGGGACCTACGACGTCTCGACGCCCGCCGGGTTCCAGCGGCTCCAGGGCAACAACCCCGACGGCACGCGCAATACCAACTTTCCCGACCTCCTCGATGTCAGCAACTACATCGACTACATGTTGATGAACTTCTACATCGGGAACACCGACTGGCCGGGGCACAACTATTACGCCTCCCGCCTCGACACGCCCGACAGCACCGGGTTCAAGATGCTGCCCTGGGACAGCGAGATGGCGCTGGACGGCGGGTGGGCGAACATCGGCGTGAACGCGACGGGCGTCGGCAGCGCGGGCAACGACGTTGCCAAGCCCTACTTTTACCTGCGGAACAATCCCGAGTTCCGCATGATGTTCGCCGATCACGTGCAGCGCTTCATGTTCAACGGCGGTGCGCTCACCCCCGCCGCCAGCATCGCGCGATACCAGGCGATGGCCAACCAGATCGACGCCGCCGTCGTCGGCGAATCGGCGCGCTGGGGCGACATCCCCTCCACCACCGGCACCGTGCCTCACACGCAGGCGCAGTGGCGCAACGAACGCGATTACCTGCTCAACACGTTCTTCCCGCAGCGGACGGCCCTGGTCCTCCAGCAGTTGCGCGGCGCCAACCTCTTTCCGAGCATCGACGCGCCTTCGTTCGCCGTCAACGGAACCCCCAAGTACGGCGGCACGTTCCTTCCCAATGATCTCCTGACGATCAGTGGATCGGGCGGGACGGTCTATTACACGCTCGACGGTTCCGACCCGCGCCTGCCCGGCGGCGCGGTCAGTCCAACGGCGCTGATCTACTCCGCGGGCAGCACGATCACGCTCACCAAGGGCGTCGAGGTCAAGGCCCGGGTCTTCACCAACGGCACTTGGAGCGCCCTCGCCGACGCCGGCTTCTACGTCGATCTCGCTCCGTCGATCCGGATCACTGAGCTGATGTACAACCCGCTGCCCGCCACGACCGGCGAGATTAGCGCGGGCTACGTCGATACCGGCAATGGCGCGAACGACTTTGAATACATCGAGGTCCGCAACATCGGCGCCCAGCCGCTGCCGCTCCAGGGACTGCGCCTCAGCGACGGGGTGCAGTTCACCTTCCCAGACATCACGCTGGCACCCAATCAGTATGTGCTGGTCGTCGCCGACGCCGCGGCGTTCAAGCTGCGCTACCCCGGCGTCAACCCCGCGATCATCGCGGGCGAGTACACGGGCCACCTGGACAACGCCGGCGAGAAGATCGAGCTCGACGCGCCCAACGGCGGCATCGTCCAGGAATTCGACTACAACAATAGCTGGTACCCGCAGACCGACGGCGGCGGGTTCTCATTGACCGTCCGCGACCCGCTCCAGGACCGCGCGCTCTGGAACAGCAGCGACGGTTGGCGCTCCAGCGCCGCCACCAATGGCACGCCGGGCGGTCAGGATACGCTCGCGCTGCCCGATGCGGTTGTCATCAACGAGGTCCTGTCCCACGCCGCGACACCGCAGGCCGACGCGATCGAGCTCTATAACACGACCAACCAGCCGATCGACCTGAGCGGCTGGTTCCTGGGTGACGCCGCCGACGGACTTGCCAAATATCGCCTCCCTGCCGGCACGATGATCGCGGCCAACGGTTACCTCGTCCTCACCGCCGTGGCGAACTTCGGCAACGCCGCCGATCCCGGCTGTCTCACACCCTTCGCACTCAGTGATCTTGGCGGTGACCTGTACCTGTCGTCCAACGCCTCGGGCGCCCCCGGCGGATACCGCACGCATGTCAGCTACGGCGCGGCGCCGCTGGGCATCTCCAGCGGCCGCGTCGCCAAGTCCAGCGGCACGAGCGATTTCACGCTCCTTCAAACGCCAACGCTCGGCGCGGCCAACTCGATCGCTTACGTCGCGCCCATCGTTGTCAACGAGGTTCTGTACCACCCGCAGGGACCGACGGCCGCTGAATCCGCGGCCGGTTTCACCGACGCCGAGGGCTTCGAGTTCATCGAACTTTACAACCGCTCGAGCACGCCTCAGCCGCTGAACAACTTTTACATCGGCGACGGCATCGGATTCTCCTTCGGCTGGTACCCCGACACGATCGGCAACGAGGTGCAAACCCTCGAATCCGGCGCGACCGCTACCTGGAGCGCCAACGGCCTTTCGACCGGAAGCTACACCGTCTGGGCGCACGTCAACCTCGTCGGTCCCGACGGCAAGCGCCGCACGAATCTCGACGATGCCGCCCAGTACACAATCACCTACGCCGGCGGATCCACCACCGTCACGGTTGATCAGAACCAGCTCGCCGTGTCCGGCAACGACGCCTGGATCAACCTGGGCGCCTTCTCCTTTGATGGCCCGGCCACCGTCCGCCTGACCCGCGGTACGACCGGCCCCAACAGTTGGACGGTTGCCGACTCGGTCAAGCTGACCCGCTCGGGCCAGCCCGACCTCACGCTGACCAATCCCACGCTGAATTCCTTCTCGATCCAGCATGGTTTTACGACGCTCGCGCCCGGCGCGTATGTCGTGCTCGTCAGCGATTACACGGCCTTCGACGCCCGCTACCACGTCACCGCCAACGGGATTCCCGTCGCCGGCGTCTACACCGGCCAACTGGATAACAACGGCGAATGGGTGCGACTCTTCCAGCGCGGTCCCGCCGAGGCCGGCGGCATTCCGGCTTACGAGGTCGACCGCGTCAATTACAACGACCACGCCCCCTGGCCCGCCGAGCCGGACGGCAACGGCCCCGCCCTGATCCGCGTCCACGTCGCCCAGTACGGCAATGACCCGATCAACTGGCAGGCGAGCAACCTTGGCGGCACGCCGGGGCAGGTCAACATCCCGATCGACAAGTCCGCGCCGTCGGTACCGGCCAGCCTGAGCGCGCGCGCCACGCTCGGGCCGACCCGGATCACCCTCACCTGGACCCCTTCGGGCGACGGCCAGAGCTTTGTCGATCATTACGTGATCTATCGTGACAACGTCGCGATCGGCACGACCACCTCGGCATCCTTCAGCGACACCACCGTCCAGGGCACGACCCGCTACAGCTATCAGGTCAGCGCCGTCAACCGCGATGGCTACGAGAGTGCGCGCTCGGCGGCCGTTTCGATCTCAGTTCCCGGCGTCGTCTCCACCAACACCCCCGACGCCAATCACATTGAGATTACCTTCACCGAGCCGCTCAGCCCCGCGGCGGCCGGCAACCTTGCCAACTACACCTTCACTGGCGGGGCGATCAACTCCGTCAGTTTGTCGGTGAACAACACGAAAATCGTCCTGACCACCGCCGGCGCCATGTCGATTGGCACTGGGTACACGCTGACCCTCACCGGCATCACGACCGCCTCGGGCAACCAATTGCCAGCGTCGATGCCGATCACGTTCAAGTACGCACCGCAGGGGTCCGGATATATCCTTCGCGAGTACTGGACGAACATCGGGGCGGGCAACAATGTCTCCGACCTGACCAGCAACCCGAACTTCCCTAACAATCCGTCGGGCCGGACTTTACAGACGTCATTCGAGGGACCGGTCGGGTTTGGGGATGCCTATGGCGATCGCTTCCGCGGCTATCTCCTGCCACCCGCTACCGGTTCCTACACGTTCTGGATCTCCAGCGACGACGCCAGCGAGTTGTGGCTCTCGACGGACGACAGCCCCGCGCACAAGGTCAAGATCGCGTACGTGGTCAACTGGACCAACTCGCGCGAGTGGACCAAGGAGGCGAACCAGCAGTCCGTCGCGATCAATCTCGTCGCCGGGCAGAAGTACTATGTCGAAACCCTGCACAAGGAGGGTGGAGGTGGGGACAACATCGCCGTCCGCTGGCAGCTTCCGGGCGGCACGTGGGAAGACCCGGCGGATCCCAACGCGCCGATTCCCGGGATCCGGTTGTCGCCCTTCGGCGGGACGGATCTGACGCCGCCGACGGTGCCGGCCAACCTTCGCGCCACCCTCGCGGGCGGCGGGAACCAGATCACGCTCAACTGGAGTCCCTCCACCGACCCTGAAAGCGGGGTGGATCATTACGTGATCTTCCGCGACGGCGTGTCATACGCGACCTCGCCGACGACTTCATTCACCGACACGACTGACATCTCCCCGAAAATCCGGCACACGTATCAGGTGCTGGCGATGAACCTCAGCGGCGCGAGCAGCCCGCTTACGACCGCCGTCAGCCTGGTGCCCGCCGGTATCGCATCGGTGACCAGCTACAACCCGACCACGGTCCTGGTGACCTTCACCGAACCCGTGACAAAGGCCCTGGCGGAGCAGGCCTCGCGATACCAGGTCAGCGGCGCGACTGTCAGTGGCGCGACGCTGGGATCGGACAACCTGACCGTCACGCTCACGACCACGCCGATCAGTTTCGGGCAGGTTCAGACCATCACGGTCACCGGCCTGACGACGCTCTCGGGCAACCCGTTCCCTACGCCGCTTCAATCTTCCTTCAGTTACGGCGGATCGATCCTGTGGGAGTACTGGCTGAACATCGGCGGCGGCAACGCGGTGTCGGATCTGACGTCCAACGCGGCTTACCCGAACAGCCCAAGTGGCCGGGAATACCGCACCAGCTTCGAGACCCGCACCGACTGGGCCGAGGCGTACGGCAGCCGCGTGCACGGCTACCTGCTGCCGCCCGTCACCGGTGACTACACCTTCTGGATCGCCAGCGACGACAACGGCGAGCTGTGGCTCTCGACCGACGACAACCCCGCGCACGCGAGCCTGATCGCATCGGTGCCGGTCTGGACCTCGCCCCGCGCCTGGAACACCTATCCGCAGCAGAAGTCGGCGTCGATCCACCTCGTGGCCGGGCAGCGCTACTACATCATGGCGCTGGAGAAGGAAGGCGGCGGTGGCGATAACCTCGCGGTCACGTGGCAGCGCGCCGGCACGGCGTTCGACGGCCTGCCGATCTCCGGGCAGTACCTGGCGCCTTACGTGCCGCCCAGCGGCACGGGCGCGCCGATCAACGTCACGCTGAACCAGCTCGGCACCGCCGACCCCTCGCCGCTGCTCGGCGGCACGGTGGACGACCCGGCCGCCAGCGTCACGGTCACCGTCGCCGGCCAGAGCTACGCCGCGCGAAACAACGGCGACGGCACCTGGACGCTGCCGGACGATTCGATCACACCCGCGCTGGCGGACGGGACGTACGGCGTGGGCGTGTCCGCGTTCAACCTGGCGAGCGGGCGGATCGGCTTCGCATCCGGGGCGAACAAGCTCGTGATCGACAGCAGCGGTCCGGCGGCGAGCCTGCCGGTCGTCGCGCCCAACCCGCGGATCGTCAGTCTCTCGCAGCTCCAGATCGCGTTTAACGAGCCGGTCACCGGCTTTGACCTGGCGGACCTGCACCTGACGCGCGACGGCGGCTCAGACCTGATCACCGGCGGCGAAACGCTCACGAGCAACGACGGCAAGACGTGGATGCTGAGCGGCCTTGGCAACCTGACCAGCCTGCCCGGCGCGTACCAGATGACCCTTAAAGCCCTGGGATCCGGTATCAAAGATTCCGGCGGTAACCCGCTGGGCGCGGACTCCACCGTCAACTGGGTCATGGACGCGATCAACGCCAGCCCCGCCGACGACGCCCTGACGCTCGTGCGCAACGGCGCGCGGGTGGACGTGTTGTCGAACGGGAGCTATGCCTACTCGTTCGATCCGGGCGCACTCAATCAGCTCGTCATCGACCTGGGCGGCGGCGCCAATCGCCTGACGCTGGATTTCTCGAACGGCAGCCCGCTGCCGATGGGCGGGGCGACCTTCGGCGGGACCAGCGGCGCCAACGCGCTGACGCTGGTCGGCGGCAGCGCCGACGACACGGTGAACATCGCCGCGGACGGCATCACCTTCGCCAATGCTTCGGTCGGCTCGGTGCCGATCTCGCTGGCGAACGTGGCGAAGGTTTCGTTCGCTGGCGTCGGCGGGGGAAATGACGTGGTGAACGTCAACGGCGGCGCGTATGCCCTCGACGCCGATACCCCCTCGGGCACACCCAACGTGACCGTCAACGTGGGCGCGGCGGCGAGCGCGACCTTCCCGTCGGCCCAGCATCTGGCCGTGCTGGGAATCAACGGCGGAACGATCGCCCTGGCCGGCTCGTCGCCGATCCAGATCAGCACCGGATCGCTGTCGATCACCGGCGGCGGGCGGCTGGACATCGGGAACGGCAGTCTCCTGCTTGACGCGGCGAACGTCTCCGACGCCGCGGTGCGGCAGTATCTCGCCAGCG
>DATBFY010000117.1:0-16705 GCA_036558265.1 Tepidisphaeraceae bacterium | reverse complement strand
AATCGCCGCGTTGTCGATCATCCCCGGCGCGCCAACGCTGGTGTCGGCCGCCGCCGCGCCCGGGCCGGTCGTACACCTCGCCTGGACGATCCCGTCGAACTTCACCCAGTCGATCGAGGTCGATCGCAAGACCGGAGCGGGGGGCGCTTACGCGCCCATCGCGACCCTGGGCGGCGGCGTAACCTCGTTCGACGACACGACGGTGACGGCGGGACAGCAATACTTCTACGTCGTCAAGGCGATCGACCTGGCGGGCACGTCGCCCGCATCGAACGAATTGAGCGTGTCCCTGCCGCTGCCGACAATCGTCGCCAACAGCATCTTCTACAACGGCAGTGCGTACGACGGCCAGAACGGGTCGTCCAACCAGACCGACACCAACGCCGTCGCCACCGACAAGCAGGCGCTCCTGCCTGGACAGACCGCCAGTTTCCGGAACTACACCAGCTATTCGAAGGGGATCAACGGGATCATCATCGACGTGGCGGACCTGGCGAATCTCCCGCGATTTGAAGATTTCACGTTCCGGGTGGGCAACGACAACAACCCATCCGCGTGGCCGGTCGCGCCGGCCCCGACCCTGATCAACACCTACCCCGGTCGTGGCCCCAACGGATCCACCCAGATCACGATCATCTGGGACGACAACGTCATCCAGAACCAGTGGCTCCAGGTGGCGCTGCTCGCCAACGGGCACACGGGCCTGGCGGCCGACGACGTGTTCTACTTCGGCAACGCGATCGGCGAGAGCGGCAATTCGACCGCGGACGCGGCCGTTGACAGCGCCGACGAACTGGCCGCCCGCAGCCACGGCACGGGCCTGGGGAGCGCCGCGCTCGATAACCCGTACGACTACAACCGGGACAAGCTCGTGAACACACAGGATCAGTTGATCGCGCGGTCGCACCGTTCGGGACTGTTCCCACTGAAGCTGATCGCACCGCCGACGGCAGCGATGACGGTGGCGGCGTCAGGCGTGAGTGCGCCAACAAAGCTCGCCCCATCCCGCGCGGCTCGACCTGCCGCGCCGATGCCGAGGCCGACGCCCGTGTCGCCTCCGCCATCGCGCCCAGGGTCGGTCTTCGGTCTTGCGCGGGTAATCAGGCCCATCGTGCCCGAACCGGCCGCGCGAACCGCGGGATTGTTTTCAGACGACCGGACGAGCCGCGTTTGGGACTGAGCCCGTGGCACACAGAGGAGAGGTGAGAGATGACGTCGAGGACGAACGCCCGAATCCGATGGAGGCGCGCGGCGCTGCCAATTGCCATGTTCCTGCTCGCCTGCTCGACGGCGCAGGCCGCGGTCGTGACGGTCGGCGATCACTTCCTCCTCGCAAACATGCCGAATCAGACGATCACGATTCCGATCACGGGGACGGAGCAGGTGGCGGGGGAGGACTTCTTCGCGCAGATCGGCGACGGCGGCACGTTCAACAACGGCAGCAACACGCGGCCGGTGTTCTCGAGCGTTGACATCATCAACGGCACGATCTTCGCGGCAGACAACGTGGGCGCTCAGGGCGACCCGGGAGGCACGCCCCCGGGGAGCAACGCCGGTCATCCGCTCATCTGGGTGGACGGAACAGTGACCGCCGGCGGCACCGTTCCCGCCAGCGGCGTGTTGGCGACCCTTCGCATCGACACGACCGGCCTGAATTCCGGGACGTTTCCGCTCGAGCTCACGGGCGTCGCCAACTCGCTGGGCGGGTTTAATACCACGTTGCGAAACGACAATGGCGATCCCATCCCTCTCACCGTGAATAACGGTTCGATCATCGTCGTGGTACCCGAGCCTGGGGCTGGCGTGTTGCTCGGGCTGGTGGGCCTGGCGGCGCTGGTTCGACGCGGGCGAAGGGACCGTCGGCGGACACGGCGCTGTTTGCCCAGCTTAGCGGGACCTGGCATCCCGAACTGCCCGCCCGAGCGAGAAATTCATTGAGTCCGGTGCCGGCGAGCCCGTATCCTCACAACTTGCCCGACCTTGGGAGTTGGAGGAGAAGGATATGCGCTCAAAATCCCGCCTCAGGACCCGGATCGTCTTCGGCGTCGTGGTTTTTGCAGGGATCGCAGTCGGCGGTCTATCGCGCGCCGCGGATCTGACCGTCAACCCCTCGGCGGACACGTTCGTCTTCGCGGGGGAAGCGGCGTCCAACTACGGCGCGGCGGGACAGTTGGCGGTGTCAGATGCCGGACAACCGCAGGGCCAATACCAGGCCCTGATGCGGTTCGACCTGGCCGCCATCAAATCGTCGTTCGACGCGACGCTCGGCGCGGGGAAGTGGACGCTTCAGGCGGCGACGCTGCGGCTGAGCACGGCCAACCCCAACAACCCGATCTTCAATCCCAACCTGGCGGGGTCGTTCGCGGCGAGTTGGATGCAGAATGACGCGTGGAACGAGGGAACCGGAACTCCCATGACGCCGACCACCGACGGCATCACGTTCTCAACCCTGTCTTCGTTCATCGGTGCGCAGGATCAATCGCTGGGGACGTTCGCGTTCCCCGGTGGGACCAGCGGCAACAACACCTACGCGCTGAACCTGACTCCCGGTCTGGTCGGCGACGTTCAGGCCGGCGACCTGCTGAGCATCCGGCTGTTCGCGGACACGGGAATGACGGTCAGCGACAACTTTTCGTCCCGGTCATTCCAGACCACCGCCAATCGGCCGGTCCTCACGCTGAGCGCCGTCGCGGTGCCCGAGCCGTCAACCGCCGGCGCGCTGGCCGTCGCGTTCGCGATCCTTGGCGCCGGGGCGCGATCGAGACGCGGGCAGCGCGCCCGCGCGTAAGGGCAGCTATTTGCCTCCTGTGGCCGGCGGGTATCATTCCACCCGCAAACGGAGGCACTCGGTGAACGTAACCCTTGCCGGCAAGACGGCGATCATCACGGGCGCGGCGTCGGGGATCGGGCTCGCCGCGGTCTTGAAGTTTCTGGACGCGGGCGCTGCCGGCGTCGTCGCGGTTGACCTGTCCGAGCCGCCCGAAGCGCTTCAATCGCGTTCCGCCGACGCATCACGGCTTCGTTTCGTCAGGGGCGACGTCGGCGTCGAGCAGACGGCCGGCGAGTTCACGCGCGTCGCGCTCGAGGCCTTCGGACGCATCGACGTGCTCGTGAACAACGCCGGCATCAGCGTCGTCAAGCCGATCCACGAGCACACGCCGGCCGAGTGGGACGCCATCATGAACACGAACGTCAAGGCGATGTACTTCGCCGCGCGGCACGCCGTCCCGGTGATGATGCGGCAGCGGTCGGGGGTCATCCTGAACACCGGATCGATCTCGGGCGTGGTCGGTATCGCCACCCAGGGCGCGTACGGCCCGTCGAAAGGGGCGGTACACCAGATGACGCGACAGATGGCGGTCGAGTACGCACCGTACGGCATCCGCGTCAATGCAATCGGTTGCGGAACGATCGATACGCCGATCGTGCACAAGTCAGCGGCCGCGTCGGGCGACCCCGACCGGTACTGGGCGATGCTTCGCGAGAATCACCCGATCGGCCGGATCGCCACCGCGGACGAGGTGGCGAGCTTCATGACGTACATGGCCAGCGACCTGGCGAGCTTTTTCACCGGGGCGATCCTGATGATGGACGGGGGCTACACGGCGCGGTAAATCCGCGGCGGCTGACGAGGCGGGCGCGCGTGCGATGGACCTGGAACTGAAGGATCATGCGGTCGTGGTAGCGGGCGGCGCGAGCGGCATCGGACTCGCCGCGGGCGTCGCGTTCGCGCGCGAGGGCGCCCACGTGGCGCTGTGGGACCGCGACGAGGTGGTCGCGGAGACGGCGCGACAGTTAGGAGAGCGACACGGCGTCCGATCGGTCGCCGGCATCCTGGACGTGACCGACGAACAGGCGGTGCGGACCGCGACCGCGCAAGCGGTTCGGGAACTGGGGCACATCGATCACCTCGTGCACGCGGCCGCCATCGGTTCGGGGAAGTTCGGTTTCCCCTTCAGCAACCTCGCGCCCGCGGACTGGCCGCGCGTGCTGCACGTGAACGTGATGGGCATGGTCAACGTGGCGCACGCCCTCGCCCCACACATGAGCAGCCGCGGCCAGGGGACGATGGTGTTCGTCGCGTCGGTGGCGGGGCAGATCGGGTCGCAGACGGACCCGCCCTACAGCGCATCCAAGGCCGCCAACATTAACTTCGCCCAGTGCCTGGCGAAGGACCTTGCGCCGCGCGGCGTCCGCGTGAACACGGTCTGCCCGGGAATGGTCAGGACGCCGCTGAACCGCTCCGTCTGGCAGGCGTGGCACGACCAAGCTGCGCCCGCGGACCGCCTGAGCTACGACGAATGGTCGCAGCAGAAGATCCGCGCCGTGGTGCCGCTGGGCAAATGGCAGACGCCCGAGGCCGTTGCCGACATGATCGCCTTCCTGTCGTCGAACCGCGCGGAACACGTGACCGGACAAACAATTAACGTCGACGGCGGATTCGTCATGCACTGGTAAGCGAGGATGCCGCATCATGCAAATTCGATCGTTTTTTGGCATTATCACGGTCATTTCAGCGTTATTCGCGCCCAACGTCGTTTCTGCCGACAACATCACGATTGACGTCCACGCCGACCGCGTAAAGCACGCGATCACACAGCATCTCACTGGGGCCTGCATCGAGGACGTCAACCACGAGATTTATGGCGGGATTTACAGCCAGATGATCTTCGGTGAGAGCTTCCAGGAGCCGCCGCCGTCTCCCGCGATAAAGGGTTTCATCTCGCACGGCGGGCTGTGGACCGTTCGCGACGCCGAGTTGCACGTCAACGCCCTCGATGGGCCCAAGCTCGTCAGCGATCATGCGCCGGTCGGAGACGGAGCCGTCGGCGTTGACATCTTCTTCGCCGACCGGGCGGGCGAGGACGCGGGACTGATCCTCCGCGTCCAGCGGCCTCGCACCGGCGCGGACGCGTTTACCGGCTACGAGATTTCGCTCGACCCTGCCCGGCAAATCGTGCGGCTCGGACGCCATCGCAATAACTTCGAGCTGATCCGGGAGGCCAGGTGTGATGTGCCGGTGGGCCGGTGGGTGCCGCTGGAAGTCCGGTTGCACGGCTCGACGATCGAGATCCTTGTGGACGGCAAGTCGGTCCTGCGGCACGACGACGGGCCGCGCGCCCTGTCCGCGGGGGCCGTCGGGCTTCGGGGGTGGCACAAGCAGGTACGCTTCCGAAACTTCTGGGTGAAACCAGGCGACCAGGTCGAGCGGCTGGCGTTCGAGCAGCCCGAGCAGCCGACGAACGTGTCGGGAATGTGGCGGCCGGTCGTCCGCGGTAAGGCGGCGGGTCACTTCGCGATCGCGACCGAACGACCGTTTGTCGGCGCGCAGTCGCAAGAGGTCGTTTTTGAATCGGGCGACGGGGAGGTTGGCGTCGAAAACCAGGGGCTCAATCGCTGGGGCATGAGCTTCATCGCGGGCAAGGATTATGACGGCTACGCCTGGATGCGGGCGGAGAAACCGGTGACGTTGATCGCCGCGATGGAAAGCCGTGATGGGTCGCAGCGTTTTGCCGAGCAGAGCTTGAGTGTGGCCGCGGGAGACTGGCAGCGCGTCGAGTTTGCGCTCACGCCCAACGCAAGCGACAAGGCCGGACGATTCGTCCTGTCGCTCAAACAACCCGGCGCGGTGACGATCGGCCATGCCTTTCTCCAGCCGGGCGAATGGGGCCGCTTCAAGGGTCTTCCGGTTCGACGCGACGTTGCGGAGGGGTTGATCAAACAGGGCATCACGGTCCTCCGCTACGGCGGCTCGATGGTGAACAACGCCGGTTACCAGTGGAAGAAGATGATCGGTCCGCGCGACCGTCGCCCGCCTTACGCGGGCATGTGGTACCGCTATTCATCCAACGGTTGGGGCATTGCGGACTTCATGGCGTTTTGCGAGGCGGCGGGTTTCGAGTACGTCCCCGCGTTCAACATCGACCAGACGCCACAGGATATGGCCGATTTCATCGACTACGCCAAATCACCGGCCGACAGCGACTGGGGTCGCAAGCGCGCGGCGGACGGTCATCCCCAGCCATTCACGTTGCGATACATGGAACTGGGCAACGAGGAGCGAGTGGACGAGACGTACGCGCAGAAGTTCGAAGCACTCGCCGCCGCCATCTGGGCGAAGGACCCGAAGATGATCCTGGTGGTGGGCGATTTCGCCTATGGCAGGGTTATCAAGGACCCGTTCATGTTCACCGGGGCGGCGTCGAAGATCACCACCCTGGCGGCGCATCAGCGGATCCTGCGCTTCGCAAAGCAGCATGATGGCGAAGTCTGGTTCGACGTCCACGTGGACACGGACCATCCCGTGAGCACGAACGCCTCGTTGAACGGGATGTTCTCGTTCATCGATGCCCTCGCAAGAATCGCAGAGGGCGCCCGTCACAAGGTCGTTGTGTTCGAGCTGAACGCGGGCAACCATGCGCAACGTCGCGCGCTGGCGAACGCATTGGCAATCAATGCCATCGAGCGCGACGGACGGCTCCCGATCGTCACCTCGGCCAATGGCCTGCAGCCCGATGGGCAGAACGACAACGGGTGGGACCAGGGGCTGTTGTTCCTCGATCCGTCTCAGGTCTGGCTGCAACCTCCGGGATACGTGACGCAGATGTTGTCTAGCACGTATCTGCCGCAGGTCTTGGAGTGTGATGTGACCGCGACGGGCGCCCGGATCGATGCGGTCGCCAGGCGGAGTGAGGATGGTAAGAAACTCGTGCTTCAAGTCGTGAACACCGGCGATTCGGCGACGGACGTCCAGATCAACCTTGCGGGTTTCACCCCGGTCAATGCCAAGGCCAATGTGGCGGAGCTGTCCGGGCCGCTCGATGCCGTGAACACGGCAGCCTCACCCGCCACGATCACGCCGCGCCACACCCAGTGGGCGCACGGTCTGACGGACGGGAAAACCCACCGTACGTTTCCGCCTCATTCGTTCACCGTGATCCAGTTCGAGTGACACGCGCGCCGGGCCCAGCTCCCGGGACGGCTTGAAACGGCCGCAGCCCTTGGGTGTAAAGGCTTCAGGCGTGCGCCCCAGTAGCAAATCCAATGCGGAGGTTCCCATGAACCATTTTCAACGATCCAGCCAGATCGGTCTTGCCGGTTGTGTGATCCTCCTGTCCTCTGCCCTGAACGTGTCGCTTGCCGATACCGGCAAGGCCCCGGCACAGGTCCAGCGGATGGAAATCCGTGTGGGAATTGATGAGGGCGACCTGCGCGGCGCCGACAACCGCGCGCTGCAGGCCGCCGTGGACTATGTCGCCCACCTCGGTGGCGGCACCGTGCGGATCGGACCGGGGCGCTATTCGATGCGCAATGCGCTGACGCTGCGCGACGGCGTGGACGTGGTCGGCGTCGCCGGGCAGACGATCCTCGAAGCATGCGACGGCCTGTCATCGCCACTGACCGCCGACGGAGATGCCAACGAGCGGCAGATCACCGTCGAAGACCCCTCGGGCTTCCGCATCGGCGACGGCATCGCCATCCAGGACGCCAAGTCGGGTGGGTTCGAGGTCACCACCGCATCAATCATCGCGCGGACCACGCCCAACACGTTCCGGATCTCAGCGCCGCTCTACCTGGATTACATGGTGTCGCAGAAGGCCACCGCCAGGCTCGCCTTCCCGATTGTGGGCGGCTGGAACGTGAAGAACGTCGTGATCGATGGGCTGACCATCGACGGGCGCCGCGAGAAGGCCCAGTACCTCGACGGCTGCCGCGCCGGTGGAATCTACCTGTTCGAATCCCAGGACGTGACGATCCGCAACTGCACCGTCCGCAACTACAACGGCGACGGCATCAGCTTCCAGGTCTCCAGCGGCGTCACCGTCGAGGATTGCCTGTCCGAGAACAACGCGGGCCTGGGGCTTCATCCGGGAAGCGGCTCGCAGAAGCCCATCATCCGCCGCAACCGCTCGATCGGCAACGGCGGCGACGGCCTGTACGTCTGCTGGCGGGTCAAGAATGGCCTGTTCGAACAGAACGAGATCCGCGGCAACAAGCGCGCCGGCATCTCGATCGGCCACAAGGACACCGACAACCTCTTCCGCGACAACACGGTCGTCGGCAACCGCGCCATGGGCGTGCTCTTTCGCAAGGAGAGCGAGGCGATGGGAGCGCACCGCAACGTGTTCGAGAACAACCGCATCCTCGACAACGGCGGCAGCGGCGCGGAAAAGAAGGAATCGACCCGGGCGGCGATCGTGATCCAGGGCGCGCACGAGGACCTGGTCTTCCGTGGCAACACGATCGGAAACACGAGCGCTAACGCCGGCCCGACGACCGGCTTTCTCGTGAGCGCGGACGCCCGCAATCTCAAGTCCGAAGCCAACCAGTTCCAGAACGTGGGCCAGCAGATCGAAACGCAGAAGTAACCCCCGTTAAGCACGAGGTTCCCAATGAGGGCAACGTCTCGACGCGAGTTCCTTCGGACCGGCGCCGCGACCGCCGTGGCGGCGATGGCGGCCGGATCGCTCGGTCGCGGTTGGGGCACGGCGCTCGCCGGCTTGCCCGCAGCCGACGACGTGCCGCAAGGCGCACGAGCACCCCAGGCGCCGACCGTCGACGTGCTCCTCCCGCGCGACCGCGTGCCGCTCTCGTTCATCATCGACGACTCGACCTGCCTGGTGAACATGGGGCACTTCTGCATGCCGCAGTTCCGGGCCGCCTGGCCCCAGAACCCGATCTACGCCAAGCGATGGAAGGACTGGCCGCGGGAGATCCCCGATTCGTTCCTGCGCGAGTTCGGCGAGTTCTGCGCCGCGCAAGGCGTGCGCGGCAAGTACTCGCTGGTCCCCTATCCCGCCTGCGTCGGCTGGTTGGACCGCGACCTGCCCGGCTGGTCGCGCGCCGAGCTGCGGGACAGCCTCAAGCTCGTTCGCGAGCTCATGGTCCCCAACTGGGACATCACGCCCGAGATGATTACCCACACGCGCGTAATCGACCTCAAGACCGGCCGCCCCATGGCCGAGATGAACCCCGCCACCATGGAGAACTCGTATCCCCCGCAGAAGCAGAGCGCCGACGAGCTGGCGGCGTACATCGCCTACGCCCTGCGGATCCTGAAGAACTGCGAGATCCCCTGCCGCGGGATCACCACACCGGGTGGGTTCGGGAACAAGTGCAAGTCCGAGCTGTCGCTGGCCGTTCGACAGGCCGTAACCGACGTCTTCGACGCCGAGATCCCATTCTATTTCAAGTACATCTCCGAAGGCGCCGAGAGTGCTCAGCCGCGCCTCGAGCACGTGCAGGCCGCCGATACCGACTCGCCAAGGCTCGTCGTCAACGTGCCGGCCGGCACGGGAGACTGGTTCGGCAACTGGGACGGAGATCAACCACCCCAGGGCCAGAAGTACATCAACGACGACGCGACCGCCGGACGCATGGTCGAGCTCATCCAGCGCCGCGAACCGGCAATTATGTTCGGCCACTGGGCCGGCCTCTACTCCAATGGTTCCAAGCGCGGATTCGACGCCTGCCGCAAGGTCATCCTCACCGTCAACCAGGGTTTCGCCGACCGAACCGTGTGGATGACCACCAGCGAACTCGCCCGCTACTGGGCGGCCAAAAGCCTGACACGCATCGAACGCGACGGCGATCGCGTGTCTCTCGCCGCGCCCTTCGCCTGCCCGGCATACACCTTGGCAATCAAGCAGGCCGGCGGTCGCCCGCCCACCCTCGTCCATGCCGGTAAGCCCATCGCGCTCAACGAGGTCACCGACGCCCGCCGGTTGGCCCCCGGAACCTGGCTCAGGCAACCGGACCGTCTTCTCATCTGCTTCGATCTCCCCAAGGGGAATGCGGCGCTGAGCGTCTGATTCTGCCGACGCGCAAGCCGCCACGAAGAATTCCTCCCGCCCGCACGCAACACCCGCCCGCTTTCATCGATCACCCACCGTTCGCCTCATCGAGGAGCAATCCGGCTACCAGTCCCCTTGCCCCCGTCCCAACTGCCGGGCGGGAACACAGGAGAACGCATCATGACCACCCTCTCGGGCCTCGCGCAGACGGCGCTGGCGCGCGCCGCCGCGGCAACTCCCACCAATACCTATCCCGGCGTCTATGTGACGGAGCAACCCGCCGCCACCAAGCCGATCCCCGGCGTGGAAACCGGCCAGGTGCTCCGCAACACCACCGCCGCCGCCGACCTGCACGTTGGTGACGCCCTCAACTTCGTCGGCCACTCCCCGGCCGCCGACGCGATCGCCCGCTTCGGCGATGCCGCGGTCAAGGTCGGCAGCTCTTTCCAACAATCCCCGATCACCTCCGCCGCCTCCCGCTTCGGCGTCGGGAGCATCATCGGCAAGGTCAAGCTCGCCCCCACGTTTGACGGCCCCCCGATCCTCGGAACCTTCCAGCAGCAGCGTTTTGCCGACAATTTCGCGAAGCTGAACGTCTTCGATCAGGCCCGCTTCGGCCTCCTCCTGGTCCAGGCCGGGTCCGATCACGAGCGGCAGTACCTCCAGAAGGCGCTGGCGGCCGGTCACACCGTGGACGAGGTCTCGACCTTCGCCGACGAGATCCGCGGCAAGAGCGACGCCTGGATGCAGCAGAACCTCCGCCTCACCGGCAACGCCAACGGCGCCGCGGGCCTCAGCCAGCAGTGGAACGACTCCTGCGGCCCCGCCACCGCCCAGGTCCTCCGCGGCGAGATGGACCCGATTTACTCGCTGTCGATGCGCCAGGGCGACACCGACATCCACGCCGTCGATCCACGCCCCAACGCCACCTACATCGATCAGATCGTCGGCATCATCACCGGCCACCCCGTCGGCGACCACAAGCTCGCCGCCGAGGAAAAATCCATCCTCGAGAACGGCGGCGGCGTCGCCGTCGAGCGCGGTCAGGCCGGTGGCGCCGGCATGAACTTCGCCCAGGCGTTCAACTCGATGACCCAGTGGACCGGCGTGACCTACATCCGCCACAACGTCACCACCGACACCGGCCGCAAGGACGCGCTGGCCAAGCTCGACGCGGACCTCGCCGCAGGCATCCCCGGGGCGCTGCGCATCTCCAGCGACGACACCAACTCCGGCGGCCACGCCGTCGCCGTGACCGGCAGCATCGACGGCCCCCCCAAGCAGTACGTGCTCCACGACCCGTGGGACGGCAAGACCGTCTACGTCAAGGCCAGCGACCTCCAGGCCGGCAACATCATCCCCACCATTGCAGGCTGGACCCACCTGACCGACGTCTACAGCTCAACCTGATCTCACGCGGCGCAACACCTTCGTCCCCGTCAGTCGAACACCTGATCCCAGAACCAAGGACCCCCACCATGTTCGATACGTCCACCACCACCGTCATCACCCGCGAGCAGTTCCTGGACATGACGCCGTCGCAATATCTCCGCGCCGGATTCCGCGACGAGCAGGGACGCCCGCGACGGGAACTGGCCAGCATCTACGCCACCGCCGGCGCCACCCAACTGGAGTCGCTGACCGGCGGCGAGCTGGGCACCACGCTGATCGCCCTGGCGCAATCCCTGCCGCTCCACGACGGCACGCCCGCCGAACGCTATCACAAGGCCTGCAACGAGGCCGGTGAGCTCGCAGCCGGAGTCCGGGGCGCCCAGCCCAGCCCCGACCTTGCCCGCTGGCTCGAGCAGTTCACCCCGTTCCTGCAAACCGAGCAGGACTTGCTCGACGCCGTCACGCACCTGGCCGTCGTCGCCCGCCAGCACGCGCTCTTCGCCGGCATGCGCGCCACCCGCGCCTAGAACCCTCGCCCGGTACCCCGGGAGAGGGCAGGGTGAGGGTCTTGTGATGGGAATCCCATGCGCATCGCGTTATGCTGGATCGCGCTCGGAGGAATCCTGATGACCGGGACTGATGCCGCCGCAGGCCCTGACGATCGGTTGAGCGAGTTCCTCGCCGGCAATCACATCACGCTTCGGATCGGTTCCGAGCAGCTCGCCCCCGCCGCCGGCCTGCTCGACCGTGTCAGTACCGCCGTCGAGCGCGCCAACCGCGCCCGTCGCTTCGACCAGCTCCCCGACGCACTTAATGCCGAGCTGCTCGATCCCGCAAAAGTCCAGGCCTTCCTGCGCAACCTCCCCTCGCTTGACGCCGCGACGATCGAGCGGCTTCGCGACCGCGTGCTCTACCTCAATGCGCCGGAACTGGCCTTGGGCACCGGCAGTGCCGCCACCGCCGCCGCCCTGTCCGCCGGTTACACCCTCAGCGTCCCCGCCGCCGACAAGGGCCGCGTCGTCCTCCCACGCCTGAACTGCGACGTGAACATCCAGGCCGTCCTCTCCCGCGCCGCCGACGCCCGACGCGCCGTCGAACAGTTCCACCGCCAGGCCAGTCAACAGGAGGACGACCTTCAGCAGGTCGATACCGACCAGGATCCGCAGGGCTACGTCCGCCTGGCCAACCAGCTTGGGGAAACCAAGTATCGCCGCGCCCAGGCCGCAATCGTCTGGAAAAACCTGGTCAGCGCCGCCTCGGCAGCCAACCCGGCCGACCGCGAACTTTCCACTCAGGCCGCCGCCGCCGCCCAGGCCGCCCGCGAGTTCGCCGTCCCTCCCCGCCACGGCGCCGATTGACCGCCGCTTCGGGTGGCATGGGCAAACTCGTTGCCCGTGGTTTTCGTATGCCCTGCGGCGCGCGGGTCAATGGGTTCACAACCCGCCCGGTTCGCTGCCACGCCCCGGGATTCATCCTGGGGTGAACGGTCGTGTAACCCGGGCCCCACCCACCTCACCACAGCGTCTGCTTCGCCCGCTCAGGCCACGCCCGGTCGTACTGCTCCCCGCCAACCCGGTCTTCGCTCATCGCGGCAAGGATCTGGCCGGCACTCGGCAGGCTCGCCGGGTCCACGTGTTTCTCCGCATTCCACAGCTCGCAGCGCACGACCGCGCGGGCGCACTGGAAGTACACCGCCTCCACCCCGATCACCACCACCGACCGCGGCGCCTTGCCGTCCACCGCAAACGAGCCGAGCAAATCCGGGTCGACGCTGACGTGCGCTCGGCCGTTCACGCGAAGCGTGTTGCCCACCCCCGGGATCATGAACAGCAGCGCCGCCCGCGGATCGCGCACGATGTTCCGCAGCGAATCCGCACGGTTGTTGCCGCGGCGGTCGGGCATCAGCAGCGTCCGCCCGTCGTCGGCGACCCGCACGAATCCCGCCGCATCGCCCCGCGGCGAACAGTCCAGCCCCTCCGGGCCGCTCGTCGCCAGCACCGCGAACGGCGCCGCGGCAATGAACGCCCGGTACTGCGCCGTGACGTGATCCGCCTCCTTGACGATCGACGCCTCCCCGGGCTGGCCGTAGATCGCCTCAAGCTCTTCGACGGTCCCGATGATCGACATGTCTCGTCTCCAGGGTGCCCGTCACCGACGGCTCACCGCCAGCCTGAGTCCCAGCGCGATGAATAACCCACCCGCCGCCCGCTCCGCAAATCGCATCAGCCGCCGTCGCCGATGCATCGTCCGGCTCATCGTCCCGGCCGCGTACCCGAGCACCAGGCACCAGCACGTGCCCGTGAACGCGAAACAGGCGCCCAGGAACAGGAACGCCACCGCGCGTTGCGCGGCGCCCGCGGCGGCGGCATCGGCGCGCACGAACTGCGGCAAAAACGCCAGGAAGAACAGCGCCACCTTCGGGTTGAGCACGTTTGTCAGCACCGCCTGGCGAAAGATGACCCACTCACGATCCCCCTCGCCCGCGGCCGACCGGCCGTCCGCGACCGCTGAGGGCGCGGTCAGCAGCAGCCGCACGCCCAGGTAGATCAGGTACGCCGCCCCCGCCCACTTGACCGCCTCGTACGCCGTCGACGATGCCACCAGGATCGCCGACAGCCCGCACGCCGCCGCAACGCAGTGCACCAGGCACCCGCACGAGATCCCCAGGGCCGAGATCACGCCGGCGCGCCGCCCACCGGTGACGCCGCGGCCCAGGATGTACATCGTGTCCTGCCCCGGCGTCAGGTTGAGCAGGACGCCCGAGAGCAGGAAGAGTGGCAGGTCGTGCGTTCCGAACACGGCGGCACAGAGCATACGACACGAAACCGCCGTCGAACAGCGGTCGCGCGCGGCGCTCGGTGTGGCGCGCGCGAGCGCGCCCGTCGGCTTCTCACGTATTCCCCATCGTCAGCACCACCCGGAAGCGCGCCTTGCCGCTCATCATCCGGTCGTAACCCTCGGCCGCCCGTTCCAGCGGGTACACCTCGTTCATCGGGCGAACCCCCGACCGCAGGCTGAAGCTCAGCGTCTCCTGCGAGTCGATCGACGTGCCCGAGTACCACCCCTCGATCGCGCGGCGTCCCATCAGCAGGAGGACCGGCGACGCCTCCAGGGGCCCGGCCGCCCCGAGCACCATCAGCCGCCCGCGCGGCGCCAGCCCGCCGATCGTCGCGCTCATCGCCGGACCGTGCGTCACCGTCGCCAGGACCACGCTCGCGCCGCCCAGCTTGGCAAGTTCGGCCGCCGGGTCGCTCGCCTGGCTGTCGATGTAGTGGGACGCCCCCAGCTTCCTCGCCAGCGCTTCCTTGTCCGGCCCGCGCGCGATCCCCACCGTCCGAAATCCCATCCGCGCCGCGTATTGCACCCCCAGGTGCCCCAGCCCGCCCAGGCCCAGGATCGCCACCAGGTCGCCCGCCCGCGCACCGCTGTTCCGAAGCGCATTAAAGGTCGTCAGCCCGGCGCACATGAGCGGCGCCGCGTCGGCCGTCGCCAGGTCCGCCGGAACTTCCGCCAGCGCGGTCCACGGCGCCGCCATGTACTCGGCGTAACCGCCGTCGAATGACAGGCCCGTCACCTGCACGCCCGTCTGGCAGGCGAAGTAATCGCCACGCCGGCAATTGTCGCAATACCCGCAATGCCACGCATGCCACCCCACGCCGACGCGCTGCCCCGATTTCCAGCGGGCGGGGACATCGCCGCCAACCGCGTCGATCACGCCCACCACCTCGTGACCCGGCACGCGCGGGTAACCAATGCCGGGGAATTGCCCCTCCTTCACCAGCGAGTCGCTGTGGCAGATCCCGCAAGCCTGAACCTTGATCCGCACCTGCCCCGGCCCCGGAATGGGAACCGGACGTTCGACCAGCTCGAGGGGCCCGCCCGGACGGGCGACCTGTACCGCGCGCATGTTTGCCATGACGACTCCGCTTTTGTTGGAGTTGGTTCCTCGGCGGCGCACCGGGTTAACCGGGATGCGCGCCTGCTATGATAGTCCCGCACTACCCGGAAAAATCCAGACGAATACCTAACTTTTCAGGCGGGCAACGGCGCCCGCAGCATATCCGTTACCCTCATCCGCAAATCGGGATCGCCATGCCCTGTCACCGGCGGTGACCGCCCTTCCCCCTGACCAACCCCGGGTGGTAAGGTGACCGCGCGCCGGCCCCGCCATGCTCCGCGGAAACGCCGGACTTGAGTTCCCCCGACCCATGGATGGTGTCGCTTTAAAGCCGGGCACGTTCCCCCTTCGCCAAAGGGTACGGCTCGCCCGGCGGAAGGTGTTGCTGCCATGGCGTCCCGATCCGTCTGGTCCGGTTTCATCCGCTTCAGCCTCGTCGCCGTCCCCGTAAAAGCCTTCACCGCCGCCGCCAGTGGCGGGGGCGAGATCTCCCTCAACCAGCTCCACAAGGAATGCCACAGCCGCATTCAATATAAGAAGACCTGCCCCGTCCACGGCGAGGTCAAAAACGAGGACATCGTCAGCGGCTACGAGTTCGACAAGGGCCAGTACGTCGTCATCGACCCCGAGGAGGTTGACAAGCTCCGCACCCCCGCCGACAAGGCCATCAACGTCGCCGCCTTCGTCACCCCCGACACCTTCGACTCCCGCTACATCAACGGCAAACACTACTACCTCCTGCCCGACGGTCCGGTCGGCCAGCGCTCCTACGCCCTGCTCGTCAAGGCCATGGTCGAGACCGGTCGCTACGCCTTCGCGCAGGTCGTCTTCAGTGGCAAGGAGCAGGTCGTCCTGGTCCGCCCGATGGACGGCGTCCTCGTCATGTCGATGCTCGCCTTCGAGCAGGAGATGAAGGACTTCGCCGAATTCGGCTCCCAGGCCCCCAAGGTCGAACTGCCGCCGGCCGAAGTGGCACTCGCCAAGAGCCTGATCGATACGATGAGCCAGGACGCAGCCGACTTCGATTACCCCAGGTACCGCAACACTTACACCGACAAGCTCACGCAGCTCATCGAGGCCAAGCTCGCCGGCAAGGAGGTCGTCGCCCCGCCCGCCACCGAAGTCCCGCAGGTCGTCAACCTCATGGAGGCGCTGCAAAAAAGCCTGGCCGAGGCCAAGAAGACCGCCACCGGCGCCAAACCCCCCAAGCTCACCGCCCCCAGTGCCGCCGCATCAAAGGCCGCCGCGGCAAAGAAACGCAAGTCCTCCTGAGTGCACAACCTTTTAGCGGCTGGGCTTGCCCAGCGCCATCATGAACCCCGAAAACGACATCCCCGATTTCCGCGACTGGGCCGACGACCCGGACAACGCCGAGCAGCTCGACCTGCTGGTCGCCCACTTCCTCGCCGAGGAAGGTGTCGAGATGGTCGGCGACCTGCTCGCCTGCCGTGGCCAGCAGCACCAGTGGACCGCCGAGCGGTGGTTGAACCGCCTCAGGGAACGCTTCGAGCAATGGTGGGCCCAGGGTCAGCCTCGCCTCAGTTCACCCTCGGTCAAGGTCACCTACTGGACCGCACCCCAGGAGGCCCAGGCCCAGCAACTGCTCGAATCAGCACTGCCC
>DATBFY010000116.1:0-6171 GCA_036558265.1 Tepidisphaeraceae bacterium | reverse complement strand
TCGTGATCCGCCGGGTGCGCCTTGCCCGCGAACACGAACTGGATCGGACGCTTGGTCTCCTCCAGGAGCCGCCGCAACCGATCCGGGTCCCGCAACAAGAGCGCCCCGCGCTTGTACGTCGCGAACCGCCGCGCGAACCCGATCGTCAGCGCCTCCGGATCCAGCACCTCTTCCGCCTGCGCCACCTCGTCATAGCTCGCGCCCCGCCGCCCGAGCTGCGTCTTGAGCGTCTGTCGCGTCCAGGCGACCAGTCGCTCGCGGCAGCGCTCGTGGGCGCGCCACAGCTCCTCGTCCGGGATCTGCATCACCCCTTCCCACACGCTCTGATCCGTCGGGTTCTCCATCCACGACGGGGGCAGGTAACGATCCAGCAAAAATTGCATATCGGGCGACAGCCACGACCGCGTGTGAATCCCGTTGGTCACGTGCTTGATCGGAACCTCGTCCGGCGGCACCTGCGGCCAGAGGTTGTGCCACATCCGACGCGACACGTCGCCGTGCAGCATCGAGACGCCATTGAGCTGGTCCGCCAGCCGGATCGCAAGCACCGCCATGCTGAACCCCTGCTTCTTGTTCGACACGTCCTCCCGCCCCAGCGCCAGGAAACCCTCCTCGTCGAGTCGCAGGTGGGGGAAGTAGTTCTTGAAGTACTTGAGCATCAGGTCCGGCGAGAAGAAGTCGATCCCCGCCGGCACCGGCGTGTGGGTGGTGAACACGCTGCTCGCCATCACCATCTGCCGCGCCTCGTCGAACGTCATCGCGCTGTCCTTGAGCAGCACCCGGATGCGCTCCAGCGCCAAGAACGCCGCGTGACCCTCGTTCATGTGGAAGACCGTCGGGGCGATCGCCAGCGCCTCCAGCGCCCGCACCCCGCCGATCCCCAGCACGATCTCCTGCTTGATCCGCATCTCGGTCCCGCCGCCGTACAACCGCGACGTGATGTCCCGGTCCGCCGGCGCGTTCTCCTGCAGGTTCGTGTCCAGCAGGTAAAGCGGAATCCGGCCCACGTTCGCCCGCCACACCTGGCAGAAGACCGCGTTGTCCGGCATGTCCACGCGTACGTGGATCGGCGAGCCGTCGGTATACCGCATCAGCTCCACCGGCAGGTTGTAGAAGTCCAATTCCGGGTACGCCTCCTGTTGCCACCCGTCCGCCGACAGGTACTGCTGGAAGTACCCGTTGCGATACAACAGCCCCACCGCCACCAGCGGGATCGCCAGCTCGCTCGCGCTCTTGAGATGGTCGCCCGCCAGGATTCCCAGGCCCCCCGAGTAGATCGGCAGCGACTCGTGAATCCCGAACTCCGCCGAGAAGTACGCCACCCGCGTGTTCCCGCTGGATTGTCCGTGCGTCTCGTGGAACCAACCCTGCTCATCCAGGTGCTGGCGAAACGCGCCATGTACCCGCTTGAGATGCGCCAGGTAGCTTTCGTCCTTCGACGCCGCCATCAGCTTGTTCTGGTCGATCGCCCCCAGCAGCTTTACCGGATTGTGATAGACCAGCTCCCACAGGTCGCGATCCAGCCGCCGGAACAGGTCCACCGAGTCCGGGTGCCACATCCACCAGAAGTTCCGCGCCAGCTCAAGCAACGGCGCCAGCGCGGGCGGGAGGTCGGGAAACACCTGAAAGGTCCGGATCGTCGGCGTCACGAAGTCGGCCATAATTGTCGCTCTTCTCTTCCTGCTTGTCTGATCCTGCGTCCCCGGGCACGCGGCTCGCGCCATTCCGCCCAGAGCGCATATGCCCTTTATTTGCTCTAAACCCAACTGCGGGGCAATAGTACATCGGCCCCATTTTGTTTTCGGCCCAACGTCACATAAACCTGAGTTTCGCTCCCGCGCCGCTTGCGCACTTCGGTCGACCCGGTCAACGCCTACCCCTTGGCCTCCATCCGCTTGACGTAAAAGAGCGAATCCGTCGCGCGCTGGCCGATAAAGTGCAAACTCACCGGAAATCGCAGCTTACATGCATCAAAAAAGCCGAATATTCGCTCACCGTGCTTGAATTGCCGCTCGAGATTGGCGTTGACGTGGTCCGACAGCTCCGGCGGAACGTACTGCTGCCGGTCATAATCCCAGTTCGGATCGATCCGCACCAGCAGGTGCCCCTCTTCCCAGTCGATCGGGTAGCCGTGAATGTACCCCTCGCCCGTGTGCGGCGTGTAGAACCAGAAGCACAGGAAGCGATCCTTCCACACGGTGCTGGTCGCGTTGTCGGCGCCGGTGATCAGGCGGGCGTGGCTGGTGCGGATCGCCTGCCCCGCTAAAGGCTTGGCCACCCAGACTTTCCGCTCTTTGCAGTCGTACAGGCCGACGTGGGGATACTTGCCGTTGAAGGCGTCCGTGCAGAACTTCGTGTTGACGCGAGGTCCCCCGGCATCGGCGTCATCGGCGGGTTGTTCCTGGCGCTTGCCAAAGCCGAACATGAGGGGCTGACCTGTGAAGTGCGTCAGCGGTTGGGTCGGCTGAAAAGCATAGGCAAATTACGCCAAAACACAATCGACCGACATTTTGCCGTACCCCGACGCCCGGCATCCAGAAAAGACCAGCCCCGAAGGGACGGCACAACCGTACCTACGGGGCTGGACTCCCTTCAACTGCCGCTTCGGGGTCATTTCCCCAGCATCTTCAACACCACGAACAACAACAGGAACATCCCGATCCCCCCGCCAAACAGCCACGTGAGGATCAACGCCCACCCTGCGGCCGCCATTGGAATTAACATTGCCAGTTCAACCATGTGCATCTCCTTTCATGCCGGTCGAGGAGACGCAACGGCTGTGCCAGTTCCTTCTGCCTGGCGCCTACTGCCTACTTCACCGTAATGACATACGGGCTCACCAGCATCACCGGCCGCCTTTCCAGCAACTGCATGATCTGCACCTGCTGCATCAGCATCCGGCGGGCGGCCTTGGGCATCAGGTTCAGCGGAGAGTCCACGGCGATCCGCAGCTTGGGCTGATAGGGCATGCGCGCGTCCTCGTCGTCCGAGCCGGCGCGACCGGTCAGCATGTCGATGAGCGAGCGGCTGGGCGGAATCGTCTTGACGTCGTACTGGGTCAGCTTCGCCTCGCCCGCCGCGTACTTGATCGCCTCGTTCAAACCCCCGATCTCGTCCACCATGCCCAGCTCCATCGCCTGCTTGGCCAGGAAGATCCGGCCACGCGCGACCGAGTCGATGTCCTTGATCTTGTCCTTGCGGTTGGTCATCACGCGCTGCGTGAACTGCTCGTAGGTGTCCTTCATCCAGTTGGTGACCATCCGCCGCTGCCCGTCGGTCCACTCGGTGTTCATGGAGAACAGCCCGGCGTTCTTCCCGCGGCTGAACGTCTCGGTCGTAATGCCGACCTTGTCGAAGAGGTCGTGCAGTACGAACTTGCCGCCGACCACGCCGATCGAGCCGACGATCGCGGATGGATCCGCGAAGATGTAATCCCCCGCCGACGCCAGGTAGTAGCCTCCCGACGCCGCCATCGAGCCGACCGACACGATCACCGGCTTGTCCTCAGCGGCCGCGTGAACCGCCTGCCACATCACCTCGCTCGCCAGGGCGCTGCCGCCGGGCGAATCGATCCGCAGCACGATCGCCTTCACGTTGTCGTCCCGACTCGCCAGGCGGAATGCCTTGCGGATGTCGTCCGATCCCACGTTCCCGCCCCCGCCCAGCAGGCTGTCCTCGGCCTCGCCATCGACGATCACGCCGTCCGCGTGGATCAGGGCGATCGCCGCCTTGTTGCTCTCCCTGGGCTTCTTCCCCATCTGCGCCAGCAGTGCGAACGGGTTCGAGAAATCCAGCTTCTCCCGCTGCGGCTCGGCGTAGTTGGCCATCAGGTTGATGTCCCCGCCCAGCTCGCCGGTGATCAGCTCGCGCAGCTCGTCCTGGCTGACCAGGTGATCGACCAGCTTGCGGTCCTTGGCCTGCCTGGCGGTCAGGATGCAGTCGTCGATGATCTGCTTGACGGATTGTTTGCTGATGTTGCGGTTGTGCGCGATCGTATCGACGATGACCTCGTACATCGAATCGACGATCTTGTTCAGCTCCCCGCGCGACTCGGGGCTGGGCTCGGTCCGCGTGTACTGTTCATCCGCGCCCTTGAACTCGCCGATCTGCACGTAATCGGCCTTGACGCCGATCTTGTCGAACAGCCCCTTGGCGAACATCGTCTCGATCCCCACGCCCGGGATCATGATCTCGCCCCCCTGCAAGAGGCAGACGTCGGTCGCGCCGCTGGCGGCGATGTAGGTCGGCGTGTCGTAGCCGTCGGCGAAGGCGAACGTGCGCTTGCCCGACTTGCGAACCTCTTCCAGGGCCGCGCGGATCTCCTGCGCCTGCGCCAGGTTGAACTCGGTCTGCTCGCCGAACGTGACCAGCACGGCCCGAAGGTTCTTGTCGTCCCGCGCCCGGTGAAGGCGGTCCAGCAGGTTCTGCGTGGTGATCAGGTTCTGATCGCCAAAGAGCGTGAAGTCCGGGGCCTTGTCCAGCACCGGCTTGGACAGGTCGAAGTGGGCGACCTTCAGCAGCTTGTCCGTCTGCGCCTGCTTGGCCTTCCACTGCTGGAAGATCTCGTTGGGGGTGGGGAAGTGGTCCGCCGCCGCCGCCGATGCCACCTGGTTGGTGGTCGGCGCCGGCTTCGTCGCCGGCTCGCGCTTCGCGGGAGAGGGCACGTCCGGCTTATCCGGAATCACGTCCGGCCTGGGCGTGGGCCTGAGCGGCACCGGCTTCTCCGGCCGCACCGGCGTCGGCTTGTTCGGCACGTTGTCTGCCAGCACGACGGCGGCGGACAGACCCAGAGTGAGCACTGCGGCAATCAGATTCCGAACCATGGGGAAACTCCTGGCACGAGGCGGAGGCGGGGGGCGCAAAAGCGCGCGAACGGTCCGCCCGAATATAGGACGGCCAATACGATCCTTCAATTCCAAATCGACCAACACATGGCTGGCGATGAATTTAGACGCATCCTCACGACCTTCGGTCCGAATTCTGCCGATTCCCGATCCGGCGAACAAAACCCGATCGACAGGGAAATATCCACCGCCTCGGCCTTGTGGGGGCCGGGTGGCGATCCGCGCTCCGTTCCGGACGACCCCGCCCGTTGCGCCCCCGCCTGTTGCGCGAGGGGCGGATTGCTGCGCTCGCTTGACGCAAACTTGGTATCCTGATGGGCCCATGGCAAAGCAAAGTGGGCGCGACAGCCGGGATGATGACGACGATCCAGGATGGTGCGCTGCGCTCAACGCCTACAACCCGGCCGAGGGAGCGATCCGTCTTGCTTGGCTAGGGCTCGATGATTCTGCAATTGACCGGATCGTGAAGCGCCTGGTCCGTCTCCCGGGCCTGCACACGCTGGACATCGGGCACAACGACATCGGCGACGCCGGCGCGCGGGCCATCGCGGAGAACCTCACGGGCCTGCACACGCTGGACATCGGGTACAACCGCATCGGCGAGGCCGGCGCGCGGGCCATCGCAGAGAACCTCACGGGCCTGCACACGCTGCACATCGGGTACAACCGCATCGGCGACGCCGGCATTGCCGTGCAGCTCTGCGATCGCATCCTCAATCGACGAGCGGGCATCGGTCGTTCGCCCCCGGCCGATCGCAAGCCAAGCATTGATTTACAGGGCAACCCCCTTCGCTGGCCGGAGATGGAGGGAAAGGTCTCAGAGACGATCCTCAGTGAGAACGATCCGGCGAAGCTCAAGGCGTTGCTGCTGAAACTGCGTGAAGAGGGCTCGACCCGTCTCCACGCCGCGCGGGCGGTCATGGCCGGGCCGTCCATGCACGGCAAGACGCACCTGGCCCGGTGGCTGACGGCCGGCGAGCAGCCGGAGGACCAGGCGGCGCTGAGGCGGGCCATTCCTTTGGATCAGCGCACCTGGGGATTTCATCCGGCGTCCACGACGCTTCGCAGCAGCGATCACAACCAGGCGGGGCTGCCGGAGCTGCTGCTGCGTGTCATCGACTGCGGCGGGCACCTGGAGCAGCTCCAGTCGCACCACAACCTGGTCTACCTGGGCTCGCGGCGCTCGGTCTTCATCCTCTGCGTGCGCGCGGACCGGGGCTTTGCGGAAAGCTGGGCGGATTATCACCTGGGGCTGATCGGCAGCCTCAGGATCAAGCAGCGCGAATACGACGAGGGCGACGACGAAATCGCCGCCCGCGGGAACAAC
>DATBFY010000115.1:0-3600 GCA_036558265.1 Tepidisphaeraceae bacterium | reverse complement strand
GGGTCAGTTTCATGACCAGGTGCTTCGGGCCGGAGGCGTCGGCAGTGATGAACGGAAGATTGATCTCGCTTTCGAGCAGGGTCGAGAGCTCGATCTTGGCCTTCTCGGCGGCTTCCTTGAGGCGCTGGAGGGCCATCTGGTCCTTGGCGAGATCGATGCCGTTATCGCGTTTGAATTCGGCGACGATCCAGTCGATGATGCGCTGGTCGATATTGTCGCCGCCCAGGTGGGTGTCGCCGTTGGTGGACTTGACCTCGACCACGCCCTCGCCGACTTCCAGGATCGAAATGTCGAACGTGCCGCCGCCGAAGTCGTAGACGGCGATGGTCTCGTTGGACTTCTTATCGAGCCCGTAGGCCAGGGCGGCCGCGGTGGGTTCGTTGATGATGCGCATGACCTCAAGCCCGGCGATCTTGCCGGCATCCTTGGTGGCCTGGCGCTGGGCGTCGTTGAAGTAGGCGGGAACGGTGATGACGGCCTGAGTGACCTTCTCGCCGAGGTAGGCCTCGGCGGCTTCCTTGAGCTTGGTCAGGATCATCGCGGAGATTTCGGGCGGGGAGTACTTCTTGCCGCTGATCTCGACGCGGGCGTCGCCGTTTTCGCCGCGGGCGACCTTATAGGGGACCATTTTCATCTCTTCGGTGACCTCGTCGTAGCGCCGTCCCATGAAGCGCTTGATCGAGAAAATCGTGTTTTCGGGATTGGTGATGGCCTGGCGTTTGGCCACCTGGCCCACCAGGCGCTCGCCGCTCTTGGTGAAGGCCACGACGGACGGGGTGGTACGGGCCCCTTCCTGGTTGGGAATGACCGTGGGCTGACCAGCCTCCATGACTGCGACGCAGGAGTTGGTGGTGCCGAGGTCAATGCCGATAATCTTTGCCATTGCTGTGAAAGCCTCCCTCGATGTTGTTGCTTAATATGGCTTACCGCCGCATTGGAGGCGGCGATTTAGTACAACACCATTATTAAACTTTAGTCTGATCTTGTCAAGAAAAATATGAGTGGCGTGCGCTCAAGCACCAGCGCCAGGGGGCCGTGGTCTGGGAGGGCTCGGAAGTAGGCGAGCGTTAAAGAACGGGCCCCTTCGGAGAACGTAGAAGGGTCTCAGAAGCGGGTTTCCAGGATCCGATCCCGGAGCACCTGGACGAGGGCCGGATGGCCGTCCAACGGGGCGGTGACCGTTATCTCCAAATCCTTGTAGGATTGGGAGATCCCGTCTACAAGCTGAGGCAGGTCTCGTTCCATATGGAGGCCGAGCGTCAGGAAATAGGGTACGATGACGAGCTTTCGCAGACCTAGGTTCGCCAATGCTGCTACCGCCCCAGTAAGGTCGGGGACGCCCAGCTCAAGGAAGGCGGCTTCGACGTGAGGGAAGGGACCGGCGCGGGCGAGGTCCCGGGCTACCGCGCGCACCGCCTCGTTGGCCGACTCGACGCGGGAGCCATGGGCAAAAACGATGATCCCGGGGCTCACGTCCCGTGAATATACGCCCGCATATGGTGGAGCTCTTCGGTTTTTCGGGCCAGCTCGAAATGCATGAGGTCGCGCATGGAAAGGAACCCGACCACCCTGGGTCCACAGAAAACCGGCAGGTGCCGGCAGTTGTGGGCGGTCATGGCCTCCATGGCCTCTTCGAGGCTGGCCAGCTCGTCGATGGTGGCGATATCGGTGCTCATGACCATGGCCACCGGCGTACGGTCCGGATCGACGTGTTCGAGCACAACCCGTTTCATGAGGTCGCGCTCGCTGAAGACGCCGCGAAGCTGATCGTTCTTGAAGACCAGGATGGCTCCGACGTGCAGATCGGCCATCCGCCGCGCCACCTCGGCCACGGTGTCGGTTTCCTGCACCTGGAAGAGATCTCGGTCGTGGACGATGTCGCGTACTTGGGACATAGCCGCCCCTCCCCGTGAAATCAGGACCGAAATATAGCACAAAAAGGCGTGAGGTTACAGTTCATAATGGGGCATGGCCGAGGGGTTGCGATTCGCCTGCCAGCCCGGGTGTACGGAATGTTGCACCCAAAAGGGTTTTGTTTACCTCACCGAGTCGGACCTGGTGCGGGCGGCGGAGTTTCTGGGGATGACGGCGGGAGCTTTCGAGCGGCGATACGTTTATCGAACTAGCCGAAAGATGCGGCTTCGGGTGCCGCGCGAGTCGACCTGCCCGTTCCTGCTGTCGGACGGCTGTTCGATTCACCCCGCCAAGCCGACCCAGTGCCGCGTGTTCCCGTTCTGGCCGGAGCTGGTGGACAGCCGGCGGGAGTGGAAGAAGACGGCGCGGTATTGCCCGGGGATCGGGAAGGGGGAGCTGATCCAGATCGAGCGGGCGCGGGAGCTGTCGGCGGAGATGCGGTAGGCAGGCGAGTTGAGCGGGAACTACCTGGGCCGCAGATCAACGCAGATCAACGCCGATTCAAAACAGATTTCTTATCTGCGTTCACGCGCGTTTATCCGCGGCCCAGAATCTTACTCGATCCCCGGCACGTCCACCCAGCAGCGCTTCTGCCACGACTCGATGCCCTTTTCAGCGAGTTGGACGCCTTTCGCGCCTTCGAGCAGGCCCCAGCGGAATGGCTCGTCTTTTACAACGTGGCGCAGAAAGAGCTCCCACTGGCGTTTGAAGGCGTTGTCGAACGTGTCCTGCTCGGGGACCTTCTGCCAGGTATCGAAGTAGTTCAGCGGGCTTTCGATGTCGGGGTTCCAGACGGGACGGGGGGTCGAGCCATAGTGCTGGGTCCAGCAATGGCGCAGGCCGGCGACGGCGGTGCCTTTCGTGCCGTCGACCTGGACCGTCAGGAGATCGTCGCGGCGGACGCGGACGCACCAGGAGGAGTTGAAGTGCGCAATGATGTCGTCTTCCAGTTGGAAGGTGGCGTAGGCGGAATCGTCGGCGGTGCATTCGTAGGAGCGGCCGGACTCGTCGATCCGGCGCGGGATGTGGGTGGCGCCGAGACAGGAGACGGCCTTCACGTTGCCGAATAGGTTGTCGAGGACATAGCGCCAGTGGCACAGCATGTCGATGATGATGCCGCCGCCGTCTTCTTTGCGGTAGTTCCACGAGGGGCGCTGCGCGGGGACCGTGTCGCCCTCGAAGACCCAGTAGCCGAATTCGCCGCGAACGGAAATGATTTTGCCGAAGAAGCCCAGGGCTTTGAGGGTTTGGAGCTTCAGCAGGCCCGGGAGCCACAGCTTGTCCTGCACGACGCCGTGCTTGACGCCGGCTGCGCGCGCGCGGCGGTAGAGGTCGAGCGCCGTTTCGAGATTGTCGGCGATCGGTTTCTCGCAGTAGATGTGCTTGCCGGCGGCGATGGCGCGGCGCACGGCATCGGCGCGTCGGTCGGTGGTCTGGGCGTCGAAGTAGACGGAGTAGTCGGGGTTGGCGAGCGCAGCGGCGAGATCGGTGGTCCACGGCAGGCCGCCGCACTCGGCCGAGATGACCTCCAACTTGGCGGCGTTGCGTCCGACCAGCAGCGGGCGGGGCAGGATCGATTCGCTATCGCTGAGACGCAGGCCGCCCTGCTGCATGATGGCGTAGAGAGAGCGGCGCAAGTGCTGGTTCAGTCCCATGCGGCCGGTGACGCCATTTATGATGACGCCG
>DATBFY010000114.1:0-14029 GCA_036558265.1 Tepidisphaeraceae bacterium | reverse complement strand
GCCTCCACCAGCCGCGCCTCGATCCGCCGCCGCTTGGCGATAATCCACACCTTCGACACCGCCCAAGCCGCCGCCACCACCCCGATCGCCGTCCCAATGAACCCGATCGGCCTCGCGAGCACGCCCAGCAGGTCCCCCCACACCCGGTACACGAACCCAGGCTTGCGCCCCGGCGCGCCGTTGCCCCCCGCATCCCCCGGCCCCAGGATCTCATCCTTCGCCCCCAGCAGCACCGCCACGCCCCCCGCCGTCAAAAGTGATTTGGGATGCTTCTCCAGGAAATCCACCACGCCCGCAGCGTTGGTCTTCAGCCGCGCAAAAAGCCCCGCGCGCTCCGCCGTCGGAAGCTTGCCGATCTCGTCCGCATGCCGCGCCACCACGATCGCCTGATCGGTCGTCAGCGTCCGCGCCGCATCCAGCCCCTCCTGCCCCAGTTTCTCCCCCAGCACGCCGCCCACGCCCGGATGCTTCGTCGCCACCTCCAGCGCCTCGCCGCCATATCGATTCACGAGCCCCACGAGTTGCGGCTCGCGCTCGACCGCGCGCAATGCCGCCGGTCGCAGGTCCGCCGCCACGTCGTCCAGTGCCCGCACCATCTTCGCCGGCGAGCGCTCGATCACGCGCAGCGCGACCGGCCCCTCTTCCACGCCGTACTGCGCCACCTTGCGCACCAGCCCTTCGCCCCCCTCGGCCGCCGCCTTCTCCATGACCTGCTGGACGCCCGCGCGTCCGCCCGCCTCCGCCAGCTCGCGCGCCGCCGACGAGCCGGCCTTGCGGAAGACCAGCTCCACCGCCTCCTCGACGGCCCCGCGCACCGCCCCCGCGGCCTGCGCCCGCGCCAGGGGCGCGCCCGCGGACAAAGCCATCGCGGCGACGATCGCGAAGATCGCCGGCCAATTCATCATCCGGTTCATTGCAACTCCTGCTGTTGCTGCTGGATCGCCCGCTCCAGCGCCTGCCGCTGCGCCAAGCCCCCGAGGCGAACCGCCTCGTGCAGCGCCCGCTCCAGGCCGGGCGAACGCTCGTTCCCCTTGATCAACTGCGCATCCACCGAGTCGAAGAAGCGGTTGAGCTGCTCGGTCATCCGCGCCTCGAAGCGCTCGCTCATCCACCAGTCGATGGCCGCCCCGACCGCCACGCCGATCCCCAGCCCGATCACGGTCCCCGCCGGCCCGGCAAGCGACCCGCCGCCCCCGCCCGTCGCCGCCCCGGCCGCGGTCGCGCCACCGGCGGCCAGCGTCTGGGCCGCGACCTGCGTCCCGACGCGCGAGAGGATCGCCACCACGACCCGCGACGTCACCCCCTGCGCCACGTCCGCCGCCACCCAGCCACCGACGAACGACGTCAGGCCCGTCACCACCGAATCGCTCCCCCAGTCGACCGCCAGTTGCGACGACCGCCGCGAAACGTCGGCCTTCACGCCCTCCAGGTCCGGCGTCACGCTCGGCGCGGTGGCCCTGATCTTCTCCAGCGGGAGCTCGAGCTGCACGTACAGCAGGTTCCGGCTCGCCTCCACGTCCTCGCGGAAATGCTTGAGCGTCTCCCCCAGGTCCGATTCCAGCGCCGCCTCCGACAGCACGTGATGCCGGAACTTGGCCTGGACGTACGCCCGCACCGCCCCGCTCGCGGGCTGGCGTCGAATTTTGTGCCACAGGTCCGATGTGGATCTCCCGATCACCCCGAATCGCGTCCGCCAGCTTCCCACGTCCCGGATGAACGGCTTGATCCCCCACCGCCGGCCGTTGAGGCGCTCGTGCGCATCCGCGACCGCCCTGGCCGCCGCCGCCGCGTTGCGGGCGTCGAACTGGTCGAGCAGCGGGACGATCTCCTCTTGGTACACGCCCCGGGCGAACTGCCGATCCCGCTGCCGCTGCGATTCGAGCTCCACCCGCGGATCGACCTTCACCGTCGGGGCGGTCGAGGAGGTGGCAGCGGGGAGCCGGGGGGGCACCCGGGAGCGGTAGGCCGCATAACCCAGCAGGCTCATCGTCACCGCCAGCAGCACCCCCACCCGCGCGAGCCGCCACGTCCGCCGTTGGACCGGACGGCCGTAGGCCAGCGGAGGCGGGTTGTGACGAGGGTCGGCCATCGCGCAGTAATCCAACGTACCCCGCGTCAGGAAGTTCGCCATTACAAACCGGCCGGGAGATTCCACCCCTGGGGGGAAAGCTCCAATGTTCAAGCATCAAATCTCAAACGAAGGATCAAATTCGAATTTCCAAAGACCCAAACGGCCGATGGCCGGGCGCGGATCGTTTGGGTCATTGATCCCTTGGTCATTGGAACTCGTTTGAGTTTTGGAGCTTGGTTCTCGATGCTTCTGCGCTCGTCCGCTGGATGTCCACTTTCTCTCCCGTATACTGCGGACGGCTACGGCTGAGGCATTTGGTCCATGTTGATCCAGGAACTGCGGGAGATCCAGCGCAAGCACCACGGCTACCTGCCTGCCAAGGAGCTGGCCCTGCTCGCCGCGCGGGTGGGGCGGTCCGTGGCGGACGTCCACGGCGTCGCCAGCTTCTACCCCGAGTTCCGCTTCGAGCCCCCGCCGCGGGTGGAGATCCAGGTCTGCACCGCCCTGCCCTGCTACATGAAAGGGGCCGAGCGCCTCTACCGCGAGCTGGGGAAGATCGCCCGGAGCCGCCCCGACGTCGAGGTTCACCGCTGCCCCTGTTTGGGCCGCTGTGACGGGGCCCCGGCCGTCACGATCAACGAAAACGTTCACGCGATCTTCGGCGGGCGCGAGATGTACGACCGCTGCCGCCGGGCGATCGAAGACGAGGAAGTCCGCGACCAGGATTTTCGCGTGGTCGCCCAGCCCCCGTTCCGCACCGACCCGTACGGGCCCGGCGAGCGCAAGTACGACACCCTGCGCAACGTGATCGCCAAGGGCGATTTCGACCGCATCATCCGCGAGATCGAGGCCGGCAACCTGCGCGGCATGGGCGGCGCGGGCAAGCCGATGCTCCGCAAGCTCAAGCAAACCCTGGAGCAGCCGGGCGACCGCAAGTTCGTCGTTGCCAACGCGGACGAGTCCGAGCCCGGCACCCTCAAGGACCGCGAGATCATGCTCAACCTCCCCCACTGCCTGGTCGAGGGCATGGCCCTGGTGGCGTTGGCGATCGGCGCGAAACAGGGTTACATCTACATCCGCCACGAGTACAAGCAGCAGGCCGACTTCCTCCGCCAGGAGATCGCCACCGCCCGCCGCGCCGGGCTCCTGGGTCAAAATGTCCTGAACAGCGGCCGCGATTTCGACCTGGAGGTCTTCATCAGTCCCGGCGGCTACGTCATGGGCGAGCAGACCGCCCTGCTCGAGGCCATCGAGGGCAACCGCGGCCAGCCCCGCAATCAGATGGTGGACCTGAAGGAACGGGCCCTGCCCTCCTACAGCGGGCTCTGGGGCTGCCCGACCCTGCTCTCCAACGTCGAGACCTGGACCCACATCCCCCTGATCGTCCGCCGCGGCGGCGACGCCTACCGCGCCATGGGCGCGCGCGGCTGCGAGGGGATCAAGTGGGCCAGCGTCTGCGGCGATGTCAACGAGCCGGGCGTCTTCGAGGTGCCGATGGGGACCACCTTCGCCGAGATGCTCGCCCGCGCCGGCGGGGTCGCCAGGGGCAAAACGCTCAAGGCCTTCGCGCCCTCGGGGCCGAGCTTTCCGTTCTTGCCCGCCACTGACGAGTTTTTGAATAGCCCCATGGATTTCCCGGGCGGCGCCAGGGACGCCGGGCCCAACCCGGTCATGGAGGCGGGGGCGCACGTGGGATCGGGCGCGATCATCTTCCTGGCCCAGGGGCGCTGCATGCTCGATGCGGCCCTGAACTTCACGCGCTTCTTCCGCAACGAATCGTGCGGCAAGTGCGTCCCCTGCCGCGTGGGCTCGCAGAAGATGGTGGACCTGATCAAGGAGCTGCGCGGCGGCCGCGCCAGGGACTACGACTACGCCCAGGTGATCGACGACCTCGCGGACGTGCTGAAGCTGACCAGCATCTGCGGGCTGGGCCAGGTGGTGCACAAGCCGATCCAGTCGGTGATCCGGTACTGGCGGGCCGAGGTGGAGGACCACCTCTACCGCAACCTCTGCCCGGCGGGGGTCTGCTTCGCCGGGCCGCCGGCGGGTTAATGCCTCGAACCGGACCGGACAACCACGCAGGACACGCGGAACACGGAGCGTTGAACGAATTTGCCTTTCCCGGCGTCCCCCGGGTTCTTTGTGGTTTCCCTGATGCGTCTTCGCGGCTTCACTTGGCGTCTTCCCCGCTCCCATCAGCGTCTCCTCCGCTCCAATTAGCCTCTTCCCCGGTTCGCCTGGCGTCTTCCCCGGTTCGCCTGGCGTCTTCGCCGTTTCATTGGGCTTCTTCCCCGCTCCAATGAGCCTTTTCCCCCGTTCATCTGGCTGCTTCCTGCGATCATTGAACGCTTCGAACCCAGGAGGGCAACCACATAGGACACGGAGGATACGGAGAATCAAAAACAGATTCTTCTGTCTGTGTCCTGCGTGTTCTCCGTGTCCTCCGTGGCGCATCTTGTTGCGCGCGTTTAGCGTCTTCCTGCTCTTATTGCGCCATTTGTTGAAGTCGCCGGGCACGATGGCCGATCGGATGGACAACGCGACGCAAGCAACCCCATACGAAGGAGCCCGACGAGCCATGACCGATTTCATCCCCAACCCGGACGCGCAGGCGTTGATCTGGATGCAGGCCTTCGCGGCCGGGATCGCCGCCAACCCGCCGCTCTACATGCTCACCACGCCCGACGCCACCGCGATCAGTGCCGCGGTCAGCGCGTTCGACACCGCCCTGGCGGCCTCGTCGAACCCGGCGACCCGCACGCCGGTGACGATCGCCGCCAAAGACGGCGCCCGGGCCGCCGGCGAGTCGATCTGCCGTCAGTTCGCGATCCTGATCAAATACAACGCGGGCGTCTCGGACCCGGACAAGATCGCGATCGGCGTGCGCCCGGTGAACCCGGCGCGCGAGCCGATCGACTGCCCGCAGACCTCGCCGCTGTTGAACGTGATCGCGGCCACGCCCGGGCAGCAGACGCTCCGCTACGCCGACAGCATGACCCCCGACTCGCCCGCCAAGCCGTTCGGCGCCAGCGAGCTGCAACTGTTCGTCGCGATCGGGACCGCGGCGGTGACCGACCCGGCCCAGGCCACCTTCTACGGCAAGTTCAGCCGCAACCCGGTGGCCGTCGACTTCGCCGCGGCCGACAACGGCAAGCAGGCGACCTACTTCGCCCGCTGGGCCTCGCGCCGGGGACAGACCGGCCCGTGGTCGCTGCCGGTCACGATGGCCATCGCGGCGTGAGGGCGGGGAAGCACCAAACGTCAAATTCCGAAATACAAACGAATTCCAAATTACAAATCGCAAATTCCAGACGTCGCGCCCGGTCCGTTTGAGACGTCGAGCATCGGGTTTTCGAGCTTGTCCGGGATCTGGAGCTTGTGATTCGGACCTTTGCCGAAGGAGCCCTCATGTCCAGCGGGATCAGTCACATTGCGAAGAACCGTGCCAACCGCCGCGGCGCCGCCGCCAGCGCCAACCGGCCCCGGCCCAGCGTGCCGATCGGCATCGTCAGCGCCACCCCGTCCGGTTCGGTGCTGACGATCGTCTTCGACCAGCCGGTCTGCCTCACCGGCACGCCCCGGTACACGCTGGACAACGACCCGACGCCCCCGGTCAGCGCCGCGCTGACCAGCCGCACGACGCTGGCGCTCACCTACGCCGCCCCGGTCGGCGGCGCCGCCAGCGTGAAGATCCCCTACGAGGACCCGGCGATCCGCAACTCGTCCGGCGGGTTCGTGGCCTCGCCCAACTACGTCTTCTGACCCTGCGCTTGCGGCGCGAGGGGCGTGGCCAAGCACCAAAAGACAAGCATCAAATCTCAAACGGGGTTCAAATTCGAAATTCGAATGACCCAAACGACCCTGGTTTGACCGGAGGCGTTTGGGTCATTGGTTCATTGGTTATTTGAATTCGTTTGAAATTTGGATCCTGGAGCTTGTGAATTCCGCCCCGCACGGCCGCTTCGCACGAATTACCCCGCCGGGTATGCTGGCGCGGGCATTGGGACGATCGGATCCCGGGACGGGTAGACGATGAGCCAGACCACGACGCAGGCCGGCAGGACGGTGAACCTGACCATCGACGCCAAGCCCGTCACCGTCGAGGCGGGGACCAGCGTCTGGGAGGCCTGCCGACGGGCCAACGGGCAGACGATCCCGGCCCTGTGCCACTCGCACTTCATGGGCCTCAACCCCGTCGGGGTCTGCCGGGTCTGCGTCGTCGACATCCTGAACAAGGGCAAGTCGGGCGGGAACTACGCCGCCTCCTGCATGCGCGAGTGCGAACAGGGGATGGAGGTGCTCACCGGCGGCGAGCGGCTGGAAAAGACCCGGCGGACGCTGCTGGAGGTGCTGCTGGCCGATCACCCGGTGCCCTGCGCGAAGGGCAGGCACGGCGAGTGCGACCTGGAGCGGATGGGCATCGCGTACGGCCTCCTGGCGGGCGTGAGCAACGACAAGGGGGAGCTGATCGGGGCGCGGTGGGCGAAGCGCTCGGCGTTCGCGCCGCGGGACGTGCGCTACGTGAAGGCGGCCGACCGGAGCAACTTCTCGATCGCGATCGATCACGCCGCGTGCATCCTGTGCGACCGGTGCGTTCGCGCGTGCGCGGACGTCAAGAACGACGTGATCGGCCGCAGCGGCAAGGGGGCCAGGACGGCCATCGGCTTCGACGCCGGCCTCAAGATGGGCGACAGCGGCTGCGTCAACTGCGGGGAGTGCATGATCAGTTGCCCCACCGGCGCGATCACCTACAGCGGCTTCAAGTTCCAGGGCCTGAGCGTGGACGAAGCAAGGGGCGAGAAGCTGCTCACCCCCGAGGAGATGAAGCGCGAGCTGCCGCTCCTGGACGTGAGCCGCGTGAACTACAACTTCCTGCAGCGCAGCCAGGACGGTGTGGCGCTGCGGCGGTTCGGCAAGGACGAGGTGATCTGCCAACAGGGCCAGCACGGGCGGACGGCCTTCTACATCAAGCAAGGGTCGGTGACGGTCTACCTGGAGCAGGCGGCGGACGCGGCCACGCCGGCGCGGGCGGACGAGAAAAAGGGCGGGCTCTTGGTACGGCTGGGATTGTTCAAGCCCAGGATCAGCCCGTCGGGCACGGTGTCGGCGGTGCACGGGTCCAGCCGCGATTTCATCCCGATCGACGCGCCGATCGACCTGGATCGCCAGCGCCCGATCGCGGTCATGGGCGAGGGCGCGATCTTCGGCGAGGCGAGCTGCATCAACCACCAGCGGCGCTCGGCCACCGTGCGCGCGGGCAGCGACGACACGGTCGTCATCGAGATGACCCGCAACTTCCTGGACGTGCTGGCGCGCAATCGCGACTTCCGCGTGCTCCTGGAGCGGATCTACCGCAATCGCGGCGTGAACAACAACCTGCGGGCATCCCCGCTCTTCGCGGAGGTGGATGATGCGTTCCTCAAGACGCTCGCGGAACATTCGACGCTGGTGCGGTGCCGGCCCGGCGACCTGATCTGCCGCCAGGGCGAGCGGGCGGACAGCTTCTTCATCGTCCGCATCGGGCACGTGAAGGTGGAGAAGGCCCAGGCGGACGGCCAGCACCGCGTCCTGCGCTACATGGCACAGAGCAGCACCTTCGGCGAGGTGGGCCTGCTCCTCGAGCCGCACCTGCGCACGACCACGTGCACGGCGCTCGATGACGTGGAGATGATCCGGATCGCCAAGGACGATTTCGACAACGTCATGGCCCAGTATCCCGGCGTGCGCGAGGAGCTCGTGGCTCGGGCGAAGGAATACGTGCGGCCCAAAGCTGGGGAAAAGTCCGCCGCGCCGCTGACGCCGGAACAAATCGCCCACCGCGAGGCGCTGCTCTCGGATTTCTTCGTCCAGGAGATCTACCAGGGCCAGAGCCTGCTGGTCCTGGACCTGGAGCGGTGCACGCGCTGCGATGAGTGCGTCAAGGCCTGCGCGCAGACGCACAACACGATCACGCGGCTGACGCGCGAGGGCCTGCGCTTCGACAAGTACCTGGTGACCACGTCCTGCCGCTCGTGCCACGACCCCAAGTGCCTGGCCCACTGCCCCGTGGACGCCATCCACCGCAAGGAGGGGCTGCCGATCATCATCGAGAACTACTGCGTCGGCTGCGGGGCCTGCGCCGAGAACTGCCCCTACGGCAACATCACCCTTCACGAGGACGTGGAGGTCGTCGACCTGATGACCGGCCAGCACGGCATCGGCCGGCGGGCGATGGTCTGCGACCTGGACAACTGCCTGGGCGAGATCGAGGAGCCGAGCTGCGTCTACGCCTGCCCCCACAACGCGGCCGAGCGCATCGACGGCGACAAGCTGTTCGAACGCTACTTCGAGGATCGGCGCAAATAACCAGCCGCGGAGCGGCGACAGAGCATGGCCCACGGCGTAAGCCGTGGGTAGAAGACGCAGCGAATGGTTCAGCCCCCTAGGGGCGACAGAGCCCCGCGAAAGTCTCAGAGGTACCGAACGGACATCACCGCGTGCAGCGGCAACAGCACGATCATGATCCACGCCGTCGGCACGTGGATCAGCAGCCACGCGTGCAACAGGTGGTGCAGCCGCCGTTGCAGCGCGAACTGCCGGCGCTGCTCGGTGAACGATTCCAGCGTGTCAAGCACCGTTCGAAGGCCGGGAAGCTTCGCGCGGGCGGCGGCGAAATCCTCGCGCGAGACCGGCGCGGGCTGTCCGCGGCGCAACATCAACGCATCCCGCGCCGCAGCAATCCACCAGGCCAGCACGCCCACGCGCTTCGACCGCGTCGCCGGCCGCATCCCCGCCGCCAGGTACGGCCGCACCCGCGTGTCGTAAAACGCCCGCAGTTCCGCCGGCGCCGTGGGCGCGCGCGACGCTGCCGCCGTGGCCTGGAACTCATCCTCCCCCAGATCCGGCACGGTCGCGGCGACGACGGCGTGGGCTTCGATCAACTGATCCGCCGCCGCCAGGTTCTGCCGCGCCACATGATCGATCTGGTCGTAGATCGTCTCAAGCGGCACCTCGCTCACCATCAGCCGCGGCACGACCTGCTGCACGAGCAGCAGCAGCACGCCGCTGACGTAGCAGAGCGTGAACGCGCCCATCAGCGCCGTCGTCAACGGCCCGCCCAGGCGAAACCCGGCATGATAGAGGATGATCGGGTAGCTGATGATGCTCAGGTAGACGTGCCCCTGGAGCCACGTGTACGCCCTGCCGATCCGCGCCGACCGCCGCCATCTGCGGATCGTCAGCGCCCACGCGAACAGGATGATGAGCGTCCCCACGCCCGCGAACACCAGCCCCGGCACGCTCCCGCCCGACGGCCCCGCCGGCGCGCGGGCGGCGTAGATGATGTACGCCAGCGTCGAGCCCAGCAACGTCACCAGCGCGATCACGATCCAGGCGGCACTGTCGCGGAGGCTCTGGCGGTCGATCAGCACGGGGAGATGGGATCCGTTCGACTTGGGCGGGCGTAGGATAACCGATGGGACGGGGGATGCCAGCAACCCTCTGGTGCGAAGCTCACGTCATCGCGCGTAGAACACGGCGAAGAAGCCCCCGCCGGCGACTGCGTAAAGTTCCCGCCCCATGATCGCCTGCATCCCATTGTCGATCATCCCCATGAACCCCGGCGCCTGCCACAGCAGCAGGAAATACCCGAAGAACAGCATCGAGCTGAGCGGCGGCGTCGTCAGACGCACGCGCACGTCGTCCGGCAAATACGGCGAGATGATTCCGAAACCGTCCAGCGGCGGCACGGGCACCAGGTTCAGGATCACCGACAGCAGTTGCAGGAAGCACATCGACGACACGAACTTCTGCGCCGTCGTCCATTCCGTCGGGCTGACGCTCAAGTTGATCCACCCGAAACCCGGCATCAACGGGATTGCGAGCAAGCCGAAGAGCAGGAGATTCATCGCCGGCCCGGCCGCCGACACCGCCGAGTTCCACCCCCGCGAACGCAAGAGGTCCCGCCGCACGTACGTCGCCCCGCCCGGCAGCGGGATACCCCCCATCATCAGGAAGACCACCGGCAGCACGAGGCTCATCAGCGGGTCGACGTATTGGAACGGGTTGAGCGTCAGCCCCCCGCGCTCGCGGATCGTGTAATCGCCCCCCCACCAGGCCACCAGCCCGTGGGCGAACTCGTGCAGCGTAACCGACATGACCCACCCGATCAGCACCGCCCAGATGGTCGGGTCCTCGAAGTCGATCCGGGCGAGCGGGACGGGGGCGATGGCCATGCGAGTGGCACAGGGTAGGGCCCGCGGGTACAAAAGACAAACGCGCATCCATGCGACGCAATTTCCCAGCGCCCCACCCGTTTTGGGGAGCAAGGCCCGCCACCGCAACGTGGGTCTGGCGCCGGCGTACAAGTGTTGACCTGTTGGATACGTGCGGCACACGTGGCATGCGCGCGATTCTTTCGCGAAGGACAAAGGCCCATGAAGATCGGCAAGCGTTTGGCAACGGCGTTCGTGTTGGCGGGATTAGGCCTGCTCGGCGGGTCGCTGGCGGGCGCGGACATCGCCAAGGACTGGCCCCAGTTCCGCGGACCCGCACGGGACAACGTCTCCCACGAGACCGGCCTGCTCAAGGAATGGCCCAAGGCCGGACCGCCGCTGGCGTGGAAGGTCAAGACCGTCGGAAACGGCTACGCCACCGTCTCGATCGCCAACGGCCGCATCTTCACCGCCGGCAAGATCGACGACGCCAGCTACGTCATCGCGCTCAAGGAGGATGACGGCAGCCAGTTGTGGAAGGCGAAGATCGGCCCCGGCTCCGACCCCGATCACCGCGGCCCCGGCCCGCGCGCCACCCCGACCGTCGATGGCGATAGCGTCTACGCCCTGGGCGAGACCTCCGACGTCGTCTGCGTCGCCGCCGCCGACGGCAAGGAACAGTGGCGCGCCAACCTCAACAAGGACTTCGGCGGCAAGACCCCGACCTGGGGCAACAGCGATTCCCTCCTGGTAGATGAGAACAACGTCTATTGCACGACCGGCAGCCGCAAGGGAACCGTCGTCGCGCTCGACAAGCACACCGGCAAGCTCGTCTGGCAATCCAAGGACCTGGCCGAGGGCATCCAGTACATCCCGCTGGTCATGGCCCAGATCGGCGGCGTGACGCAGATCATCGCGTCCACTGACCGCACGCTCGCCGGCCTCTCGCCTAAGGACGGTTCGGTGCTCTGGCGCACGCCGCGCAAGGGCCGCGTCGCGGTCATCCCCACGCCGATCGTCCACGACAACTACGTCTACGTCTGCGCCGGTTACGGCGAGGGCGAGAACCTCTTCAAGATCGACCCCGACGCCGGCGGCAAGTTCAAGGCCACCCAGGTCTACGCCAAGAAGAACATGGTCAACCACCACGGTGGCGTGATCTACGTCGACGGAAACGTCTACGGCTATTCCGACGGCAAGGGCTGGGTCTGCCAGGACTTCTTGACCGGCGAAGCCAAGTGGAAGGACAAGGACGTCTGCGGCAAGGGCACCCTCGCCTACGCCGACGGCCGCTTCTATCTCCGCGACGAGAACAAGGGCACCCTCGTGCTCATCGAGGCCAACCCCGCCAAGGTCGTCGAGCACGGCCGCTTCAACCAGCCCGACCGCAGTCAGCTCAACGCCTGGCCTCACCTGGTGATCGCCAACGGCAAGCTCTACGTGCGCGATCAGGACCTGCTTTTGTGCTATGACGTGAAGGCCAAGTAACCAACGGGGAAAAGGGGACATCCAGAATTTCGCCGGCGCAACTCCCCCGGCGCTTCCGGTGTGAGGAAATTCTGGATGGCCCCTTTTCACTCCCACGGCGTAAAGGCCGGGTAATCGACCGCACACAAGCGGCGTTCGCGCACGAAGCATTGGTATAGACGCCCGCGCGGCAGATCTGCCGCGGGCGTCGTCTCCTCTTCCGCGCGCGCAGGCACGATATCTCCTAATCGCCAACTGTTCGGGCCGCGCCAAGCGGGATTGGCCTTATTGCCCCACCGGGTTATCATCACCGCCAACAGGTATTTGGAAGCGGACGCGCGGAAACGATCGCACCCTCATTTCTCTCTCCACCAACCATGGAGGGTCTAGCACCCATGACCATGCCAACCAACCGGCGCCCGGCCCCCCGGGCCGTCGTCGCCAACGTTCTGATTGCCGCCCCGCTCGCCTTTCTCGCGCCCGTGGTGGCGCACGCGAGCGACGCGGACCTGCGGCTCCCGGACCTCAACAGCGTGCGGTTCTTCGCTGGGCCCGACGGCACCGGGGGAATCGGGGGTCATACGCTGCTGACCTGGGGCCTGGTAATCTGCGTCGCCGGCCTGCTGTTCGGCCTTTACTACTACCGCCGCCTTAAGCGCCTGCCCGTCCATCGCTCGATGCTCGACGTCTCCGAGCTGATCTACGCAACCTGCAAAACCTATCTCAAGACCCAGGGAAAGTTCATCCTGCTCCTGTGGGTCTTCATCGCCGCGATCATGGTCGCCTACTTTGGCTTCCTGACCGGCAGCCATTCCCCCACCGCCGTCGCCGAGCCGGCCGGGCCCGCCGGCACCATCGTCCACGAGGCCGCGCAGATCTCCACCCCCGTCAAGGTCCTCACCATCCTCCTCTTCAGCCTGATCGGCATCGCCGGCTCCTACTCCGTCGCCTGGTTCGGCATCCGCATCAACACCTTCGCAAACAGCCGCACCGCCATGGGCTCGCTCTCCGGCCGCGCCTGGCCCTGCTGCGATATCCCCCTCCAAGCCGGCATGAGCATCGGCATGGTGCTGATCAGCGTCGAGTTGATCCTCATGCTCATCATCCTGCTCTTCGTCCCCGTCACCCTCGCCGGGCCCTGCTTCATCGGTTTCGCGATTGGCGAGTCGCTCGGCGCAGCCGCCCTTCGCGTCGCCGGCGGCATCTTCACCAAGATCGCCGACATCGGCGCCGACCTCATGAAGATCGTCTTCAACGTCAAGGAGGACGACGCCCGCAACCCCGGCGTCATCGCCGACTGCACCGGTGACAACGCCGGCGACTCCGTCGGACCCACCGCCGACGGCTTCGAAACTTACGGCGTCACCGGCGTCGCCCTCATCACCTTCATCCTGCTGGCCATCCCCAACCACGACAACCAGGTCAAGCTCCTGGTCTGGATCTTCGTCATGCGCCTGGTCATGCTCATCGCATCCGGCCTGGCCTACCTCGTCAACCACACCGTCGCCGCCAGGCGCTACGCCGACGTCCGCCGCATGAACTTCGAGAGCCCCCTGCGCTCCCTGGTCTGGCTCGCCTCCCTGATCTCGATCGCCTGCACCTACATCGCCTCGTACGTGCTGATCAAGGATATGGAAGGCGGCGCGCTCTGGTGGAAGCTCGCCAGCATCATCACCTGCGGTACCCTCGCCGGAGCCATCATCCCCGAGGTCACCACCCTCTTTACCAGCGTCCACTCCACCCACACCCGCGAGGTGCTCACCAGCAGCCGCGAGGGCGGCGCATCGCTCAACATCCTCGCCGGGCTCACCGCAGGAAACTTCAGCGCCTTCTGGATCGGCGGCATCGTCATCGCCGCGCTCATGGCCGGCGCCTACGGCATCAGCACCATGTTCCCCGAGAACCTCATGCTCGCCAGCAGCGTGCAGGCGGTCTTCGCGTTCGGCCTGGTCGCCTTCGGCTTCCTGGGCATGGGGCCGGTCACCATCGCCGTCGACTCCTACGGCCCGGTCACCGACAACGCCCAGTCCGTCTACGAGCTGTCGCAGATTGAAGAAATACCGAACGTCGAGCAGGACGTGCAGGGTAAGTTCGGCTTCAAGGTGAACTTCAAGGTTGCGAAGGAGCTGCTCGAGGAGAACGACGGCGCCGGCAACACGTTCAAGGCGACCGCCAAGCCCGTGCTCATCGGTACTGCCGTCGTCGGCGCGACCACCATGATCTTTTCGATCATCGTGCTCCTGACCAACGGCCTGACCGACCAGGCGTCGATGGCGAATCTCTCGATCATGCACGCCCC
>DATBFY010000113.1:0-3549 GCA_036558265.1 Tepidisphaeraceae bacterium | reverse complement strand
TCGGCCTTGCCCACGTCGTAGCTGTCCCCGTACACCTCGCGCATCAGCGCGTGGAACTTCTGCGGGTCGGCCGCGTACTCCCCGAACTGCTCCTTGAACGTGGACTGGATCTGCTGCTTGGTCGCCGCGTTCGCGTCGATCACCTGGTCCGGCGCCACGCCCGGATGACCCACGGCTTTGGGAAGTTTGACGTCATCAAAGAGTCCCGACAGGTGCGCGGCGCTGAATACGCTGTACGAGTTGCTGCGGATGTCGAACGACACTTGGCAATTCTCCGATGGTTAAGACTTTCGCGAGTTGACGCGCTCGCCCCAATGCTCGCGCGTCCACCGGAGAGATTGTCGGTGTTTATACTATTGCGTTGCACGGTGCTTCCCCCGGACATGCGCGCGCCTCGCGTCATCCTGAGCAAGTTTCAAACGACCGAAGGATCTGGCCCCGACTGGTGAATCAGACCGATTCGGCAGTCGGGACTAGATCCTTCGCGCTTCGCTTAGGATGACGTCGTGTGACGCGGCAGACCCGCGCACGAAGACGCTCGGATTACAGCACGTTCCGGTTCCTGCGCAGCCTGTCGTCGTGATGCACCAGGTCGTGGTGCTTCCACACGTCCACGACCTCGGTCACGGCCCGGCAGTCGGCGGCATCGGCCGGCGCGCCCGCGCACTCCGACTTGCGAAGCCGCGACACCGCCGCGGCCCGCTGACGCTCGTACTCCTCCGACGGCTGCGGATCCTTGTTCGCCGTCGGCAGCGACCCCGCGTACCACCAGTCATTGCGGACCTGGAACACCCACCCAATGATCGTGTCCAGGTGCAGGAACCGCAGCATCCGGTTCTCGGCGAACAGGCCCAGCGGCCTCGACCACGGATCCGCCTCCACCGGCTGCGTGACCGGCGCCACAACGGCGACGGCGGGCACGGCGGCGGTCGGCAACCCCGCCGCGCTCACCGAGCCTTCCGCCGGCGGTGCCGCCGTCGGCGGCATATCGGGCGGGATCGGGGGCGCCGGAACCTTCACCTTCACGATCACCGGCTCGGGCGTCGGCACCGGCTCGGGAATCGACACCACCATCCCCACCGGACGATCGCCAATTCGAATGGACATGACTAGCCTCCCGGACGTTGATCCACCCGCCGCGACGCGACTTAGTCAATCGCGCGCCGCGCGGTCCGCACTTCTCCGCGTCAAATCTCCACTACTTCGCTCGCGCGCCCCACGCGGGGCACGCACCGAGCGATAAAGGGGCAGGCCGGCCTGTTCTGACCGACCTGCCCCGAGGACCCGATTCGTTAAACGCTCCGGTCGGGTTACCGGATGTTGAAGTTGTCGACGATGCCCTTCTTGCTGTTGTGGTCGGCCGACGACAGGTTGGTCGCCATCGACGTCAGCTGGGTCATCTGCTGCTGGAGCTGCTGCACTTCAAAGAGGCCCTTGTCCAGCGCGGCCTTGTCCTGGTTGGGATCCAGACCGTCCAGATCCTTGACCTTCGTGTTGAGCTGATCCTGCAGCTTCTGGAGGATCTCGAAGATCTTCTCGAAGATCGACCCGCCACCGCTGGTGCCGGTCGAGCCACCCGTGTGGCCGCACCCGCCAGTGCCCGGCGTGCCCGGGTTGCCCGGCGTGCCGGGGTTCGTCGGGGGCGTCCCGCCGTTGTTACCGCCCGGGATCGGGAACGGCAGCTTCGGGAACGGGAACGGCAGGGGAAGCGGGAACGGCTTGGGGAACGGCAAGGGCAGCTTGGGGAACGGGAACGGGATCGGCGGCCACTTCGGGCAGGTGTCGTCGCCCGGCTCATACTTGCCGCCATGGCCGTCGATGTTGATCTCGCCCCAGCGCTGGCTGGGATCGCTGCCCTTGATCTCCTTGCCGCCGCACTGGTAGTACAGGTCATCGACCTGGTTCCCGGCGCGGAGCACGGTCCCGTCCTTCCACATGTTGTCGACTTCACCGGCGTTGTGGAACACTTCGCCCATGTTGACGCCTTCGCGCCCGTCATGGAAGCCGCTCATCACGACCGCCTCGTCGCCCTTGAGCACCGCGACCTTGTCGATGTACGCCACGCCGTTCGCATCCTTCGGGGTGGTCTTGATCTTGACCGCGCTCCCGTCGGGCAGGGTGATCGTCGCGTTGTCGTGGAACTGGAACTTGTCGCCGTCGCTCGTCGAGCCGTGCGGGTCGCCCTCGCACTTGACCCACGTGTTCGTCTGCTTGTCGTAGATCTTGACTTCGTTTTCCTTCGCGCTGATCAGGTAACGGCCCGTATCGACCACGTCGTTGCCGTTGGTCTTCAGGTCGCCGTTGTGAGGCGCGCCGTCGGTCCCATGGCACCCGCACTGGATCGGGCTGGGGAGGTGGAGCTGGCCGAGGATCGACCCCATCGGGTCGGTCGCGAACTGGGCGAGCTGCCGGAACGGGGCGGGCACGCCCATCTCCTTCAGGGCCCCGTCCACGTACTTGCTCGCCAGGCCCGCGGGGTTTAGAAGCGCCCCGAGCGGGTTCTTCTTGACCTCGTCCAAGGCGCCGCCGGCGATGTCGCCAAGCTTGTCGCCCACCATGCCGCCGACCGCAGAACCGATCATGCCACCGACGCCGGGGAGGACCGCGTTCCCGATCACGCCGCCAGCAACCTTCGCGATATCACCTAAAAAGGACATGTGAGTTTCTCCTTTCGAGAGTTAAAGATGTCCGTTGGGTTTCCGCTGATTTGAATCCACCCTGGATTCGGCCCAGTTATCGAAACGTGCGGGCAGGCGTTGCAGGCGGGTGTTCGATTTTTCCCCCACGGGCGATTCAGGCGGGTTCTGACTCCGACGCGTCCCCGTCGGCGTCTTCCGGCCCCCGGGCGGGCTTGGCCCACGGCGGTGCTGCCCCCTCGGCTTTGAGCACCGCTTCCACCCACTTGAGCACTTCGGCGACCGAGTCGAACAGCTCCTCGGGAATCTGCGTGTCCAGCTCCAGCGCAAACAGCGCGTGCGCCAGCGACACGTCCCGGACGATCGGGATGTCCTCCTCCTTGGCGATCTCCCGGATCCGCTGGGCCATAAAGCTTTTACCCTTCGCCAAAAGCCGCGGCGCCTCCTCCTGGTCGGGGTCGTAGCGCAAGGCGCAGGCGAGGTGCTCGGGGTTGGTGACCACCGCATTGGCCCGCCGCGCCTGGTTCAACATCGACTCCGACGTGATCTCCTCGTGCAAACGCTTGCGGTGGGCCTTGTGCTCGGGATCCCCTTCCTGCTCCTTGTATTCCTGCTTGACCTCTTCCTTGCTCATCCGCAGTCCCTTGTGGTACTGCCAGCGCTGGTAGAGTGCGTCCAGCGCCGCGATGAAGAGGAAGAAGACCGCCGACCGCGTCAACGCCTTCCCCGCGATGCTCACGGTGTGCTGCGCCGCGATCGAGGGCGGTTGGGTGCTGAACATCAGCACGTTTCGCAGATCCCCCGAAACCGCCTTCCAGAAAATCACCGCCACCACCGTGATCTTGACGGCCGATTTGAGCAGCTCGACATAAGCGCGGAGGCTGAAAAGACTTCGCTTCAGCCCAGCGATCGG
>DATBFY010000112.1:0-9373 GCA_036558265.1 Tepidisphaeraceae bacterium | reverse complement strand
ACGCTCGGGCCGTAGCCCCAGACCCAGCCGACGGATACGCCGGTGTAGTAGAAGTCGGCGATCTCGTTGTGGGTGACGGCGTTGTCGGGACTGTGGCCGATCAGGACACCCACGGCGTCGGGGAAGATGCGGCCACCTTCGCCAAGGATGTTGTTATCCACGGTAATGCGGGCGGTTGCGGTCAACTCATTAGGGACTTTCATCTCACCGATGCGCACCGCCCCGCAGCCCAGGTCGTGGATGTACGAGTGGGTGAGGGCACAGTCCTGGCAGCCGGAGCGGAACCAGACGCCGTATGTGGGGACGTGGGCAAGTTCGCAATGATCGATCGTGACGTGTCGTGCGCCGTCGAGATTGATCATGCCGGGCATGGAGACGACCGCCTGTGAATCGCCCTGGCCTTTGGCGGGTAGGATCCACTGGCCGTGCTGGAACGAAAGGCCGCGGAGGGTGATGTATTCGATAAACTGCTTTTCAGCGGGCTTGCCGTCAAAATGAATGAACTCGCCCAAGACGGGGGCGATCACTTCGGCGGTGGCGGGATCCTCGCCGGGCAGCGGCTTGTAAAAGAGCGTGCCGTCGCGGTCGAGGAACCATTCGCCGGGGGCATCCAGAGCCTCTTTGAAGTTCTCCAGGTGATAGCGCTGGTTGGCCTGATCCTGGCCATAAGCGCGGTGGGTGGGGGCGGTGAGGGTAAGCAGGTTGCTGGCGGGGTCAAACGAGGCGACGCGAGCGCGATGCGTATCCCAGTTGTTATAGAACATGACGGTGACGTCGGACAGGCGCTCCTTCGGGACGTTGGCAAGTAGTCCGATCTCGTTGGGGCGCATCTTGAAAGCGGAATAGCCTTCCTTGCGGGTGTCTGGCTTGCCCTTGCCGTCATCGACACGCGAGGCGACGTGGAAGGTGAACTTGTTGGGGTGGCGTGCCCGCTGGGCGCGGTGGCCGTTGACCCAGAGTTGTTCGAAGTACCACTTGCCGGCTTTGACTTCGGGGATGACCGTCGTCCAGCTACCGTGGGCATTGGCCTGGAAGCCGGTGATGCGCCGGCCACCGGTGAAGACGGGCTTAGCGCCGTCGGCGGACTGGTAGGTGACAGGGGCTTCTGCCGTGCCACTGTCGGCAGGGGTGAAGACCAGGGGCTCAGTAAGTGCGTAAGTGCCGTCGGCGATGAGGATCGTGACAGGCTCTTTCAGGGGGCCGGCGGATTTGAGCTTGCGGACGGCGTCGCGTGCGCCTGCGAGCGTAGCGAGGGGGCCGTCGGTCTTGTCGGCATTGCCCTTCGCGCTCTGGCCGGACCAGGCGTCGTTGCCGTCAGGGCTGACGTAGAGGTTGGCGGCGCGGGAGAGGGGTGCGGAGCAGAAGAGGAATCCGACAGCGACGGCGAGCGCGAGGGGTCTCATGCTGGCGCATACCGCGGAAGCGTCGCGGCGTTTCGATCGGCGGAGTCCGGCCTGTTGTCAGGCGGTCGGTATCCCGGTCGTCACTCATGGATCAAAGGAACGCCCCGTGTAACGCCATCGCCGGACAACTTGTGCCCCCTATGCCGCCAATGGCCGGCATTGGGGCGGACTTGATCCTGGCGAGCGCGGCCCACGGGCCGACAGACGGCCGGTGACTCCGCCGCGCGTTACATGCGAGGTTTCCGATGCGCAAGCACCTGTGCGGCACCCCCGCCGAGGGGTGCACGGGGACGCTCTGCACCGTCGATAAGGAAGGGATCCGCACCCACGCCACCGCACTGGAGGCGTTCGAGTGCCACCGCCAGTACCTGATCTCCCGGGGCTTCGTCCCGGTGGGGACGCGGGAACTGGTGGATCCGGCCGACGGCTGCGTCCGAGTGTTGACCAAGAAGATCCGTTTTGGCGCCAGCGTCCGGCGCGGCAAGGGGACCGACGGCGGCAGTGCCGTCGGCAACCGCCTGGCCGACATGGACGCCGGCGCGCCGCGGATCCTCAGTCTCTGACTACGACGAATCCCCGGTCGAAGTGACCGGGGATTCGTTGCTTCTCATTGGTCGGATCGCGCGGGCTTGGTGGTCGGCGCGGTCTCGGGGCGGCGGGCGTTGAACTCGAAGAGCTTGGTGCGGGCCCAGTCGCGCCACTCGGGGCGGGGGTCTTTGAAGGTCAGTTCCTCGAGAAGCTCGCGGGTCTGGTTGTCGCGATCGCCGCGCTTGATGCGCACGCGCGCCAGGTTGCCGATGAACTCGGGATTATCCGGGGCCATCTTGCGGGCGCGCTCGTAGGCGTCGGCGGCGTCGGCATACTTCCAGGTTTCCTCGAACACCAGGCCCAGGTTGTTCCGAGGGTCAGGCTGGTAGGGCATCAGGCGGATCGCGTAGTCGAACTCCCAGGCGGCGTCGTAATAACGCTTCTGATAGTAGTAGACCAGACCGAGGTTGTTGTGCGCGGGGCCGAAGGTGAGGTCGGCGGCGATGGCCTTCTTTAGGATCGTCTCGGCCTGGTCGTATTTACCCTCCTGGATCAAAGCGAATGCGCGCTCGTTCTCCTGGTGCGCGAGCGCGCCATCGGGCGAGGGCGGGTTGGCGGTGACGGTCGGTCCGCCTCCGCCGTGACAGCCGGCGAGACAACCCGCCGCGACGGCAATCAGCATCACCTTGTAGAGCGGACCTGTCATTCCCAATGGGATGATAACGAATCAGGCCCGGACCGACGAATTTCTCGGAGAAATCCCACTCATTCCGCCGGTGCCGTGCCCCTTTTCTGCGGCGTATAGGTGAGGTAGCCCACGGCGACGTCGGCGGTCCAGCGGTCGTGGTCGGATTTATCGGCCTGCTCGGGTGGCGAGAGCTCGATTGACTTGGCGCGGGAGTTGGGGTCGATCTGCGCGAGCGTATGCAGGAACGTGGTGAGCTGCTTGAGCGTGAGCGGCTCGAAGCGGAGGAAGACCGGGAGCTCGCTGAAGTCGCTATTTGCGATGCGGCTGGGGTTGCCCGGCTCGCTGCCGGGCGCGTCCGCCAGGCCCGCGGCGGTGGCGGCATCGCGGAGATTCTGGGTGAGCTGCGGGGTTTGCATCGGCACGGGCGCGGCGCGGCCGGGAGACGAACGCCACTGGCGGATCTGCGACATCGCCAGGCGGCCCTCGGACAGGTTCAGCTCGGCGGTCGCAGCGTCGTCGCGCAGGCGGGACATGCGGGCGCACGTGAGGGGCAGCCACGCCAGGACGCAGGCGAGCAGAACCGTCAGCAGCGCGGTCCGGCGGGCGGCGGTCATGGGATCCCCCCTGCCGAGGCGGCGTCCTGGGTTTGTACCTTGGGCTGCCTGTTGCCCCGGACGACGAAGCTCCACTGGCCGTCGGCGTCCTTGCGCATCTGCGGGGGCGGGACGTCCATGCCGGCGGATTTGGCGGCGGCGACGAGGACGTCGGCGTCCTCGTAGGCGCGGCAGTGACCCTGGAGTTCGACAGACGCTTCGTTGAAGGTCAGGTGGTCGAAGTTGACCTTGGCATCGGGCGGGACCTTGGCGAGCACGTCGTGAAGGACGCGCAGTGCGGACTGCCGCGCTTCGGCGGGAAGGGCGGACGAGCCGAGCATCGTCAGCCGCCTTCGCTCGCTCTCGACGACAGCACGGACGTTGCCCGGCACGGGCCAACCGGGAAACTCACTGTGAAACTGGGCCGCGAGCTGGTCTTCATACGATCGGGCGAGGCGGTCGTACCGCCAGCCGCGATAGAGGAACATGGTGATCAGACACACGCAGAGGACGATCGCGGCGACGAGCGCGGCGTTGAGCGGCCGGCGGACCACGCGAAGCGGATCCGCGACCGCCAACGCGCCGCGGCGGAACTCGATCCACAGGGTCGTGTGTCCGCCCAGGGCGTCGGCGGCGGCGTTGTCCAGTGCCGCGTCGAGATGGCGGGGGTCGTCCGGGATCGACATGGAAGGGTCGACATCGAGCGCGAGCGGCTCGACGTCGGAATCGAGGTTGGCGCGGGCGAGTTCGATCTGAAGGTTGAGCTGGTCGGACTGCGGCGGGAGCAGCGACCAGGTGAGCGGCCGGTGATGCTCGTCGATCGCGAAGACGTTGACCCCGGCGCCGCGTTCGCCCCAGACGAGGATGCCGGGTTCGCCGGCCGAACTGGCGTGCGCGGTCCAGTCCTGAAGCGCGACCAGGGCGACGGGCGCGATGGACTGGACGATGACGCCGGCCTCTTCGAGGGCCTGGACAAGGGGCTGGATCTTTTCGTTAGGGACACAGACGCCTAAGGCGCGACCGTCGCCGGCGGGGATGAAGTCGGCCGTGAAGTTTTCGGCTGGAAGCGGCAGCTTCTCCTCGAGGCGGAACGCCATGGCGTGGCGGTCGTGGGGGGGCAGGTCGCCGGTGGCGATCGTGGCGGCGAGGCACCAGGTTGCGGGGAGGGCGAGGAGCGTGCCCTGGCCCCGGTAGCCGCGCTGGCGGAGCCTGGCGGCGACGGCGGCGGCAATGTCGGCGGGGATGGCGTCGCGATCGGGCTCGACCTCGTCGGTCGCGCCGGGTGAGCGGATGCGCCAGACGTCGCCGGGCAGGATGATGAAGGGAGCGCTCGGCATGCTTCAACCTCCACCCGGCTCGCGGGGCCGGATAAAGGTCTTGCGCTGGCCGGCGATCTCGACGTCGATCTGCGAGGGGCGGATGGCCAGGATCTTGACGCCGTTGACCTGTTCGCCGACTGCCTTGACCTCGACGGCGCCCGAGGCGGTGCGGATCATCGCCAGCGAATCGCCGATCGTGCCGACGAGGACGAAAGGACCAGCGTCGGTGGCCGCGGTGGACGCGGTGGCGGTGGTGGCGGAGGCGGATTCGGTGAGAGGTTTGCGGAGGTCGAGGGCCCAGATGGATTCGAAGGCGTCGAGGGGGATCGCGTCGTTCGAGGTGCGGGAGCTGACGGCGGTGCGGCGATCGGATCGAGCGTCGTGCTCGGAGGAGAACTGCACGGGCAGGAGGAGGCCCAGGATCAGCGCAGCGACCGCGGCGCCGGCGAAGGCGGTGGCGGCGGTCCAGAGGGCGAGGCTGGTTTGGCGGAGGTTCATTTCGGTGTCGGGCCCGCCCGCTGAAGCGGGGCTCGCCAGCCGTCACCACGAGAACGCCCACACCTGTGGGCGGTTCACGTTGGCCTGGTCGAGGACGAACAGATCATACTCATCCCGACGCCCTGTGCGCGTGACGATCCAGAGCGAGTGACAGGTCGAGCGCTCCGCGAGGCCCAGGTTGCCGCGGTTGCGGATCGATTGGGACATGGCCTTATTCATGGCGTCCTGCAAGTTGTCGGCGGCGGGGGTATCGAAGGAGGATTCGTTGCCCTTGCGCTCAAACAGCTTGTTGCGGGCGTCGATCAGGCGGGAGATCTCGACGCCGGTGAGGCTTCTGCCGGCGGCCAGCGTCAGTGCCGCTTCGGTGGCGCGCCGGACGTTGACGGCGCCGTTGCCCCAGCAGGTGAGGAGGTCGGCGGCAGCGATGCGGCTGCCGGGCATCGGGCGGAGCAACTGGGCGGGCGGCAGGTCGTCGAAGATCTGGCCGAAGCTGCCGACGTGGAGCGCGTTGGTGGAGAGGAGCGGACGGGTCGCGGGGCCGGTGGTCGGCGTCTGAATCGATCGGATAACCGGGCCATAGGTCGGACGGAGACGCAGGCGGTTGAGCAAGCCTGAGCCGGCGAGGCCCTGGCGGAGGCGCGAGTCGGCCCGCGCTTGGTCCGTGCCGTCGAGGAGGGCATTGACGTTGGCCTTGGCCTGTTCGTCGGCGATGACCAGGGCGAGCGTCTGGCGGCCCAGGTGCAGCGAGGTCTCGAATCGCGGCGCGGGCTGGCGGCGCTCCTGCTCCAAGGCGGAGAGGATTTGTTCCGCATAGGGGAGGACGGCCTTGCGGCAGCTCGCGACGGCCCAGCGGCGCTGGAGGTCGTCCTCGGCGCTGCGTGCGGCGATAGCGGTGCGCATGGCGGCCCGGCCGACGGCGACCATCAGCGTCGCGGAGAGGACCAACAGCGCCAGCACCATGACCAGGACGTAGCCGCGGCGGCGGGCGAGGCGGCGGCGGCGGCGGCGGAATATGCGTGCGTTCGGCATGGTCATCTCAGCACGAGCTCGCGATCTACGACGCCGTCGGTGAACTCGATCCGCACGCGCAGGCGCGAGGGCACGCGCACGGCGGCGGGTGGTAATGAAGGCACGGGCCGCAGGGCCCGCAGGCGCTCGCCGACCTCGTCGCCCAGGAGGACCGGCTCGGCGTCGGTGGAGATGGGGGTGAGTTCCAGGCGTTTGACGCCCGTCGCCACCAGCTCGCTCCAGCGATCCGGGCGGATGGGATCGTCGAGCCAGGACTGCTCGCGGATGAGCAAGCCTCGATGGGTCAGGCGATAGACGACCCGCGCCAGGCGCTGGGTCGGCCCGAGCGATTTCGGGTTCACGCCGCCGAAGGCGATCAGCTCGAATCCTTCGGAAGAGGGTGAGCCGATCAGGGCGATGCCGCTGGCGAGGTCACGGCGAACCAGATCGGTGACCGCAGGTGACTGCGCGGCCGATTCCCGCGCCTCCATCCGCCGGCGGTCGCGCGACAGGGCCGCGGTCGCGGCCAACACGCCGCCGATCAAAACGGCCGAGATCGTGACCGCCAGCAGCATCTCCACCAGGGTGAAGGCCCGCCCGCGTTTCATGGCCGGCCCCCCTGCTGCGGCTCGGCGCGGCCGCGGATGTGCTTGAGGACGTCCACGGACAGCAGTCGCACTCGGCCGTCGAACACGTCCACGCGAACGAGGATCGCCCCCAGTCGCTCGGCGGCCGGATCCGCGAGGCGGTCCGTCTGCCAGATGCATCCTTCGACGCCCTCCAGCGGCCCGCGCGCCGGCACGGGAATGGCATCGGCGCCGTCCGCGGTGCTGCCGAGCCATCCCGCGAGCAGGCGATCCGCGGCGTCGGCGGCCCGGAGCCGCTTCTCGGCGCCGGCCCACTGCCGCATCAGGCGGCCGCGCGCCAGCGTGACCGAGGAGACCAGGACCGCCAGCACGACCAGGCCCGCGACGACCTCAATCAGCGTCACGCCGGGGCGTCGTCGCTTCCAGGATGGATTCGACCTGTGCATCATCGTTCAGGACCTTCGTCTGACCGGAGAGGCCGCTCACCAGCAGCCACCGCTCGCCCTGCGGCGCGGCGAGTTTGACGGCGTAGGTCTCGGAGAGGGCCAGCGGCGAGACCGCGATCTGGGCCTGGCCATCCGTGATCCGCTGGCGGCCCCGCCAGACGGCGTCGATCCGCAGCGGCGAGGGGATGTTCGCGCGGAATACGGCGGGTCCGCCGGGGCGGTCGCGGCGCTCGAGGATGTTTTCGGACAGGTCGAATGCCAGCGTGACCGACCGGCCGGTGCGGCGGGCGAGATCGCGGGCGGACGCGTCGAGGTAGCGAAGCTGCTCGATCGCCTCGACGGTTCGCGCGCGGTGGAGCGGGCCGGTGAAGGCGAGCGCGGTGGCGCCGGCAAGGATGCCGAGAATGACCACGGCGATCATCACCTCGATGAGGGTGAAACCGCGAGCGCGATGGCACGAAAATCGAGTCATTTCTTCGCCGGCGCGACTTCGATGTCGCTGTTGGTGATGTCGGTATCCGCGCCGCTGCCCCCCTCGCGGCCGTCCGCTCCGTAGCTGATCAGGTCGAACGGGCCGCTGCGCCCAGGCTGGACGTACTGGTACGGATGTCCCCACGGATCGATCTGCAGCGTTTTAATGTACTGCGGCACCAGCGCCTTCAGGCCCTCCTGGTTGTCCGGAAACCGCCCCTTGTCGAGATAGAACGAGTCGAGCGCCCCGGACAGTGTCGTGATGTCCGCTTTAGCCCGTTTCACTTTCGCCTTCTCCAGGTAGCCCGTAGTGGCGTAAGTGATCAGCCCCGCCATCAGGCCGATGATCACGACCACGATCATCACCTCGATCAAACTGAAGCCCCGCCCCCTCGGAAACTTCTCGCTTCCCGCTTCTCGCTTCTCGCTTCTATTGAATCGCATTCCCAGCCTCCAGGATCGGCAGGACCGTCGCCAGCACGATGAACAGCACCACCAGCGCCAGCAGGACGATCAGCGCCGGCTCGAGGATCGCCGTCAGGCGCGCCGCGGCGGTCGAGACCTGCTGGTCGTAGGTCTCCGCCAGGCGCTCGAGCATCTCCTCCAGCCGCCCGGACTGCTGGCCGACCGCGAAGACCTGCACGACCATGGGCGGAAACGCGCCGGTGCGCTCGATCGCCTGAGCGATGTCGCCGCCGGCGGTGATCGCCCGCTCGCACTCCACGAGCGCTTGCCGCAGGACGAGGTTGCCGGTCGTACGCTGGGCGATCTGCACGGCGCGGACGAAGACCACGCCGCTCTTCAAGAGCGTGCCGATCACCACGCAGATGCGGACGATCGCCTGCTTGCGCGCAAGATCCCCCAGCACCGGGATGCGAAGGAGAAATCGGTGCCACGCGAGCCGCCCGCGCGGCGCGCGGACGATCGTGGCAACGGCGATGAACAGTGCGAAACCGCAAGCGGCGATGAGCCACCACCAGGCGATCAGGAAATCACTCGCGCCCTTCACGATCCGCGTCGGCAGCGGCAGCGCCTGTCCCTGCTCGATCAGCGGCTCCAGGATCCGCGGCACGACGAAGGCCATGAGGAACAGGCTGGCGGCGACCGCCACCGTTAGCACGATCGCCGGGTAGATCAACGCCGTCATCAGCCGCCCGCGGAACTGCTCGCCCCGCTCGCGGAACTCCGCCAGCCGCTGCAGGGAGGCGTCCAGCGTCCCGGCGTCCTCTCCCACGTCGGTGATGTTGATCGCCAGTTCGTCGAAGACGCCGGGGTGCTCCCGCATCGCCGCCGCCAGGCTCGCGCCCGCGGCCACCTGGTCCCGCAGGAGCAGGAGGATCGTCCGGAACCGTCCCGCGTGCTGCCGCGCAAGCGTCTCCAGCGCCTCCAGCATCGGCACGCCGACCGCCAGCAGGGTCGAAAGCTCGCGGACGAACGCGGTCACTCGGGCCCGGATCGACCGCGAGACCCGCCGGGCGCCCGCGCGTCCCCGCGCCTTGCCCTGGGCCGCCAGGTCCCGCACCACCAGCCCCCGCTCGCGCAACAGATCCCGCGCCTGCCGCGGCGTGTCGGCCGCGATCGTGCCGCTGTGCTCGGCGCGGGCGCCGTCGGCAGGGCCGCGCTCGTGCCGCATCGCCTTGTAAGCGTAGACCGGCATCGCGTCGGCCGGTGATTCTACCGTGTCCGGCGGCGGCGGGCACGTGCGGATGGATTTACCGCGAAGACGCGAAGGTCGGCGCGAAGACGAGGACGGAGATGCCTGCCCCCGCCCTTCAGCTCGCTTTCTCTCTATGTTGGTCGCGAGGCTGTCCCAGGGGCGTCCGGTTCTTGCA
>DATBFY010000111.1:0-10199 GCA_036558265.1 Tepidisphaeraceae bacterium | reverse complement strand
CGGCCGACGTAGCTGGCCATGGTCGAGACGACGGCCTTGAGGTAGAGATCCTTGCTCGCCATCGGGTCCTGGGCGAGCCACCACTCGCTCCACTTTTTCTCGAAGCCCTCGGCGGAGCCGAAGTTGTTCTCCCAGGCGCGGTCCCACGCGCGGTTGCGGCCGATGTCGCGGACGAACTGGCTGAACGCGGCCTGGTACCTGCCGTTGTCGCCGTGCGCCAGGAAGTGGGTCATGGACCAGGCCATGTCGTAGTTGGCGCTGTTCATCTCCATGTTCCACTGCTGGTGGGAGAGGAGCATCATGGACTTGATGGACTTGAAGCGGCGGTTCTTGATCGAGTCCTGGATGCGCTTGCAGCGGGCTGGCGGGATGACGCCGGTGACCATGCCGTCGCCGGTGTAGATGCCCTCGCCGAAATACTCGGCCAGGCCTTCGTTGAGCCAGGCGGGCAGCTCGCCGCCGATGACGGCGTGGGCGAACTGGTGGAAGCCCTCGTGCTGGACGACGTGCCAGGTGAAGCCGGTGTTCTTCTCGCCGACAATGGCCATCAAGCGGGCGTCGCCGTTGCGCACCATGAAGACCCCGGCGGAGCCGGCCATGCCGCCGGCGGTGTAATAATCCTGCGGGTTGCGGAACAGGTAGAAGGGGAACTTGGTGCGGATGACGCCGGAGAACTCCTTGGTGCGATCGTGGTACTCCTCGGCCATCCGGGTCATGCGGAGGACGGCCTCCTGGACGCGCTCTTTTTCCAGGTCGCTGTAGACGACGTAGTAGGGGGAGTCGTAGCGGACCATCCCGGCGGGAAGTTCATTGTCATCCACGCGGACGGCGGCGGGGGCGCGGACGGTAGAGAAGACCAGGATCGACGCGACCAGGAGCGAAGCGAAACGCATGAAGGGAACTCTCCCACTTGTGATACGGAAAGGACCGGCGGGCAAAAGTACCATGGGATGTCCGATAAGTCGATTGTTGACCTTGTCTATCCAAATTACCCAAATTAACAAAAGTGGGGCGACAGGCTGACCGATACACCTGCTGTCATCGCCAGAACAACACAGAGGAGCATCGGGAAGCCATGACCACCCTGCACCAGAACCAGCGGATCGCCGGCCGGCACTTCAAGCCCAAGAGCGACGTCGCCGCCGAACAGCGCGAGCATCGCCGTTACGACCTGGGCGGTCAGACGCTGATGATCAACCGGTGGGACGCTGCCCGGCGCGATGCCAAGCCGCTGGGCTACCTCGTGGATCTCTCGGCGGGCGGGGTGCGGCTTCGCACCGACCAGGCGAATGTGCGGACGGACAGCCAGATTCGCGTGCGACTCGAGCTGCCGTCGTACGCGGGGATCTGCCCGTTCATCGACACGGGGGCGGGTCAGCCTCAGCCCAAGACTGAGTGGGTGGGCTGGCTGGCGGTCACGCGGGTGAAGAAGGTGGATGGCAGGCAGTTCGACGTGGCCGGGCGACTGGTGGACATGGACGAGATGGATCGGGGGATGCTGGGGTTGTACCTCTCGACGCAACCACTCGCGGCTTAGGAACACACCAAAGGGCTCACCGCAGAGACGCAGAGGACGCGGAGAAAAGATCCGGATTCTGAACCTGGTGAGCTCCAATCCTTGTCTTCTCTGCGATCTCCGCGTCTCTGAGGTGAATCATTCTCGACAAAAAACCCGGATGCGCGTGGGTGGACGCATCCGGGCAAGGGAGGGTTGAAAACGAGATCTGCGCGCGCGGTTGGTTCTCGCGCGGGCTTACTTCTGCGGCTCGGCGGGCTTGGCGGTGTCGCCGCCTAGCTTGGCGCCGGCGGGTTGGGCGGCGTTGGTCTCGTTCACGTCCATGATTCCCATCAGCAGGTGGTGGGTGACCATCCGGTAGCCGTCGTTCTCGTCGCTGGGCCACTGGTCCTTGTGCTCATTGACCATCGTCAGGTGCTTGAGCACGTTGTCGTAGAGCACCTGGCCGGTCACGCTGTCAGGGACGTCGATCTTCCACATGTCCGGAAGCTCGTGGATCAGGGGGATCTTGAGCTCGGGCAGGCCGTGGCTGGCGCCGACGTCGACGTAGGCGACGTTGCGACCCTTCTCCAGGTTCTGGTCCTTGCCGGTCTTGGTGTTGTCGCCGGCGGGGACGCGTTCACCGGCGAGCTGCGCGTCCTTACCGATCTCGCCCTGGATGACGGTGAACATCGCGTTGCCGAACACTTCGTTGTCCTTGTGGATTTTGAAGTCCGAACCGTATTTGGCCTTCCAGTCCTTCTGGAACTGGGCGATGCGGCCGTCGAGGATGTCCAGCTTGTCCTTGTTGTTCTTGTCCTTGATCCAGGTGCCAATGCGGTTGCGGTCGGCGTCGTTAAAACGTTCGAGCAGGTCGTCGAGGCCGCCCTTGGTCAACGAGGCGTTGGAGACCTGGGCGAGCAGGGTATAGGCGCGGCCGTTTTCCCAGTTGGCCTTGGCGTCGTGGGCGGCGTTCTTGGTCTTGTCCACGGTGCGGTCGAACTTGTTGCCGACCGTGTCGTCCGCTGCGCGGGCGGTGGTCGTAAAGGCGAGGCCGCTGACGCCCAACGAGGCGGCGGCGACCCAATGCATGAGCTTCTTCATAGGGGTACTCCTTTCGTCGCGTCCTGGACGCGAGCAAAGACGGCGATTCTCAAACCACAGCGGCAAGGGGGTGCAAAGGTCGCGCCCGGCCCTGGGCCGGCCGGCGGCGAGAGGACTGCTCGTATCATAAGGCATTGACAGGGCGTGAATAAGGAATGCTGGAAAATCATGAGAAGACACATGGCAGCGTGGGCGTTTCACCGACGTGACGGCAACGTTGTCGCGGGGTGACAGAACGCGCTGCTACGATCTGGCAGAGGCCGGTTGAGCGCCTGATGACCGCCGCCCGATAAGAAGACAACTCCGATGCGCAACGTGGGTTTGAAATTGAACCGGGGGAGCGGATCGTCGCACGCCATATCCGGACCCGCGCTGCGTAATGCGCTGGCGGTGACGACGCTGGCGTGGGTGTTCGGGAACGTGTGGAACCTGACGGTGACGGGGGCGCCGTTCACGTTGTTCGCCCGGGCGATCGGGGCGTCGCCGTTCGAGATGGGGTTGCTGGCGGCGATCCCGTACCTGGCGGCATTGGTGTCGCTGCCGGCGAGCGTGCTGATCGAGCGGACCGGGGCGCGCAAGACGATCTTCTTCTGGGGCGTGTACTTTCAGCGCGGGTTGTGGCTGATCGTGGGCATAGCGCCGCTTTGGCTGGTCAGCCGGTATGGGATGGCGGCGGCGCCGGTGGCGCTGTCGCTGTTCATCCCGCTGTTCTTCCTGTCGCACGCGGGGAACGCGGTGGGCGGGCCGGCGTGGGTGAGCTGGATGGCGGATGTCGTACCGGCGCGGATCCGGGGGAAATATTTCGCCCGGCGGCGGATGTGGGCCTTGCTGCTGGCGGTACCTGCGGCGTGGTTCGTGGGGTGGTTTCTCGATCGGGTACTGGATGGCCATAGCGGCGCGCAGCCGCTGGCGACGATGCGGTGGTGCGCGATCCTGTTCGCGTGTGCCGCCGTCTTCGGGTTGGTGGATCCGGCGATGTTCCACGTCGTGCCGGCGGTGCCCAAGGCACCGCAGCGCGGCGCGGGGTTACTGCGGGCGATGGCCGGGCCGCTGAAGGATCGGCAGTATCTTTGGTTCGCGGGATTCGCGGGGACGTTGTGGTTCGCGGTGGTGCCGCTGCAGCAGCAGTTTTACCAATGGTTCCTGATCGATCGGGTCGGGCTGTCGAACCGGGCGGTGCAGGTGATGGTGCTGGTGCTGCCGTCGCTGGCGCAACTGGTCGTCCTGCCGGTTTGGGGGCGGGCGTGTGACCGGATGGGCAAGCGGCCGCTCCTGATCGTGGCGACGCTGGGGCTGGTGCCGGTGGGATTGGGGTGGTGCCTGGTGGGATCGGGGAACCTGTGGCTTGGTTACGTGATGATGGTGCTGGGGACCGCGCTGTGGACGGGCGTGGACATCGTCAACTTCAACTTCGTGATCGAGATGTCCGGGAGCCGCGGCGGCGCGCGAAGCCGGGCGGGGGGGACGGCGTATCACGCGGTGAACAGCGTGATTTTGAACGCGGCGGCATTTGCGGGCGGGCTGGCGTGGGGCGGGCTGGCGCAGTGGCTTAAGGATTGGAACTGGACGCCGGTCGCGGGCGGCAAGACCTTCACGTCGTTCGACGTGCTGTTCGCGCTCAGCGGCGTGCTGCGGCTGGGGACGGTGGTGGTCTTTTTGCCGCGGATGCGCGAGCCGGCGGCGCGGGGGACGCGCGAGACGCTGCGGTTCATGGGGGCGAGCATGTTCGCGAATATCTGGACGGCTTTGTCCCACCCGATCCGGTTCGTGCGGGCGCGCAACCGCCAGGCGGACGTGACGGCTCCGATGCCGGCGCCTGAGCCGGCCCCGGCGCCCGAGCCGCGTCCGATTCGCCGCGCGGCGTGACGTTCCACTTCATTGACACCCGCGGCCGCGCAGATACGGTGTCATCATCTTTCACGAAAGTGGGACCGTGCGCTTCAAATTGCTTGCGATGTTGATGCTGTTGTTCGTCACCGCGTCGGCCGGCGCCGCAACGCCGCCCAACGTGCTCTTCGTCCTCATCGACGACATGGGCTACGCCGACCTCACCTGCTACGGCAACCCGCGCGTTCACACCGATCACATCGATCGCCTGGCGGCAGAAGGCATCCGCTTCACGAAGTTCTACGTCAGCTCGCCGATCTGCTCGCCGTCGCGAACCGCGCTGTTGACCGGCCAGTATCCGGCGCGGTGGCGGATCACGTCGTATCTCGCCAGCCGCGCCGAGAACAACAAGCGGCGGATGGCGCAGTGGCTCGACCCGAAAGCCCCGACGTTTGCACGGCAGCTCAAGGCCGCCGGTTACGCGACCGGGCATTTCGGCAAGTGGCACATGGGCGGACAGCGGGATGTCGGCGAGGCGCCGATGATTACCGAGTACGGCTTCGACAAGACGCTGACCACCTTCGAAGGCCTGGGCGACCGCGTGCTGCCGCTGCTCGACGCCTACGACGGCAAGCCGGCGAAGAAGTACGCCCTGGGCAGCGACAAGCTCGGCCGCGGGAACATCACCTGGATGGAGCGCAGCAAGGTCACCAGCGCGTTCGTCCAGGCGGCGATCGCGTTCATGCGCGATGCCTCGCAGGCGGGCAAGCCGTTCTACGTCAACGTCTGGCCGGACGACGTCCACTCGCCCTTTTTCCCGCCCAAGGCGCTGCGCGGCGACGGGACGAAGAAGGAGCTTTACCTGGGCGTCGTGCAGGCGACGGACGACCAGCTCGCGCCCCTCTTCGACTTCGTCCGCAACGACCCCAAGCTCCGCGACAACACGCTGATCGTCGTCGCCAGCGACAACGGCCCCGAGCCGGGCGCGGGGTCGGCCGGACCGTTCAGAGGCCACAAGGGCAACCTCTACGAGGGCGGCATCCGCGAGCCGCTGATCGTCTGGGGGCCGGGGCTGATTGCAAAGTCGGCTGTCGGGACGACCAATGATACGACGGTGATTGCGGGCGTCGATTTCCTGCCATCTGTTCTCGCCCTCGCCGGCGCGAAGCCGCAAGCGGATGAGCTGCTCGACGGCCAGGACCTGAGTCCCGCGCTCCTCGGCCGCGAACAGGCCGCGCGTTCGAAACCGCTCTTCTGGCTGCGTCCCCCCGACCGCCCCGGCCCCGCCAACGACCGCTTCCCCGACCTGGCCGCCCGCGACGGCGACTTCAAACTCCTGATCAACGAGGACGGCGGTAAGCCGCAGCTCTACGACGTCGTCAAAGACCCCGGCGAATCCACCAATCTGGCCGCTCAGAAGCCCGACGTGGTCGAGCGGCTGAAGAAGATGGTCCTTGATTGGCGCAAGTCGTTACCTGTCGAACATATGAAGGCCAACGGGCAAGCGTTGAAAGACGATCCGGGCTGATGGGCAAGGAACAATTGTTATGGCCAAAGTCGCAATCCTCGTCGAAAAGATCTACGAAGACCTCGAACTCCAATACCCGCGCCTGCGCCTCAAGGAGGCCGGTCACACCGTGGACGTCATCGGCCCCAGGGCCGGCGAGACGTACGTCGGCAAGCACGGCTACCCGCAGAAGAGTGAGAAGGCCGCCAGGGACGTCAAGGCGGCCGACTACGACCTGATCGTGATCCCCGGCGGTTCGTCGCCGGATCACATGCGGCGGTCGGGCGACATGGTCAAGTTTGTGCGCGACGCGGCGGCCAAGGGCATCCCGATGGCCGCGATCTGCCACGGCCCGTGGATGCTCTGCTCCACCAACGCCCTCAAGGGCCGCCGCTGCACATCGTACATGTCGATCGTGCATGACGTGATCAACGCCGGCGGCAAGTGGGTGGACGAGGAGTGCGTGGTGGACGGCCCGATCATCACCGCCCGCACCCCCGACGACCTGCCGGCCTTCATGGAGGCCATCCTGCAACTCGTGAGCGGCGAGAAACCCAGAGGCCGCGCCGGAAAGCCGATCGCGCCCGAGTGGGTCAAAGAAGTGATATAGTGTGCGTATGGCAAAGAAGTACACCGTGAGCGACGGCAAGCTCGTCCTGACGCTGGAGCAGGCCGGCGAGGGCGGCTACGTCGTCACCTCGCCGCTCGACCCCGAACTCGTGCCGAGGGCGACACGATCGCCGACTGTTTCGCAATGGCCCGCGACGCGCTCGAAGCGCTGAATGGCTCCCGGTCGAAGCGCCGACCATGACGAGCCGCGCCGACCTCTGCCTCCATCTTCCATCCTCCATCTTCCATCCTCGTATTCCGCATCCCATGCCCATCCCCACCGACCTCACCACCGCCTTCCTCACCGAATCCCGCAACACCCTGGGCCTCTGCTCCCGCAAGATCGTCCACTGCCTCCGCCAGCTCACGGATGACGACGTCAACTGGCGCCCGTTCACCGGCGCCAACTCCATCGCCAACATCGTCACCCACCTCTGCGGCAACGTCGGCCAGTGGATCATCGCCGGTGTGGGCAACACGCCCATCCAGCGCGACCGCCCCGCCGAGTTCGCCCAGGACCTGCGCGCCACCACCGCCGACCTGATCGAGAATCTCGAATTGACAATCCGCGCCGCCGACCAGTCGATCGCCGCCGTCACCCCCGACACGATCCTCGCCCCGCGCAAGATCCAGGGCTTCGACGCCACCGTCCTCTCCGCCATCTTCCACGCCGCCACCCACTTCGAAGGCCACACCCACCAGATCGTCTACATCACCCGCCTGCGCCTGGGCGACCGCTACGTCTTCAAGTGGGTGCCCACGACGCCCGACCAGATCTCCGCCGCGAAGAAGTAGGGCAGACTCGTGCCCTCGTCATCCTGAGGGAGCCTACGGCGACCGAAGGATCTGGCCCCGAATGGATGATCACTTCCCCTCGCGGCCTGATCCTTCGCTTCGCCCACGATGTCGGCTGAACGCCGTCAGGTGAACCCAGGAGTACCAGCGGATAAACTCCCCCCCGTGACCGACATCGACCGCGCCGTCCAACTCCTCAAAGCGGGCCGCCTCGTCGCCTTCCCCACCGAGACCGTCTACGGCCTGGGCGCCGACGCCACCAATCCCGCCGCCATCGAGCGCATCTACCGCACCAAGGGCCGCCCGCCGACCAACCCGCTGATCGTCCACGTTCCCTCGATCGACGCCGCCCGCCGCTGCGTCACCGACTGGCCCGAGATCGCCTCGCGCCTCGCCGGCCACTTCTGGCCCGGCCCCCTCACGATCGTCCTCCCCAAGAGCCCCGTCATCCCCGACAACGCCACCGCCGGACTGAAGACCGTCGGCCTCCGTGTCCCGAATCATCCGCTGGCCCTTCACCTCCTGCGCGCATTTGATGGCCCGCTGGCCGCCCCCAGCGCCAACCGTTCCACCCACGTCTCCCCCACAACGGCCCAGCACGTCCGCGAAGAATTCCCTCACCCGGCTGACGAACCGGCCCTGATCCTCGACGGCGGCCCCTGCACTATCGGCATCGAATCCACCGTCCTCGATCTGAGCACCGGCACACCGACGATCCTCCGCCCCGGTCAGATTGGCCCCGATCAACTCGAACCCCTCATCGGCCCCGTCCGCCAGCCCGCGCAAACCTCGACCGCCGCCACGCCCGCCACCTCTCCCGGCCAGCAGGAGATCCACTACGCCCCCCGCACCAAAACCTTCCGCTTCGACACCTCCCAGCGGGGCATGATTCTCCCCGACGACAACGGGATCATTGTCCTCAGCCCATTACGTATCTACAAGGAATGGGGCAGCATCATCGCCATGCCCAATGACCCGGTCGAATACGCCCAGCACCTCTACGCCGTCCTCCGCAAGCTCGATTTGATGAATCTCCAGACGATCTATATTGAAATGCCCCCCAACCAGCCCCAGTGGGCCGCCCTCCGCGACCGCATCACCCGCGCCACCCGCCCGTTGCCAAAGATCTGAAAATCCCGATCCGCAATCCAATTGTCCCGGCATAAACGCCGCCGGCCACCTGTTCATGTCCAGAGGGCGAGTGTCCCGGTTGTTTCGGCTCCGGAGGGTCGATCCTCGCGTGTGACCCTCGCCCTCTTTGAACGTTACCGGACCGAACGGTCGGGTGGCCCATCGCCTTGGCGGTGGGGGCGCAAATCGACGCGGATCAGTGATCGATTCGCGCCCCCATCCTTAAAAGGATGGGCCAGCCACCCACTGCTGTATGACTCGATCAGGGCAATTGGCATGACACCGCGTTATGGTAGGGTTCGCTCCCCCAGATGCCGGACGCGAACCCCACTGCAATCTCAACCGACGGGCTGACCAGGAGGGTCGGCATGGACCACGGCGTGCAAACGCCGGCGGCCGACAGTGACGGCGACGCCGCTCTCCTGAGCCGCTACGCCCAAACCGGCTGCCAGAAGAGCTTCGAACGGATCGTCGCCCGCCACGGCGGGTGGATCTTCTCGCTCGCGCTGCGCGCCGTCCGCGACCGCCACCTCGCCGAGGACGTCACCCAGGCCACCTTCATCATCCTGGCCCGCAAGGCCGCCGCGATCCGACCGGGCACGCCGCTCTCCGGCTGGCTCTTCAAGGCCGCCCGCTTTGCCGTCAGCGACGCCCTCAAGCGCCGCACCCGTATGAAGAATCGCGAGAACCGTTTCGCCGAGTTCTTCAAGGCCGCCAACGGCGAGGACGGGGCCGTCGACCGCGGCGGGGCCGCAGGTGACGGCGCCTCCGACGTCTCCGACGAGCTCTCTCACACCCTCGACGAGGCCCTCGCCTGCCTCTCCGACTCCGACCGCCAGGCCGTCCTCCTCCGCTTCTACGAGGGCAAGAGCCTGGCCGAGATCGGCCAGATCATGGGCGCCAGCGAGGAGGCCGCCAAGAAGCGCGTCAGCCGCGCGGTCGAAAAACTCCGCAAATCCTTTGCCTCGCGCGGCGTGATCACCACCGCCGCGGTCGTGCTGATGCTCCTGGGCCGGCGCAGCGCCGAGGCCGCCACGATCGCTCCCGCGGTGGTCGCCCCCCACGCCGCCGAACCCGCCTGCCACGCGATCGCCGACGGCGCGCTGCGGCTGATGGCCCATGCGCAGGCGCGATTGCTCGGCGCGATCTTCGCCACGGGCCTGGCCGTGCTGGTCGCCGTCCCCACGCTGGGCGGCGCGATCGTGAAGCTCGCCGTCACCGCGCCCGCCGCGCCCGCCACGCCGACCGCGCCGCAGGACGACCAGCCGCTCGCGTCACCGTCTTACGAAACCGTCGAGGTCAGGACGCCAAAACTCCCCAACGACTCGCGCATCGCGGACCTCTGGATCGGCTACAAGGGCGAGATCCTCTGGCGCAGCGACGCATACACCTCGACGACCCCGTCGCCGTTCTTCTTCAAGTCCGGCGAGCGCCAGGACAAGCCCTACGCCGTCGCCGTCGATCCCAGGGGCAACTTCTTCATCAAGCCCCTGGACAAGGCCATCATGCAGTCGCCCGCCATCCGCCAGGGCTTGTTCGATTACGACACCGGCCCCGCCGACCCCGAATCGCGCGTGCAGCAGATGATGTCGGTGATCGCGTCGGTGCCCGTGGCGGCATCGTCGTCCTCGTCATCTCGCACCAGCGGCCACGCCGCGCCCGCGCACGACGCGCTCGCCTCCGCCGCCGATCCCGGTGCGTCCGACGACGCCAACCCCTCCACCGCCCACG
>DATBFY010000110.1:0-27361 GCA_036558265.1 Tepidisphaeraceae bacterium | reverse complement strand
TGGGCTTTGCGTGATGCATAATTGTCCCAAGCCCCTGTAAGCCTAAGGCTTATTTCTTGGGCCCGAGGATCGCGTCCTTGGCGGCCTTGGCGACGCGGAACTTGACCACCTTCTTGGCCGGGATCTGGATCGTCTCACCCGTCGCCGGGTTGCGGCCCTGGCGGGCCTTGCGGTTCACCAGCACCAGCTTCCCGATCCCCGGGATGGTGAACGAGTTCTTCGCCTGCTTGTACGCCAGGCTCGCCAGCGCGTCCATGAACTGGGCGGCCTGCTTCTTCGAGATCCCGTCGACCCCTTCCGCCAGGGCGGCATGGGTCTGAGACTTGGTCAGCGCCTTGCCGGCAGCTGTTTTGGCCATGATGCGATTCTCCTTTGAGAGATGAAAGGTTGCTCCCGCCGAGGGGTCCATCTCGACGCTCCGGAGCCACACGCCCGCGCGCGGTTCCCGCATTGTGCCGATACCCGCGCGTCGAACGCCGACCGGTCGCGCTCCCAATCCGCGGCCGGTCCTCTGATTGTCCACCGGCTGCCCCAAGCAGACCGGCGGTCTTTCGGGGCGCTTCGGGTCACAAAGCGCCCCGCCGAGAGCGGTCTTCACATCCCGCTTGCGGCAGAAAATAGCCCCAAATAAAGGGTTTTCAATGCCTCGTCCGGTAAAAATCGCGATTTTCCTAAGAAAATACAGAAGGTTCGTGGATTATCGGTCGAAAACCCCCGAATTCTTTGCATTTTCCACCCCCACCGCGCCCACCGGCGTCGGGGAAATCCCTGTATGCCAAGGTCGGAGCGATCCGCAATCCGCGACTTCAACGGTATAACTCCACGCGCACCCGCGCGGAGCATGCGTCGCCGCATCTATCAAAACCTCACCGTCCAGGTCCTGACCGCCATCGCGATCGGGGCGACGATCGCGGCGATCAACCCGCACCTGGGCCAGTCCCTCAAGCCCCTGGGGGATGGCTTCATCCGCCTGGTGAAGATGGTCGTCACGCCGATCATCTTCCTCACGGTCGTCGTCGGCATCGCCAGCATGGGGGACCTGCGCAAGGCTGGGCGCGTCGGGCTCAAGGCCATCCTCTATTTCGAGTTCGTCACCACCCTTGCCCTGGGGATCGGGCTGGCGGTCGCGAACATCGCCAGGCCCGGCGACGCCGTGGACCGCAGCAAGGTCGCGGTGAGCGAGGAGGCGTCGAAAGACATCGTCAAGTACCAGGCCGCTGCCGAGAAACAGAAGGACTTCGCGCAGTTCGTCCTGCACATCATTCCGGACAACGTCGCCGCGGCGTTTGCCGGGGATGACATCCTGCCGGTGCTCTTCTTCGCGGTGCTGTTCGGCGTGGCGGTCGCGGGGCTTGGCGAGCGCGGCATGCCGATCGTCGCGGGAATGGAGCACCTGACCGAGGCCATGTTCCGCGTGGTGGCGATCATCATGAAGGTCGCGCCGCTGGGGGCGCTGGGCGCGATCGCGTACACCGTCGGCAAGTTCGGCGTCGGGGCGCTGGTCGCGCTGCTCAAGCTGATGGGGTGCGTCTACCTCACCATGGCGATCTTCATCTTCGTGGTGCTGGCGATCATCTGCCGTTTGTCGGGCTTTTCACTCTGGCGCTACCTGGTCTTCATCCGCGATGAGATCGTGCTGGTGCTGGGCACGAGTTCCAGCGAGAGCGCCCTGCCGCGGATGATGGAAAAGCTCGAGCTGATGGGCTGCGGCCGCCAGGTCGTGCGCATGGTCATCCCCGCCGGTTACAGCTTCAACCTGGACGGCACGAGCATCTACCTGTCGATGGCGATGCTGTTCATCGCGCAGGCGTTCGGCGTTCACATGAACGCCGGGGAGCAGTTGTACGTGATCGCGCTGTTGATGCTGACGAGCAAGGGGGCGGCGGCGGTCACGGGGGGCGGGTTCATCACGCTGGCCGCCACGATCTCCGCCGTCAAGACCGGTTTGCCGATCGAGGGGCTGGCGCTCTTGATCGGGGTGGACCGCTTCATGAGCGAGGCCAGGGCGATCACCAACCTGATCGGCAACGGCGTGGCGACGATCGTGGTCGCCAAGTGGGAAGGCGAGTTCGACCCCGCCAGATATCAGCGCGCCGTGCAGGGTCAACTCGCGCCTGAAGAGTTGCCGCCGGAGGTGCGGGCGGATCTGGGGGCGGGGGCGTGAAACGTGAAGCGTGAAACGTAAAACGTGAAGACGTGAAGCAAGTTTCTTCGCGAGGGCGCCCTGGCGAAGGGACTTGTTTCACGTCTTCACGTTTCACGATCTCATTTCCCCGCCGCCACCCACACATCCACCATCCTCATCTCGTGCATGTACCGTAGCGACGTCTGCCGCGAGAGGTTGTCCAGGAGCGAGTCGCGGTTGTCGTCGTGGTCGTCGGCGTGCATGGTGTTGTCGTTGCGCCACTCCACCCGCCGCAGGCCGTCGCGGGTCTCGTCGATCACGTATTGGTCGATGGTGTCGGCGACGTGATTGAGGAACTCGCCGAACGTGCCCGAACCGCCGCCACCGCCGGACTGGACGACCTTGGGGTCGGTCAGATCGCCGGACCCGAGGTGCAGGTTGCGGTCGCCGGGCATGTCGGGGAGGTGGTGGTATTCGTAGAGGCCGCGGGCAACGATGACCTCGCGCTCAACCTGGCGCTTTTCGAGCCGCACGGGCTTGGGCAACGTGGCGAAGATGGCCTCGAGCGCGGCCTTGCGCTCGTCGAAGGTCGATGGTTGGCGCACGACCCAGTCGCCCACGATGGGCTGGTCGCGCAGTTCGGCCGGCAGATCAAGTTGGTAATACGGAAGTTCGAGGCAGTCGCGAATGGCCGAGCCGACCGTGCCGTGATCGATCGTGCTCATCACGCGGCGCTGCAGGCGGCCGTCGGGCGTCTGGTCGAACTTGATCGTGCCAAAGCGCGTCAGGTCCATGTTCGCCGGCACCCGCCCCCCGAACATCGGCTTGAGCACGACCTCGATCCGCTCGGGCGGATAGGGAGGCGGAACGAGGCGCAGGACCTGGTCGGGCGTGAGGGCATAGGCGGCGGTGAAGCGGGCCTGGGGATTGAGCGGCCTGGCGGGCGGCGGGGCCGCGACCGGCACGGTGGGGGCGGTGGGAAGTGTTGGAGCCGCGGCGGCGGTCGGCTTGGGCGACTCCGGGCGGAGCAGCACGATCGCGGCGGTGGTGGCGGTCAGGGTGAGGACGGCGATCAGGGCAAATGCGGCGGTCGAGAGAATCTTGGCCTGAGTCATGGCAATCACTCCGTTTGCAATGGTGGATACCTGAAGAACGGGAACGGCGGCGGTCGTCGCGAAGCCGCAGGCGGCGGTGGTCAGGGCGGGCGGGGCGGCGTGGGCAGTTGCAGCGGTCGAGAGCGTCGCCGCGACCGCGACGCCGGAGATCGCCACGCCTTTACGGGCGAAGAACCGGCGAAGCTTGTCGATCGCGCGGGAGACCCGCTTCTTGGCGGCGTCCTCGGAGACGCCCAGCGCCTCGCCCACGTCCTTGAGGCTCTTCTGCCCCATGAAGCGCAGGAGGACGGCGTCGCGGTCGTGCCCGGCGAGCGTGGCCATCGCATCGTCGAGCATCGGCGAAACGGCTTCCCAGTGCTCCGCGGCGTCGGGATCGAGATCGGCTTGGGTGGCGGTCGATTCGGTCATGTGGGCGGCCTTGCGTTCGTGGTGCCTGCGGCGATCTTCTCCCCGCCTGGCATTGGCGGCGGCGTAACGCGCCGTGTTGTAAAGCCAGCCCGCCAGCACGGTCCCCGGTTTGAGTGAACCGGCCCGACGCGCCAGCACCAGGAAAACGGCCTGGGCCGCGTCGTCCGCCAGGTGCGGGTCGCGGGTCTGGCGAAGGCACGCGCCGTAAACCAGGTTCACGTGCCTCCGAACGAGCTGGGCGAACGCCTCCTGGGAGCCGTCGCGAACGTAACGGGTAAGTAATTCCGAATCGGTCATGGTGCGCGATCCTGGTCTTCGTCGCGGTTTACGATACCGCCGGGGCTGTTCAACCTTCTAATCTCCGATGCTGCGGCGAGGGGACCGGCGAATGGGTAGAATGCCGTAAATGAGTCGGTTTCGCCGGTCTTCCGGCCGTTTATTGCTCGCCCTCTCCCTTCTGCTGGGCCTGTCGGCGGCCGGATTGTGGCTCAGCTCCCGCGATCACGTCGTCGCGATCGAGTGGGACGGGGATGCGCACCAGGCGCGGGTGCAGTGTGCCGGCGGCGTGCTGCAACTCGTTTTCGCCAATGACGCCACCAAACCCCGCGCCGACGGCTGGCGCCCGGCCGGCTGGCACGCGCGGCGCTATCCGATCAATGGCCGAGACCCCCGCAGCTTGCAGCGGCCGACGTACAACGCGTACGGCTTCGGCTTCTTCCCGTTGCGAACGGTCGGGCCGCCCGGCGGCGGGAATTGGCGGTTCGGGGGGCGGATGCTCTTAATCCTCCTCGTGCCGGTCTGGGTGCCGATCGGTCTCTCGTTGCTCCTGCCGGCGTGGTGGATAACTCACACGCTACGCGCCGGCTCGCGTCGTCGCGCCGGCCTGTGTGCAAACTGCGGATATGACCTGCGAGCTTCCCCGGAGCGCTGCCCCGAGTGCGGCCAAGCCGTGATCCGGTCCCCTCTCGCCGACGCGGCCGTTGGATCGGATTGCCGAACCGGGTAATGCGGCTGGGAGACACAGCAAGTCACGCCAGCAACTCCCGGATCACGTGCCCGTGTACGTCCGTCAACCGCCGATCAATCCCGTTATGCCTGAACGTCAGCTTCGTGTGCTCCAGCCCCAGCAGGTGCAGCGCCGTCGCGTGGATGTCGTAGCAGTACGTCGGGTTATCCGGGTCGGCCGGCTTGTACGACCACTCGTCCGACTCGCCATACGTCACGCCCGGCTTGATCCCGCCGCCGGCGAGCCAGTTGGTGAAGACGAACGGGTTGTGGTCGCGGCCGGTGGCGCCTTGCGAACACGGCATCCGCCCGAACTCGGTCGTCCAGATCACCAGTGTGTCATCCAGCATGCCCCGGGCTTTCAAATCCTTGATCAGCGCCGCCGCGCCCGTGGCCATCCCCAGGCCCAGCGGCCAGTGGTCGCGGCGGAGGTCCTCGTGGCTGTCCCAGTTGCGGCGCGGGAAGCCGTTGTCGGCGCCGGACCAGACCTGCACGAAGCGCACGCCCCGCTCGATCAGCCGGCGGGCGACCAGGCAGTTGCGGCCAAAGTGCCGGATCTCCTCGCCGGCGTTCATCGGGCCGTCGGTCTTCGCGTTGGGCGTGTTGAGGCCGTAGAGATCGAGGATGTGCTGCGGTTCGCCGGAGATGTCGAGCACCTCCGGCGCCGAAAGCTGCATCCGGGCGGCCAATTCGTAGGAGCGGATGCGGGCATCGAGGCGGCTATCTCCCTCGCGGGCCTCGGCGTGGGCGCGGTTGAGCTTCGCCAGCGCCCCCAGCACGTCACGCTCGCTGTCCGGCTTCACATAACTGTTTCGCGGCGGAAACAGATCCGCGATCGGATCGGTCGCCCCGGGTCGAAACAGGGTGGCCTGGTGCTGGGCGGGCAGAAACCCGGCGGACCAGTTCATCGGCCCGTTAGGAGCAAACCCACGGGGATCCGGCAGGACGACAAAGGTCGGCAGGTTGTCCGAAAGTGACCCCAGCCCATAACTGACCCACGCCCCCATGGCTGGGAATCCGGGCAGCACGAACCCGGTGGCCTGCATGAATGTGGCCGGGCCGTGGACGTTCGACTTGCTCACAACGTTGTGAACAAAAGCGAGCTCATCCACGACGGCTCCCAGCGGCGCAACGCAATCGTTGATCCACTTGCCCGATTGCCCGTACCGCCGCCAAGGCCAGGGAGAGGCAAGGGTGTTCCCGGGGGAGGATTGGAACAGCTCTACCTTCTCCCCCGGATCCCACTTCTGCCCGTTCTTCTTTGCCAGCAAGGGTTTATAGTCGAACGTGTCGCACTGACTGGCCGCCCCGGACATGAAAAGCTGAATGACCCGCGTGGCTTTAGGCGCAAACTGCGGGACACGTTTTTCTGCGGCGAGGAGTTGATCGCGATGGAGCATGGAAGCCAGCGCGATGCCGCCCAGGCCGCCGCCAAGTTGCCAGAGCAGTTGGCGGCGGGAGGGATGAGTGCCCGTAGCACGGGGGCCTCGCCCGTGAATCGGACTGCTCACGGGCGGGGCGCCCGTGCTACGGAGCGTTGGCGAGTGGGAGTGGCTCATTGCGTCAGTCCACGAAGAGGAACTCGTTCGAGTTGAAGATCAGGCGGCAGGTGTTGGCCAGGCCGTGTTTTTGGGCGATTTCGGCCAGCGTTGGTTTCTCCAGGTCCGTCGGCGGACGGCCGTAGGCGAGGCGGCAGGCGGTGTCGATCTGGATTGCCAGGTCCGGGGATGATTTGGCCAGACGCTGGGCGAAGTGGTCGGCCATGCGGATCATGAAGCGGTCGTTCAGGAGCGCCAGGGCCTGGAGGGGCGTGAGCGTCTGATTGCGGCGGGGGACAATCTGGGAGGGGTCGGCGCAATCAAGCGTTTCCATAAAAGGGTCAGGAACCGATCGGACGATCAGGCGATAAATGCTGCGGCGATGGGAGGCGGGGTCGTCGGGGTTGTACTCGGCGTAGTTGTAGTGGGGCGAATGGTCGTCCTTGAAGCCGAAGGTCTTGAATGGCGGGCCGCCCATCTTCGAGTCGAGCTGGCCGGCGACGGCAAGAACCGTGTCGCGCAACTCTTCGGCATCGAGGCGGGCGCGGTTGGCGCGCCAGAGGTACTGGTTGGCGGCGTCGATGGCGGCGTTCTGCGGGTTGTGGGCCGCGCTCTGACGATAGGTTGAACTGGTGACGATCAGGCGATGAAGGGATTTGATCGACTGACCGCCGTCGCGGAACTCAGCGGCGAGGTAATCGAGAAGCTGTGGGTGGGTGGGTGTGGCGCCCATGTGGCCGAAGTCGTTGGGGGTCTCGACCAGGCCCCGGCCGAAGTGGTGCAGCCAGACGCGGTTGACGATCGACCGCCAGGTGAGGGGATTGCGCGGGTCGGTGATCCAGTCGGCCAAAGCGGCGCGGCGGGCGGATTCAGGCGCACCCGGCGGTAGCCGAAAGCGGCTGCTCAGTTCGGGAACGTGCGCCAGGGGTATCGTGCCCGGGCCGACCTCCTGTTTGGGCTGCTTCTCGCTGCCGCGGTAGAGCAGGTGGATCGGGCGCGGCTTGGGGAGGGGGACGACGGCGAAGACCTTTGAGCCGTCCTTGCCGCAAGGCCGATCCGCGCGGTCGATGCCGGCGAAGACGGCCTGGAGGCTGTAGTAGTCCTCCTGCGTGATCGGGTCGAACTTGTGATTGTGGCAGCGGGCGCACTGGGCGGTGAGGCTGACGAACGTGTTGAGCGTGACCGCGACCATGTCGTCGCGGTCGAGGTTGCGGGTGATGGCCTTGTCGATCGTCCCCTCGCGAAGCTCGACGTGGCCGACGAAGTCCCAGGGGCCGGCGGCGAGGAAGCCCAGCGCGGCGATGCCGTCGGTGGTGTCGGGATAAAAGGAATCGCCGGCGAGTTGTTCCTTGACGAAGCGGGCGTAGGGCTTGTCCTGGTTGAAAGCGCGGATGACGTAGTCGCGGTAAGGCCAGGCGTGGTCGCGCACCTTGTCCTTGTCGTAGCCGTGGGTGTCGCCGTAGTGGGCCTGGTCGAGCCAGTGCCGGGCCCAGCGTTCGCCATAGCGCGGGGAGGCGAGCAGGCGATCGACGAGCTTTTCGTAGGCTTGCGGGTCGGGGTCGGCGAGGAAGGATTCGACCTCGTCCGGCGTGGGCGGCAGGCCGGTCAGGTCGAAGGTGACGCGGCGGATCAGGGTGCGGCGGTCGGCCTCGGGATTGGGCGTCAGGTGCTTCTCGCGCAGCTTGGCGAGCGTGAACGCGTCGATGGCGTTTCGGACGCGCGGGCGATCTTCCGGCGCGACGATGGGAATCGAAGGCCGGACGATCGGCTTGAGGCTCCACCAGTCGGAACGGTCAGCGACGCGAATCTTGTCGGCGTCGGCAGGCCAGCGGGCGCCCTGGTCGATCCAGGCGCGCAGCATCGCGACCTCTTCACGCGTCAGCGGGTCGCCCTTGGGCGGCATCGAGATCTCGGGATGAATGCGGCTGACGTACTGGATGAGCGGGCTGTGGGCCGAGTCGCCGGGGACGATCGGGACGACGCCGACGTCGCCACCCTTAAGCGCGTAGGGCTTAAGGTCGAGGCGGTAGTTGGATTTCTGTTTTTCGGGTCCGTGGCACTGATAGCAGCGGGCGGAGAGGAGGGGGCGGATGTCTTCGAGGAAGTCGATCCTGCGGTCGACAGGCGGGGGGAGGACTGAGACGTCGATGTCGACGGCGCGCGCGACTGTGATGCAGAGGAGAACCGCACAGAGAAGCGCGAGGCGAGGCATGCAGTCAATGATACCGACGGCGAGCAATGGCGCTGCGCAAAAAGAGATCACCCGCGCTTACGTCGCGTGCGTTTGCCTTTGCGAGCCGCACCGGAAACAGGAGGGGGCCAGGTTACGGGAAGGTTTTCGAGATCCGCCAGGTCTTTCGCGCGTCCGCTGCCTTGCTTGTTCGATCGGAGGTCCTCGAACGAGATCAGTGGAACCTGAATGCCGTCCCATTCGACGATATTGCGGCGTTCGTAACTGGCGTCGAAGTCCAATGCGGTGGCGCGATGGTAGCCGTAATGGTTGACGGCGTAGCCGCCAAGCACGAGGTACTTAACCCCCGCCGAGTTCAGCGACCCTAATAATTCTCTGAAATCGGGGAAGAGGTTGACCTTGGCCATATCCGTAGTTCCGCTGGCGGAGTCGTTCGAGGGCCCGCAGGCGATAAGCGGGCGTCCTCGACCACCAGTAATGGCGATCGTCCGCGTCGGCTTGTTTCATGGAGCCGACCACGTGCAGTTCACCGCGGCTCATGCGTGTCGGGACGTCGGCCAGCCTCTTCGTGCCCGAGCGGCGCTTTCCCTTCGATGTGCCTTTTTTATTGCGCGGCATCCTCCGTAGAATTATAGCCAGCGGGTCAATTCATGCCGGCAACGGGTCGTTATTCTCCGGCCGGCCCTCAATGTAGAACCAGTTGTGGATCGGGCGGAAGATTTCCAGCACTTCCTTCAGGAGTTGCGGATCGATCGGCTCGGCGGCCCATTTTGCCCATTGGGCGATGCGCTGCGGGCTGGCGCTGCCCGTGATGCAGGTGGTCATGTCGGGGTTGGCGATCGAATACTGGAGGGCGAGCTTGGCGATGTCGCTGCCGCGTTCGGCGCAATGCCTGGACGCCTTCGCGGCAACCTCGCGCACGTGCGGCGGGGCCTTGTGCCACTTCGGGAGAGGCGCGTTGGTCAAGAGGCGCGCGCTGAACGGGGCGGCGTTCATGATCCCGATGCCGTGGCGCTTCAGGTACGGCACCGCGTCGGCCAGCATCGTGTTCTGAAGCGTGTAATGGTTGTACGAGAGGATCACGTCGAGCGGCGCGCGGTCGGCGACGTAGCGGAACATCTTCATCGGGTAGCCGCTGACGCCGACGAATTTCACCTTCCCCTGCCGCTGCGCCTCGCGCGCCGCCGGCAGCGTCTGGTTGACGATGAAATCGAGGTCAACGAATTCGACGTCGTGGCAGAGGATGATGTCCAGGTGGTCGGTGCGGAGGCGTTCGAGCGACACGTCGATCGACTCGGCGACGCGCCTGGGCGAGAAGTCGAAGTGCGCCGGCGCGTATCGGCCGAGCTTCGTGCAGAGCGTGTACGAGTCGCGCGGCACCCCCTCCAGCGCGATCCCCAGCAGCACCTCCGACATGCCCCGGCCATAGTAGGGCGAGGTGTCGATGAAGTTCATGCCGTTGTCGAGCGCCACGCGCACCGACCGCAGCGCCTCGTTCACGTCGATCGCGCGGAACTCGGCCCCCAATGACGAAGCGCCGAAGGAGAGGATCGGAAGGTTCAGGCCGGTGTTGCCGAGTGGGCGGGTCTGCATGGATGGTGATTGTACGATTTCCTCGAGCGTGATGAGTCAATCCATTCTCACCCCGATCGTCAACAACAGGTTCGCGAAGCGTTGCTGGTCGGCGGTCTGGATGGTCAGGATGTGGTCGGGCGTGTTGACGGCCTTGTAGAACGCCCACTTCTCGATCGGCTCCAGCTCCAGCTTCATGTCCGCCTCCCTGATCGTCTGGCGGAAGAGCGGCCAGACGGGTGGGTCCTCGGTCAAGGCGTACGGGCCGCTGCGCTCGTAGTCCATCGTGTTGGCGCGCTCGATCGGCACGGTGGCAAGGATCGCCTGGAGCACCTGCGTCACGGTCGGCACGTTGGGCATGAGTTGAAGCGACACCAGCTTGGCGTTGGGGCCCCGGGCGGACGTGGCCGGGTAATTTCCGTCGGCGATCAGGATCTTGCCGTGGTGGCCGGCCCGGGCGACGACCGAGAGGATCTGCGGGTGCAGCAGCGTGGTTTTGAGCATGGCGGGGAAATCAAAAGGTAAATGTCAAACGTGAAAGATGCGACGGTACGCCTCGATCGTCCGCCGCGCCGCGGTCTGGGCGTCGGGCATCGGGAAGCACTCGGCCGAGGCGTATCCCTGGTATCCCATTTCCTTAAGCGCGCGGGCGATCGGCGCGAAGTCGGTGTGGCCCATGCCCGGGGCCAGGCGGTTGGAATCCACGAAGTGGACATGCCCCAGACGCCGCGGGCCCACCGCGCGCAGGGCGGCGGGGACGTCGGCTTCCTCGATGTTCATGTGAAACAGGTCGCACAGCACCTTCACGTTCTGCACCCCGCGCGAGCGGAGGAAATCGGCCGCCTCCGGCTGGCGGTTGAAGATGTTCGTCTCGTAGCGGTTGAGCGGCTCGTAGAGCAGCGGGACGCCGTGCCCGCGGGCGTGGACACCCAGCGTCGCCAGCGTGTCGGCGAGGCGGTCCAGTGCCCCCGGTCGATCCCCCTCCGCGTGCCGTCCCTGCATCGACCCGACGATCGCGGGGGCGCGCAAGGGGCCGGCAATGTCGATGATCTCTTTGACGAAATCGACCGCCCGTTGGCGCGCCGCCGCGTCCGGATCGGTCAGCGTCAGCTTGTGGACGACGAACCCCGCCCCGCTGCCGACCGCCGCCACCTTTACCCCCGCGTCGATCGTCATCCGCTGCAGGTCCGGTGCGTCCAACGCGTCTGCGGCGGGAGGGAAAATTTCCACCGCGTCGTACCCGAGCTCGGCCGCCTTCGTGATCGAACCAGCCAGGTCGCCGTGAAACACGAACGGCCCCTGTCGCGCCTGCGGCACCAGCGAGATGGTAATGGCGGTGCGGATCATCAATTATCGCGCGATGATCCTCGGAACCAACGAGGTGAGCAAGTGGTGATCTCTTTGTCGGGATTCCACCCAGATCGCGCGTGCCAAATGTTGCACTTGCGACGCGATCGTTAACTCGGCAGGCGAGACGCCCGCACCACAGTTATGTGACATCGACCATCGCCTTGATCACGCCCGTCTCAGGCCGGGTGAAGCTCGGAAAATCGCCCGCAAGCTTCTCGAAGTCCGTCCGGTGTGTGATCCACGGCCGGGTGTCGATCCGGCCGGTCTCGATCAAGCCGATGATCTTCGTGAAATCGCGCGGCAGCGCGTTGCGGCTGCACAGCAGCGTCCCTTCCGGCTTGTGGAAGACCGGATGGCGGAACGCGATCTCCTGCGTGGTCAGGCCGACGTAGACGAGGCGCCCCGTCGGCGCGACGTACCCGAACGCGTTGGACATCGAGACGTTGCTCCCCGTCGCGTCGATCACGACGTCGGACAGGTTGCCATCGGTCACCCGCCGGAGGTCCGCTTCAAACTGGTCGCCGACCGTCAGCGTCTCGTCCACGCCCATCACGCGCTTGCAGAAGTCGAGGCGCTCGCGGCTTAAGTCCAGCACGATGATCCGCGCTCCCGTCAGCTTCGCGAAGACGATCGCCGACAACCCGATCGGGCCTGCGCCGATGACCAGGCAATTCTCACCCTTCGCCAGGCCCGATCGATCGACCGCGTGGCACCCGATCCCCAGCGTCTCCACGAGCGCGAGCTGATCGAACGAGAGCGTGGCCGACCGGTGCAGCTTGTGCGCGGGGATGAGGAAGCGCTCGCGCATCCCGCCATCAGTCATCACGCCCAGCACCTTCAGGTTCGCGCAGCAATTGCTGTTGCCCTTGCGGCAGGCGTGGCAGTCGCCGCAGTTCATATAGGGCTCGACCGAGCAGCGGTCACCCGCTTTGACGTTCGTCACGCCCGATCCGACGGCGACCACCTCCACGCCCAGCTCGTGTCCCGGGATGCGCGGATACGAGTAGAACGGCATCTTGCCGAGATAGCCGGAGACGTCCGACCCGCAGATCCCCACGCGGTGGACGCGCACCAGTGCCTCGCCCGGACCCGGGCTGGCCGGCTCGGCGATCTGCGTGCGCGCGAACTGTTTGGGTTGTTCGAGGAGGATGGCGTCCATGTGAACGCCATTGTGCATCGGCACGGCAGGCCCGTGCAAGCTGCGCGATCGCTTGGCGAACCTCCCAAGTTTTCCCTAATATGCGGCTCACATGGCCGAGGAATCCTCATTCGCCAAGGTGGGTCACCTCAAGACGGTCGCCGATTTCCACGCCCATGTGCGGTCGCTCGGCCTCGACCTGCCGACCGACGATTCGGTCCTCTCCGCGGCCCAGGGCTCGCCCCTCGCCCGTCCGCTCGACGTCGGCGGCTTCGTCGTCGGCAACCGCTGGTGCGTCCACCCGATGGAAGGCTGGGATGGCACGCCGACCGGCGAGCCCTCCGAGCACACGCTTCGCCGCTGGCAGCACTTCGGCGAGTCCGGCGCCAAGCTCATCTGGGGCGGCGAGGCCTTCGCCGTCCAGACCGACGGCCGCGCCAATCCGTTGCAGATCGGCGTCGTCGATGATGACGTCAACCGCGCCGAAAAAGGGGTCAGGAGTCTTTTCGCCACGCTATGCGACGCCCACCGCACGCGCTTCGGTCGGACTGACGACCTCTTCATCGGCCTCCAACTCACACACTCCGGCCGCTTCTGCAAACCCTGCGACAAGCGCAAGCTCGAGCCGAAGATCGCCTATCACCATCCGTTGCTCGACCCCAAATTCGGCATCCGTCCCGACGACGATTCGGTCGTGATCTCCGACGACTACCTCGAGCGCCTGATCGACAACTACGTCCGCGCCGCCCGCATCGCCCACCGCGTCGGCTTCCACTTCGTGGACGTCAAGCACTGCCACGGCTACCTCGGCCACGAGCTGCTCTCGGCCCGCACCCGCAACGGCAGATTCGGCGGTGACTTCGACGGCCGCACCCGCTTCGCCCGCGAGATCATCGGGCGCATCCAGGCCGAATGCCCCGGCCTCTTGATCGGCGTGCGCCTCTCCGCCTTCGATCACCCGCCCTTCAAGCCCGATCCCGCACACAGCAAGGGCGGCAAGCTCGGCCCCGGCATCCCCGACCAATACCAAAAGCATCTTCCCTACATATATGGCTTTGGTTGTAATCTCGACAATCCGCTGGAGATGGACCTCGCCGAGCCGATCCGCTTCATCGACATGCTCCGCGGCCTGGGCGTGCGCCTGGTGAACGTGAGCTGCTGCTCCCCCTACTACAACCCGCACTACCAGCGCCCGGCAATCTTCCCGCCCAGCGACGGCTACCAGCCGCCCGAAGACCCGCTCGTCGGCGTCGCCCGCCAGATCGACGCCGTCCGCCAACTCAAGCAGGCCTGCCCCGATTCGATCCTCGTCGGCAGCGGCTATACCTATCTCCAGGAATACCTGCCGCACGTCGCCCAGGCCGTCCTCCGCCAGGGCTGGGCCGACTCGATCGGCATCGGCCGCCTGGTCCTCTCCTACTGGGACCTGGTCGCCGACACGCTCGAGGGCAAACCCGTGCACGCCCGCCGCTTCTGCCGAACCTTCAGCGACTGCACCACCGCCCCCCGCAACGGCATCATCAGTGGCTGCTATCCCCTCGACCCGCACTACAAGGAAGCCCCCGAACACAGCCAGCTTAAGACCGCCAAGGCCGAGCTCCGCAAAAGACTGACCGCGATTCCGTAGGTTCCGCCGTGCGGAACGTTGACGCGCCACCACGGGCGAACGTTCCGCACGGCGGAACCTACACCTGCAGGATTTACCCGATGCCTCCCGACCCGCAGCGCATGACCTGCATGGAAGTCTGGGGCGGCTGCGACGCCGCCGACGCCGCCGTCTCCCTCGCCGGACTCGACGCCTGGGTCTACTCCCGCCCGTTCGCCCAGGCGCAGGGCGGCGGCGACGTCTACTACGTCTCCTCCTGCGCCACCGGCCGGATCAACCGCCTGCTCGTCGCCGACGTCTCCGGCCACGGCGCCGCCGTGCGCGACGTCGCCGTCCAGCTCCGCGACCTCATGCGCCGCTACGTGAACTACATCGACCAGTCGAAGTTCGTCCTCTCGATGAACCGCCAGTTCGTCGAATGCTCCGCCGCCGGCTGCTTCGCCACCGCCGTCGTCAGCACGTTCTTCGCCCCCACGCGCACGCTCAGCATCTGCAACGCCGGCCACCCGCCCCCGCTCGTCTGGCGCGCGACCACGCGCGAGTGGTCCCTGCTCGATCAGGGCAGCGAATCGGAAGATGATCGGGTTGTAAATATCCCCCTCGGAATCATCGACCTCGAAGACTGCGAGCAGTTCGGCGTCGAGCTCGACCCCGGCGACCTGGTCCTGGTCTACACCGACTCCCTGATCGAGGCCCGCGCCAAGGATGGCGAAATGCTCGGCCCCGAGGGCCTGCTCGAACTGGCCCGGCAGGACCTCGACCCCACGCAGCCCCAGTCCCTCATCCCCGCGCTGCTCCAATCGATCGACCAGCGAACCAGCGGCGGCCTCCACGCCGACGACGTCACCCTCCTGCTTCTGCGCGCAACCGGCCGCGACACGCGCGTCACCTGGTGGAACGTCCTGATCGCGCCGGTCAGGGTCGTCGCCAGCATCGCCCGCGCCATCGCCGGCCGCGGACCCATGTCCCTCCCCGAGTTCAGTCTCGCCAACCTGGGCGGCGCCCTCTTCTCCCCCTTCAACCGCCTGTGGGGTCGCAAACCGTAGGTTCCGCTGTGCGGAACGTCCCCCGCGTCCCTTCGCCGCACCACAAACGTCGCTTGCGGTTTCGCACCGCCCCTTCGCCCCACCACCCCAAACGTCGCTTGCGGTTGCGCGAACCCCGGTGCGGGGCCCGCAATCAGACACGATACGCGCCGCCCCGCCACCGCCCCCGCCATTGACTTCCACCCTCAATCCCGCTCTGCTACCCGATGCCCCGGCAGGGTCAGGGGCGGGCAGCCATCAGGTGCCGCCATCGACATCGCATTGCGGATCCGATTCGGCGGACGCCCATCTGAAAGCCCGTTCTCCATGTCGGCCTTGCTTCGGGGCTCTTTTTGACCACAAGACTCGTCGCGCAAACCAGGGAGGCGCTCGTCGCGGCCATGATCAAACGCGAGATCATCATCAAGGACACCCACCGCGGACTTTGGTACGAGGACGGCGTCCTGCGCCGCGTGCTGGAGGCCGGACGTTACGAGCTGCCGCCCGAACGCTTCGCCTGGTCCGGCCGCCGCAAGACGCCCAAGGTCGAGGTCGTGGTCATCGACGTCCGCGAGCGCGACCTGACCATCAAGGGCCAGGAGATCCTCACCCGCGACAAGGTCGCGATCCGCGTCAGCATCATCGTCCAGTTCCGCGTCACCGATCCGCGCGCCGCCCTGCACGAGGTGGAGAACTACGAGGAACGCATCTACTCCGACGTCCAGCTCGCCGCCCGCCGCTCCCTGGCGTCGCAGACGCTCGAGGAGATCCTGACCAACCGCAACCGCCTGAGCGAGGACATCCTGCGCGACGTGAAGGAGGTCGCCGCGCGCTACGGCGTCGCCGTGCTCCGCGCCGACGTCAAGGACCTGATCTTCCCCGGCAACCTGCAGGAGATCATGAACCGCGTCCTGGCCGCCCAGCGCAACAGCGAGGCCCAGCTCGTCGAGGCGCGCACCAAGGCGGACGTGCAGCGGATCGAGAACGCCGCCCGCGCCGAGGGCCAGCGCCTCGACGCCGAGGCCGCCGCCGCCGCCCAGCGCCTCGTCGCCGAGAACGAGGCCAGCATGCAGCAGATCCGCACCGACGCCGAGGTCCGAGCCCTCAAGGCCCGCCAGGCCGCCGCCGCCGCGTACGCCGAACATCCGGCCCTCCTCCGACAGCTCGAGTTGGAGACGCTGCGCGAGCTTGCCGCCTCCGCCAACGCCCGTATCTACGTGGACTTCAATGGCCGCGGCAAGGCCGATTTCGACACCGATCGCCCGCCGCCGCGCGAGAGTTGACCCGGGCGATTGTCCGCGCTTGTCACCGCGAAGGTTCCGCTTTGCGGAACACCCCCCGCCTTCCTTCGCCGCCCCATTCAAGGTCGCTTGCGGTTTCGCGAACACCCCGGTGCGTGGCTCGCAACGCGATCGTCCCGACCTACAGGATCTCCTGCTTGCCGAACAATCCCGCCATCCGCGACTCATGCCTCACCATCGCCAGGCTGGCAACCGCCGGCGCCGTCACCGCGCTGCTCGCCACCGACCGGCTTACCCCCGCCGTCGTCGCCGCCGGCTGATACCCCGCCAGCGCCGGGATCAACCGATACGCGATCGGCGTCCCCCGTCCGGTCACCAGGTCGTAGCCCGCCTGCGCCGCGTAATTGTCGTTTGCCCCCGTCGTGATGTCGTTAAAGTTCCGTGCCCGCGTCGCGTAGATCGCGTCCAGCGTCTCGCTCGGCCCGTCCAGCGACGGCAGCCCCGAAAGCTCCCGCCCCTCGTCCACGATCGCGAACAGCGCCGCCCACTGCGGGCATCCCGCGCTGGTTCCCCCCACCGTCTGCCAACCGACGCCCTGCGTCGTGTCGTAAACCGAAAACCCGCTCTGCGGATCCGCGTCGTACGCCACGTCCGGCGCATACGTCCCCTGGTAGTACGACACGCCCCCGCCCGAGCCGCTCCACGCCGACTCCCCGCGATAGCGCGACTTGCGCCCCACCGTCAGCGTCGTCCCCCCCACCGCCACAACGTGCGTGGACGTCGCCGGCCAGCTCGCCGGCTCGCCGTTATCACCCGACGCCGAGATGAACGTCACACCGCCCTCCATCCCGTACCCGCCCACGTGTCCCGCCGGCGTCGAAAGGTAGTCGTCGTGATACTGATCGAACGGCGACTCGTGTCCGCCCCACGACATCGACACCGCCACCACCCCAGGCTGACTCCGCGCATAGTCCACAGCCGTCAACAGGTCGCTCGTCGAGGGCGACGCCGCCTCCACCAGCAGGATGTGTGCCTTGGGCGCGATCGCATGCGCCCATTCCACGTCCAGCGACGCCTCCAGCGCCCACCCCGCGTCCGCCCGCGGCTGCGAGCGGTGAATCACCTTCGACAGCGTCGGCTCCCCGTACGCATCGGTCGTCGGCAGGCCGAACGTCTGGCTGAACACGTCCAGGTCATGCTTGATGTTCGGCGCATCGTACGCCGTCACGATCGCGATCGTCTGCCCGCGCCCGTCGCCCGGCACGTTCCGGTGCTTGTGCCGGAACGTCACCTGGTCGAACCCGTAGACATGCCGCACCTGGGCCGGCGTCAATCCCGTCGGTGCAGCCGACAACATCTCTCTGCGCTCGAGCGACTCCAACATCATAAAAAGCTCTAATCCCCGCGATCCGGGCCCGTTGTCCCCGCCAGCGTCATTCAAACTACGCCAAATCATGGACGCCCGCACGCCGCCAAGGCCCATCCCTTCCCGGCGGATATCATTTTAGCCTTGGCTCTTACGCCCGATCCACCTTGAGGTTCTGCCGCAAGCGGCCTGCATGACTCCGCTTACGCTTGTCACCCGCAATATCAGGCAACCCCCCGGACTGCTTGACAGCGCCCGCCCATCCGGGTGAGCTATCGGCATCATGAACCGACGCTCGTTCCTCGCGCTCGCCGCCGCCGCGACGATCGCCCCCGCGTTTCAAGGCTTTGCGGAAGACGCCAGGCCCACCCACAAGAACGTCAACCCCGACGAGTTCGAGAAACTCTCGAGGGAACCCAACACGGTGATCCTCGACGTCCGCACCCCCACCGAGTACGCCGCCGGTCACATCAAGGGTTCGATCCCGATCAGCTACACCGCCAAAGATTTCGATCAGAAAATCAAGGAGCTCGACAAGAGCAAGACCTACCTGGTTCACTGCGCCTCGGGCACCCGCAGTGCCAAGGCCTGCGACAAGCTCGATGCACTGAACATCCCCAAGGTCTATAACCTCCTTGGAGGAATCAGAGCCTGGGAAAAGGCAGGAAAACCCGTCGAGAAATGACGTGCGCCCTCATCGCCGGCGTGCTCACTTCAGTGATGCACGGGGGGAGTGCGGGGGGGCTCTTACGCCGCCATCGCGCGCCGACCCTGTTGCTCCTTCAGGCAAGACTGCACGTATTGCTTGACCTTGCGCGCCACCGGGGAGGCGGCCTTCTTCGGGTGCTTCTGCGCGAGCAGCGCCAAGTGACCCTGGATCGACTGGAGGAGAAGCAGGTTCCGGCTCATGGCGACTTCCTCTCTCCGCATTGAAGCGGATGGGTTTGAGGACTGCATCGTTGTGGAAACGCCCGAGGTGGTTATCAGGTGTTTCGGCTGTTGGTTGCGGGGTTCTTCAAGCAATTCTCGAACTCCCCCGCTCGCACCGCTGGCTCCCCCTTTTTATCGGAGCGAACAATTCCCGCTCAAAAATTTGGGTATTGTTTGGATCGTCTGCCGATAGCTCTCTCGCACTGCCCCAACCTGTAGTGCAGGAGAGAAACATATGTCCCAGATATTGGAAAGCTGTCGCAAATCGGGCCGGTTCGATCAGGTTGACATCCTCAGCCGCCTCGAGGAGACAGTCTGCCTGCCACCCCTGGAAATTCAGTCGCCCATCCATCGCGAAATTGAGCGGGCTCTGCCGGTAGATGAAGAGCCGGAACGGTGGGACGGTTTGTCGTGACGCGCCGCTGGTTCTCCCCTCTACCAACCCCGACTATACTCCCGCGCGGAAGGAGTCTCATGGCTCACCTGCTCGGGATCGACATTGGCACCAGCGGCACGAAAACGCTCATCTGTGACGAGGACGGCAAGGTCCTCGCCACCGCGATGGCCGAGCACCCCATTTATTCCCCCAGGCCCGGGTGGAGCGAGCAGGACCCCGAGGACTGGTGGCAGGCGACCCTCAAGGCGACCAAGGCGGTGCTTAAGAAGGCCGGTGTCAAGGCTGGGGATGTGGGCGGGATAGGCCTTTCGGGCCAGATGCATGGGAGCGTCTTCCTGGGCAATTCCGAAAAACCGCTCCGGCCCGCCCTGCTCTGGAACGACCAGCGCACCCAGAAGCAGTGCGACGAGATTACCGCCAAGGCCGGCGGGCGCGAAGCCCTCATCGAGATGGTCGCCAACCCCGCCCTGACCGGCTTCACGGCCCCCAAGATCCTGTGGGTGCGCGAGAACGAACCGCGCATCTACGAGAAGACCCGGCACATCCTCCTGCCCAAGGATTACATCCGTTTCCGCATGACCGGCCAGTACGCCACGGAGGTGGGCGACGCCAGCGGCACGCTACTTCTGGACGTGCGGAACCGCCGGTGGAGTGACCCGCTCCTCTCGCTGCTCGAGATCGATAAGGCACTCCTGCCCGAAAAGGTCCACGAGTCGCACGAGGTGACCGGTACGCTCACGAAGGAGGCCGCGAAGCTCCTGGGGTTGAAGGAGGGTACGCCCGTGGTCGGTGGCTCGGGCGATCAGCCGGCCGGCGCCGTCGGCAATGGGATCGTGTCGTCGGGGATCGTCAGCGCCACGCTGGGGACGTCCGGGGTCGTGTTCGCGCATTCGGAGCAGCCGACGCTCGATCCGGAGGGCCGGGTTCACACGATGTGCCACGCCGTGGCGGGCAAGTGGTGCGTGTTCGGGTGCATGCTGTCGGCCGGCGGCAGCTTCCAGTGGTTCCGGAACAACCTCGCGGAGGGCGAGGTCGCGGCCGCGAAGAAGCACAAGGTCGATCCCTACGAGATCCTGGTGAAGGAGGCGGCGCAGGCCAAGGCGGGCGCGGAGGGGTTGTTCTTTTTGCCCTACCTGACGGGCGAGCGTTGCCCGCACCCGGACCCGTGCGCCCGCGGCGGGTGGGTCGGCCTGACGGCGCGCAACAAGCGCCAGGACCTGATCCGCTCGCTGCTCGAAGGCGTGACCTTCGGGATGCGGGATGCGCTGGAGATCATGCGTGCGATGAACATCCCGGTGGAGCAGGTTCGGGCCTCGGGGGGCGGGGCGCGCAGCGCGTTCTGGCGGCAGCTCCAGGCGGACATCTACAAGACGCCGGTGGTGATCACCAACGCCGGCGAAGGCCCGGCGTACGGCGTGGCGCTCCTTGCGGGCGTGGGCACGGGCGTGTGGGGGAGCGTCGAGGAAGCGTGCAAGCGCTCGATCAAGCAGGTGGAGAAGGTCGTGCCCGGCAAGAAGTCCGCCGCGCTCTACGACAGGCACTATGCCGTTTACCGCAAGCTTTACTTCGACCTGAAGGATCGGTTCTGCGATATGGCGCAGTTGGTGTGAGGGCTTGATCGACCGAATACGCGTGAGACACGCGGCCCTTCGGGCCGCCGCTAAACGTGATTGGGCGGGTCTCACTTTCCGGTTCGCTCCGCCATCATCTCCATTGCCATCCGCGCGGCGTTTGCGCTGGCGCCGGGGTGACTCAGGCGCCCGACCAGTTCGGCCAACCGCGCCCGCTGCGCGGCCAGCTTCTCGGGATGCTCCAGGAGATCGATGGCGTGATCCGCCACCGGGTCGGTCGGGCCGTACCAGGGGATGAACTCGGGGGCCACGTGCATGGCGGGCGTGACGCGCCCGCTCGCCGCCAGGAGCGGGTCGGCGGCGAGCAGGTTGATCAGGCCGTAGGTGCGGGTCTTGATCAGCCAGCGGCCCAGGGCGTTCCAGAGCAAGGGGTTGCCGTGATAGACGATGATCATCGGCGTGCCGTGGAGGGCCACGTGCAGGGTGGCGGTGCCGGAGACGGTGATGACCAGGTCGCAGCGAGGGACGGCTTGGTCGAAGGTGTTTGGCTGGATGTCGAAATACGAGGATGGCGGATGGAGGATGGAGGATGGCGGGATGGCCCCCACGGCGCCGCGCACGATCGGATCCGTCGCCTCCGTGGTTGGGAGCAGGAATTTGACGTTGGCGAAGCGACCGCGGATGCGCTCGGCAACCGCGAGCATGCGGGGAAAATTCTTGGCGGCTTCGGATTTCCGCGACCCCGCGAGGAGGCCGACGATTGGATGAGAGGGAGAGGAAGACCCAGGTGCTGAAGCGGCCTCGCCAGGGGGGGTCTTATGTAATTCATCGAAGAGCGGATGCCCGACGAAGGTCGCCTCCACGGCGTGCCCCCGGAAATACCCCTCCTCGAACGGCAGGATGCACGCCATCCGATCCACCCACTTGCGCAGCTTTTTCATCCGCCCCTCGCGCCACGCCCAGAGCTGCGGGGCCACGTAATACAGCACCGGCACCCCCGCGGCGTGGGCGAGCTTGGCGAAATGGAAGTTCAGGGCGGGGGAATCGACGCAGATGTGTAAATCGGGCCGGTTTTTGCGGAAATAGCGCTTGGTCCACCGCACCAATCCCAGCATTTCCCGCACGCGGCCCAGGGCCGACACCCCCATCGCGGCGTTGGCGGTGGTCTCGTGGTGAATCGTTGCGCCGGCCTGGCGCATGCGGGGCCCGCCGTGGCCTTCGATGAGGAGATCATGAGAAGCGTCGCGCAGCGCGCGGATCAGGTGGGAGGCGTGCAGGTCGCCGCTGACCTCCGCAGCCGTGATGAACACGCGTCCGGGCATGCGGCCGCGAGCCTAAACGACGATGGCCAAAGCACAAGCGCTCGACGAAAGGGATCACCGCAGAGACGCAGAGGACGCAGAGCAGGCATTTGCCTTGGATTTGCAGGATGAAATCAACCTCCAGGGCTAACCTCCTCCCGTATCCTGACTTCTCTCTGCGATCTCCGCGCCTCTGCGGTGAACCTTGTTTTTCGGACGGCACACCCCCCGCAAGGTCAAAATTCCATTGACTAATACCCCCAAAAGAGATAACACTTGCGGGGTCAGGTCACTTCCGTTTTCCGAGCCACGTCTTACGTCGTTTGAGGACATATGAGCACCCCCACCTCCCGCTCGTCGTCGCGTCGCGCGTTCACACTGGTTGAGCTGCTGGTCGTCATCGGGATCATTGCATTGCTGATCTCGATCCTGCTGCCGGCCCTCTCCAAGGCCCGCAAACAGGCCGCCGGCGCCGCCTGCCTTTCCAACATGCGCCAGCTCATGGTCGCGTCGATCATGTATTCGAACGAGAACAAGGGATACATCCCCTATACGGGTTGGGGCGATGGGTGGAACTGGAACCCGGGTGCGAGTTTCCGGGTACCCTGCTGGGCCTATAACGGAGACGTCGTCAAGGCGAGGGGAAAGTTCGATGAAAGCGACCTGGAGACGGGCGCGATGTGGAAATACGTCGGCGGCAAGCGCGACCTGTTCCGCTGCCCGCTCGACACCGGCCCCTGGCCCAACCCGCAGTGGTACGTCGTCATGACCACCTATTGCGCCAACGGCTGCATGGGCGGTTGGGACGCCGGGATTGCCGGTAAGGGTGGCATGAAAAAGTTCAGCCAGTTCAGGAAGTCGGCTGAAGCGGCCCTGTTCTGGGAAGTCGGCCTCTCCGCATCAGGTGGCGAGGCATGGGACGCGGCGAACTTCCCCGATGAAGGGATCACCGTGCGCCACGCGGGCCGCAGCACCTCCGTCGGATTCCTCGACGGGCACGCCGACACCTACTCGGTCACCAAGTTCAATGCGGAACTGAGCAAGGGCCCCAGTTCCCTGTGGTGCCACCCCGACAGCCCCAACGGTGGCTGGAATGGCCGGAATTACACGGTAGCGGGGCAAGGCGTCCTGGCACGAGACAACTAATCGACGTCAGTTGTTTCTGGCCCTACAGACCCGTCAGTTCGAGAACCTGAGGAGCTTGGATGGCACGAGCTGGGTTTAATGTATCGCTCGGCGTGTCGTTGATCTGCGCGTTCACTGTCGCCCTCGTGCTCGGCGGGTGTAAGAAATCCGGGTCCGGCGGCTCGGCTGGGGAAGCCACGGTCGTCGCAATCCCCGGCATCGACATGAAGCCCGACGGCACGATCCTGGACAGCGGCCTCCAGAAGATTCCCGCCCAGTCCAGCGCCCCCAACGTGAACGTGATCTTCTACCGAAGCCAGTTGAGCGACGCCGGGCTTGCGCAGCTCGGAAAGTTTCCCAACGTCCATCGTGTCGAGGCGATCGGCAGTCGCATCACGGAAAAGGGAATCGAGAAGCTCAAGCAATCTCTTCCCGGGGTCGAAGTCGCCAGGTAGCCGTCATCAAACCTGAATCTCCACGCGTGGCACGGGCTCACCTGAACCCGTGCCACGCCTTTTTGCAGGGCTCAGAATCCGCCCGCGGCCGCCGCCGCCGGCGCACCCCGACCAGCGCAACAGCCGCAACCCCCAGCACGCCCAGCGTTCCCGGTTCCGGCGTCGCCAGTGCCGTCAGCACGACGTCATGGCCGAGCACTCCGCTGGCATAGTTGATCCGAAAGCGCGCGTTGGCCGTATCGAAGACGGACCCTTCGGGCAGGCCGTCGAAGTTGCCCACGACCTGGCTGCGCCCGAAGGTGTTCGAGATGATCACGAATTGCTGGCCTGGCGTGGGCGCGAAGTTAAGATGCAGAGCCAGCCTCCCATGGAGGGTGATGACCAGCCCGCTATCGAGGACGCGAAGATAGTCGTAATCGGTTGGCCCGTTCATCGCAATGTCGAGGATCGCGTTCGGACCCAGCGTATAGTTGCCTCCCAGCGTGGTCCAGCCAACGCCGTCCTTGTCGCCGACGAACAACGCGCCGCCCTCCTGGTCGAACGGGATGCCGAGCGTCGTCGGGTTTCTCAACTCGCCCCCGGTCATGTTGAAGGCGAGGGTGCCGGCACCGCGGGTGATGCCACCGCCCTGCAGGTCGAGCACGCCGCCTCGAAGGTTGTAGGTGCCGGTGGCCGTCTTGTTGTCGGCGAAGACCACGCCATTCGCGACCATCGTGCCGCCGGTCTGGTTGATCACGCCCACCCCGCCGGGGGACTTGGCAATGTACAACCCCTTCGCAAACGCGTAGCCGGAGTCGCTGAGGTTGAGCGTGCCGTGGCTGTTGTCCAGGTCGCTGATGTTCAGATCCCGCGGGGCCATCAACTGCCCGCCCGATAGGTTGTAGGTGCCGGTACCGGTCTCGGCGATGCTCACCCACTTGTCACCGGTGACCACCCCGCCGGTCTGCGTGGCGGTGCCGCTCATGTCGCTCGTCTCGGGCAAGGCAAGGTCGCGCCCGGCCATGATGAAGGCGCCGTTCGCGTGGAGCGATCCGCCGGAGATCTCGAACGAGCCGGTCGAACCCGGGCCGTGGCCCACGACGAAGTTCCCCAGGGCGCCGCCGGGCGCGCCGGTCACCTCGACGGCGCCTCCGGTCACCACGAACCGCCCGCTGCCGCCGTCGAAGCCGACACTGAATTCAGTGAAGCCCGGGTCCGTGGCCCGGTTGACGACGTTCAGCGTCCCGCCGCTGAGGTTGTAGGTTCCGGTGCTGCCGGCATTGCGCCCCAGCACGAGGCGCCCGAATCCCGGCCCGCCGAGCGTGACCGTTCCACGAGCATGGTTCACGACGCCCGTCCCGCCCGCGTCCCCCACGACCAAATTGCGCGGGCTCAGCTGCGCCGTGTCAGCCAGGTTCAGGGTCCCGCGGCCGCCGTCGCCGATCCCCACGCGCACGTCGCCGCCCACGTCGTTGACCGTGGTGGTCAATCGTCCGGTCCCGCCCAGGTTCGCGACCCCGCCCGACCCGTCACCGATCCGCACGCCGGCCGCCGGGTTGCTCCCCCCGTTGACCGCCAGCGCGCCGCCGGTCTCCATGCTCAGGCGATTGTCGTTGGCCACCGAGACCGCGGCGACCGTGCCGACGTCGGTCGTCACGTGCGCCGTCGGCGTCACCCCACCTCCACCGGCCAGGTTCAGCAGCGCCGCGTCGGCCGGCCCCGGCCCCGCGTCATTGCTCCAGTTCCCACTGACGCCCCAGTCCCCATCGGGCACGGTCCACAGCACGTCCGCCCCCCGGGCGGCGCGCAGGGTCACCCCCGGGAGCCCTATCCAGCCGGCGGTAAGAAAAGCCAATCCAGGCCACGCGTACGTCATCGGACGCGTCCACTTCAACATGATGTCGTCCCACTTTCGTTTCACCCGCCGCAATCATCGCGGAGGCGGGTCCCCGTGGGGACCAAATGGAGATGATGACGATCGCCGTAAGGGGTCGCAAGAGTTTTTTTAAAAAATCTGCGGGAGGGGGAGGGGAGAGAATACGAGGATGGAGGATGGAGGATGGAGGATGGAGGATGGAAAAGGTGCCGGGCAGGGTGGCCCACCCTTTCAAGGGTGGGGGCGCAGCTCAGAATCCCTCCGCGCGCCGCCGGCGCACCCCGACCAGCGCAACAGCCGCAACCCCCAGCAGTCCCAGCGTTCCCGGTTCCGGCGTCGCCAGCGCCGTCAGCACCACGTCGTGCCCGAACGCACCGCCGGCATAGGTAATCTGGAAGCGCGCCCCGCCCGATTCGAAGATCGATCCCTCGGGCAGGCCGTCGAAGCTTCCCACGATCGGCAACCCGGCGCCGAAGTTGTTATGGATGATCGTGAACTGCTGCCCGGGCGTCGGGTTGATGGTGACGTGGGTTTGCAGCTTCCCCTGGAGCGTGACGACCACCCCGTTCTTTTCGATATGAACCTGATCGAGATTGAACTGGTCGAGAGAGCCTCGAATGTCGAAGTCGATGATCGCATTGGGCCCCAGCGTGTAGTCGAACGCCAGGCCCAGCTTACCGATGTCGTCCGCATCGCCGACGTAAAGCGTGCCCCCCTGCTGGACGAACGGAAAGCCGAACCCCGCCGGATTCTTCAACTCGCCGCCGGTCATGTTGAAGGCGTAGGCACCATGACCACCGTTGAACCCAAGCACGATCCCGCCGCCGTGCATGTCGAGCACGCCGCCGCTCAGATTGTAAGTGCCGGATGCCGTCGCGTTGTCGGCGAGCATCAGGCCTGCGGCCACCATCGTCCCGCCGGTTTGATTGACCACCCCCACCCCGCCGGGCGATTTGGCGACGTACACGGTGCTGCCCTGCGCGTATCCGGTGCCGCTCAGGTTGAGCGTGCCGTGGCTGTTGTCGATGTCGCTGATGTTGAAATCATCTGCGGCCACCAGGCGCCCGCCCGACAGGTTGTACGTCCCCACGCCACCCTCGGCGACGCTGACCCAGCGGTCGGCGGTAATCTGCCCGCCCGTCTGGGTCGCCGTGCCGGTCATGTCGCCCACGCCGATCGACTCGTACGACGCCATGCGGAACGCCCCTGTCGTGTGCAGCGTCCCGCCGGACATCTCGAACGTGCCCTTCGAGCCCGGGCCGCGGGCGACGGTGAAGGTCCCGAGCGCGCTGGAAGTGCCGGCGGTCACGTTGACGGTTCCGCCGGTCATGACGAACTTCCCGCTCCCCCCGCCGATGCCGATCATGAAGTTGACGTCGGACGAACCGGTGGCCTGGTTGTTCAGCGTCCCGCCGCTGAGGTTGTAGGTTCCGTTGCCCCCGTCGCGGCCGACGACCAGCGCCCCGTTCCCCGGCCCGCCGGCCGTGACCGTTCCGCCGGTCTGGTTGACCACGCCGACGCCGGTTGCGTCGCCCACGACCAGGTCGCGCGGGGAAACCAGCGCGCCGGCGTTGACGTTGAGCGTGCCGATGCCGCCGTCCCCCATGCCGACGTGGAAGTCGCCGCCGACGTCGCCGGACGTGGTGGTCAGCCGGGCGACGCCCGCGAGGTTGAGGCTTCCCACCGACCCGTCGCCGATCCGCACGCCGGCCGACGGGTTGCTTCCGCCGTTGACGGCCAGCGCGCCGCCGTTCTCGATGTTCACGCGGTTGCCGTTGGCGAGCGACAGCGTGGTCACGCCGCCGGCGTCGCTGGTGACGTGGGCGGTCGGCGTCACGCCGGCGCCCGCGTTCAAATTGAACAGCGCCGCGTCAGTCGGGCCGGGCGGGGCGCCGGTGCTCCAGTTGGAGCCCTGGGCCCAATCCCCGTCGGGCACGGTCCACAGCACGTCCGCCGCCCGGGCGGCGCGCAGGGTCACCCCCGGGAGCCCTATCCAGCCGGCGGTAAGAAAAGCCAATCCAGGCCACGCGTACGTCATCGGACGCGT
>DATBFY010000109.1:0-10699 GCA_036558265.1 Tepidisphaeraceae bacterium | reverse complement strand
GTCGCAGCCGATGCAGTCGCGGGTGTCGATCGCCAAAATGGCCTTGACGGTCTGCTTGGTGCGCGGGTCGGGACGGGTGAACTTGCCGACAGCGCTGGCCATCTCGCGCCCTTCCGCCTGCTCGAAATCGGCGTCCAGACGGTCGAAGTGGGCCTGGGACTTGACCTCGACCTGTCCGCGGCGGCGCAGGCGATAGACGGGCTGATGGCACGTGCCGCAGGTCTGGAGCTCCTCGAGCTTTTCCAGGTACTTGATCACGGTGCTGACGACGGTGGCGTGGGACCAGGTCAGCGGGCTGACGGAGATCGGCTCGTTGGTGTACGGGTTGACCTGCTCGGCGAGGACGCCGGATTCGAGGGCGTGGCTGGCGGTCCACTCGAAGATGGGCAGGGCGAGCTTGAGCTCGGCCGGGGTCTTGGCGCGGGTGATGAAATAGTCGGCGAGCCACAGCGTGCAGATGAACCAGGGATTGCCCGGGACGCTGGCGATGTCGTTGGAGACGCGGTGGTAGTAGTCGTTCTCGTAACGGGCGACGCCGCCGACGCGGGTCTTGACCCAGAGTTTCTCTTCGATGGCCTTCATCGTGGCCTCGACGCGGGGGTCGTCGGCCTCGAAGAGGTGGAACTTGAAGATGGCGTAGATGGAGGCGTCGAGGACCTCGTCGACTTCGAAGAGGTCGGAGGTCCGGGGCTCGTTGTCCGTGGTCCGTGGTCCGTTGTCCGTTGAGACCAGGCGGCCGTCGTCCTGGTAGTTGGGATCGTCGGGCGGGGTGGGGGCGTCCTTGGGGACCAGGCGGCGCACGAAGCGCTTGAGGTTGGGGTTCCAGAGGTGTTTGGCGGCGGCCTCGCGGATCTCGTCGGCGGCGCGGTTGTAGAGATCGGCCTTGGCGCGGTCGCCGAAGCAGACGGCGAAGTTGCGCGCGGCTTTCAGGCTGCCATAGACCGTGGCGACGGTGAAGGCGTGGATGCCCCAGCGCTCTTCCCACAGGTCGTAAGACGGCAGCGGCAGGCCGGTGGCCGGGTCGCGATAGCGCACCATGAAGTCGGCGGCCTTCTGAACCACGTCCACCCAGAGCGGGCGGATGAACTCGATGTCGCGGTAGCGGTAGTAGTGCCGCCAGATCGCCCAGACGACCAACGCCGTCTCGTCCTCCTGGATCGGCAGCGCGCGGTTGCCCTTGACGATCCAGGGGTGCCAGGAGGAGGCGGGCGAGCCGTCGGGGTTGTACTTGTGATAGAAGTAGCCCTCGGCTGTGATCGTTCGCTGGCAGAAGCTGAAGAAGGAGCGCGCCAGGTCGGAAAATCCCGCCATGTCCAGCGCGTTGGCGACCAGGGCCCCGTCCCGCGGCCACATGTACGAATAGGTGTCGCGGGAGAACTGCATGATGTCGCTGTCGTTGGCGGCCATGATCGCGCCGTCGTTGTCGATCTGCGTGCGCGTGACCAGGAGCGACCGCTTGAACAGGTCCACCACCTTGGGCGGCAGGTTGCCGAAGTTGATGTTGGTCCCGCCGGCCCACAGGCGCCAGTAGCTGGTCGTGCGATCGATCACGCCCTGGGGCTGGTGCTTGACCAGCCACTTGTGCAGGTCGATCAGCTCCTCGCGGGATTGGGCGGCGATCAGGACCAGGTAGAGCGTGCGCTCGCCGTCGGCGGGGAGGTGGGCGTGGTGGGCGATCGTCGAATCGACGGCGCCCTGGGCGATGGGGTTGCCCTGGAGGTGTCCGTCCTCGGCGTCGCGCCAGGTGCCCTCGGCGCCGTGGAAGCCGCTGGTGCCGGTTGCGTACTCATCGATCCGCTGCTCGCCCGAGGCGTAGAAGCTGACCATCACGTAGCGCTTGCCGCGGTAATGGACGATCGCGCGCAGGTCCGGGTCGTAGTAGGCGGTGTCGCCGATCTTCGTCCCCCACATGTTGAAGTCCTGGTGATGGATGACGCGCACCAGGCGGTCGGCGGACGAGAGGTTCTTGATCTTGATCTTGCGTACGAAGACCGGGCGGTGGAAGTCCACCACGTCGTTGCAGTACATCGCGATCCGCAGGTCGCGGTGGTCGAGGCTGACCGAGGTGGTGAGCGTGTCGCGCAAATAACGTTGCCGGATCTGCCAGCCGGGGTCGGACGTCCAGAAGAGCTGGGACTTGTGTCGGCCGGGGAGGTCGGCGTAGACCCCAAAGCGGCATGGCCCGGCGCCGGCGTGGTTCTCCTGCCCGACGTGGGGGAAGTAGAGGTCGCGGACCTGGTACTGGTGGTCGAAGGTGACGAGCAGCTTGCCGTTTCCGACCGGGATGTCACGGGGCATTGCGGGAACTCGCTTTTCGTGTTCGATCAGGCCCGGGGGTCAGCGGGGCATACGCACGCCGGACGCGCGCGAGGCTCGCCACAACGATCGTCGGCCAATGACCGCGGTGGCTTGAACGATTCAGCCCAACGATCGCGCATGCCCCGAGGAGGTCATTCTACGCCACCGATGAAACGAAATCGCGACCGCACACAGGCGGCGGGCAACTCGTATTCGGGTTTACCTCAAACCTTCAGCTCCACCGCCTGCCCCAGCACGTCGTTATAGCGGGCCCGGATCGGCCCCACCACCTTCTCCACGAACGCCACCACCTGCTGTGGCGCCCGACCCACATAGCGCCTCGGATCGAGGACGCTGCCCAGGTTGACGTTCGCAAACGCCGGATCACTCTTCAGCCGCTCCAGCAGGTCGTTTGCCCGGCCTTCTTCCTTCACCGCCCGCGCGGCGTCCATCGAGTGCTGGCGGATGCGCTCGTGGAGCTGCTGGCGGTCGCCGCCGCAGCGCACGCCGGCCATCAGGATCTCCTCCGTGGCCATGAACGGCAGCTCGGCGTTGACGAAGCTCTCGATGACCTTGGCGTAAACGACCAGCCCGCGCGCGACGTTGACGACGATCTGCAGGCAGCCGTCGATCGCCAGGAACGCCTCGGGGATGCTCAATCGCTTGTTGCTGCTGTCATCGAGCGTCCGCTCGAACCACTGCTCGGCCGCCGTCTGCAGGGGGCTATTTGCCAGGCTGATCACGAACCTCGCCAAGCCGGTGGCGCGCTCGCAGCGCATCGGGTTGCGCTTGTAGGCCATGGCGCTGGAGCCCACCTGGTCGGCCTCGAAGGGCTCCTCGATCTGTTTCATCCCTGCCAGCAGGCGCACGTCGTTGGCGAAGCGGTGTACGCTGGCGGCGATGCCGGCAAGGTCGCTGCTGATCTGGGCGTCGATCTTCCGCGGGTAGGTTTGACCGGTGACGGCGAACGACTCGGCGAAGCCGAACCGCTGGGTCACGCGGCGGTCCAGCTCTTCGACCTTGGCATGATCGCCGTCGAAGAGCGCGAGGAACGATGCCTGCGTGCCGGTCGTCCCCTTCACGCCGCGGAAGCGCAGGCCGGCGATGCGGTGCTCGACCTCTTCCAGGTCGATCGCCAGGTCCTGCGCCCAGAGCGTCGCCCGCTTGCCGACCGTCGTGAGCTGTGCCGGCTGAAAGTGCGTATAGCCCAGCGTCGGCAGGTCCTTCCACTTGAGCGCGAAGTCTGCCAGCGCGTCGATCGCGTTGGCCAGCCGCCCGGCCACCAGCCGCAGCGCGTCCCGCATGATGATCAGGTCCGCGTTGTCCACCACGTACTGGCTGGTCGCCCCCAGGTGGATGATCCCCTTGGCCGCCGGCGCAGCCTCCTCGAACGTGTGTACGTGGGCCATCACGTCGTGGCGGAGCCGCTTCTCGTGCTGGGCGGCGCGGGGGAAGTCGATGTCATCGAGGCGGCCCTCCAACTGCCGCAGCGCATCGTCGGTGATCCGGTCGATTCCCAGCTCGCGCTCGCACCGCGCCAGCTCCAGCCAAAGCCGCCGCCAAAGCCCAAACTTGTGCTGCGGCGAGAAGAGTCGAAGCATTTCCGGCGAAGCGTTGCGCGTCGCGAGGGGGGATTCGTAGGTGTCGTGAGGCATGCAGTGCGTGATGGTAGCAGAAGCGCGCGGCCGAGTGAAAACGAGGGTGGAAGATGGAGGATGGAAGCTGGAGAAAAGCTGGCGGCCGTAATCTCCCTCCATTCTCTATCTTCCATCCTCCATCCTCGTCTTCCCGATTCACACCCACCCCCCCGGCAGAAACCACGCCTGCGGCTTGCCCACTTGCGCGCGCAGGCTCCGGCAGATCAGGTTAGGCAACCACATCGTCAGGCGAAAGACCAATCGGGGCAGCGGCAGCATGGCGGCTCAGGCTCCTTGAGTGCGCTCCTGGTATTGCCGGGCGGCGTAGAGGCGGTTGTAGACGCTGGGCAGCGGGTGAAAGATCGTCTCGCGGCGGCGCATGGCCTCGGTCCGCGCCAGGTTCTGGTGTGCGAGCTGATCCAGGGCGGCGCGCATCTGGTCGAGCGTGCCGCCGTTGCGCAGGTAGAAGCGGTCGGCCTGGTACTCCAGCCGCCGGCCCAGGTACGCCAGCACCGGTTCGCCGATCGCCATCCAGGCGCTGAGGATCAGCGTGAGGAAGGCGACGTAGAGCGGCGATCCGAAAACGGCCGTGTCATGGCCCCATCGCGCGGGGATGACGTGATCGCCCACCGCCAGCCCGATCACCACCCACGCCCACCCGGCCAGGGCGGCGAGCAGGTTGTGGTGATATCGCCGATGACCCAGGTCGTGCAGCAGCACGAAGCGCAGCAGCGTATCGCTAGCCAGTTCCACCGTCGCGCGGCTGACCAGCATCACCTGGCGGCTGCCCAGCCCGACGATCCCGCCCGCGAACTCGCGCAGGCCCGAGTGACTGTAGACGACCACCGGAGGCAAGGGGCCCGACAGACGCGTCAGTCGCGCGACGGTGGCCGCGTCCGCCCTCTCCAGCGTGAAGAGTCCCAGCGGGATCAGGTCCGCGGCCAGCCAGGTCGTCCCAAGGAACAGGATCAGCAACGTGCCGGCGCTCCAGACCAGCCAGGTATGCGGGGCAATCAATTGGAAAACCAGCAGCAGGCAGCAGCCGATCAGGAACATCACGCCGTGCTGGGTCGTGCCGATCAGCCAGTCCCGCGCCCAGGCGCGCACGCCATCCTTTGCCAGGCCGAACTGCCGCTCTTCGAGATAACCGAACCACAGCTCGAGCGGAAAGTTCAACAGCGCATAACCGGCGAAAAGGATTGAGAAGTAGACCGGCGCGATCCAGGCAAACGATGGAGGGAAGTACGCCGGATCCTGCGGGACGAAGTGCTTGTAAAGCCGCTCGCCCGCACCGGTAAAGACGAAGAGGACCGCCAGGAGCAGGTTCCAGCCGATGCTGATGCCGGCTGCCCAGACCCGCCGCGGCTGGTACGACCGCGCCAGGTCGTTGACGGGGATCGCGGCCGACGCGCCGCCGCTCGGTGGCGGCGCGGAGTTCTCTGTCGTGATCGACGAGGTGGGCGTCATCGCCGTTCTACCATCCGGAGGCGTAACAGCTCTCCGGTCTGCGTGTCATACCCCAGCCAGGCGGCGCGGTCGCGAACGAGCCGTGGGAACGACAGCCCGCGCACGTTGAGGCCGGCGGAGGTGACCAGGGACGACCGCCCCAGGATCGTGCGGGATTGGCCGTCGAAGACGATCCAGGCGGGCCACTGCGCCGCGGGCGCCGTGGTGGGGAGGACCAGCCCGCCCGCGTTAGCGCTCTCTCGCGCCTCGTTGAACGTTGCTGCCTCAGGGGCAAAGAGGACCAGCCGCCCGGCCGGATCCGCCGCCGGGGCGGTCAGGTCGCGCGGGAGGTCGGCGACGTCGGCGAGGGGCGTGGCCGTGCCCTGCGGATCGATGCGCCAGAGACGCGCGCTCGTGCGGTCGAGGTAGATCAGCGCGTCGCCGGCGACGGACAGGTCTTCAGTCGGCGCGGTGAGGCGCACGTCCTGCCCGTCGGGACCGCGGACGTGGTCAAAGCGCCAGCGGAGGCTCGCCCCCGCCTGCGTCAGGTCGATGGAAAGGACGGCAAAGCCCTGGTCGTGCCGCAGCCACAGCCACAAGAGGTTGCCGCTGCGCAGGAGCGTGCCGCGGGCGAGCGACAAGGCTTCGGCCATTCTCGACTCATCTGCCAGGCGCCGCGTGTCCATCAGGATGCGGGTTTGGCCGCTCGTCGGCGCAAAGACGCCAAAGACCCCGAGCGACACCCGCCGCTTGCCACCGGCGAGGTAGAAGTAGAGGCCGGCATCCGGCCCGGTGGCGAGCGACTGGATGCTCCCCGCGGCATCGGGGTGACCGGCCGCCTCGAGGATCGAAGTGTTCGAGAACTTCGTGGCGGCCGGAAGCGAGCCCTCGATCATCGAGAAGACCGTCTCGCGCTGTCCCGGATCGGATTCCTGCACCCAGAAAAGCTGCCCGCTGCCGGTGGGCGCCAGGTGCGTGCGGTGGTCCGGCGGCAGGGGGGTGACGCGCTCGATCTCGACGCCCCACTTTGGCTGGCGCGACGCCTGCGGCGGTGGCGCAGACGAATTTGACGACGAATCGCGGTCGCACCCGGCGAGCAGCGCCAGGACGAAGATGCAGACTGCGGTCGGCGCGGATCGCATAACCATTCTATACCACAACTAATGGGTGGTACGGCGTTAACCCCCGCTCTCACAACCCGCCCGGTCGGCTGCCAAGCCCCTGGGATTCATCCCCCGGGGGTGAGCGTTGTCACCACGTGTTCAGCGTCGTGACGGCAGGCGGATTCTCAAGGATCTGGAAATCGTTCGGCACCTTCGCGACAACCTGCGCCGGCGGCAGGTCGAACAGGGTATTGATCATCCGCCGCAGGTTTTCCGGCGTCTGATGGGCGCCATCCCAGAACTCGTCGGCGCTGCCGCCGAAGGAGTCCAGCGAGGTGAAATCACGATAACGGAAGCCGCGCTCGGCGCACACCCGCGCCAGGATCGCGCTGGCGTCGGTGCGGATGCGCTTCATGGCGGGTGTGAGCGTCAGGCTTACGTAGTAAGGGTGCAACGGGAGCATCGCGACGCGGACCTCGATGCCGTTGCTCCGGGCCAGGTCGAGGAACTGCTCAAACAGCTCGATATTTCGCTCGGCCGGCCGGAGCACCTCCAACGGGTCCGCCACCTGATCGAGCCGAAGGCGCCAGTCCACCGACTGCTGGCGGATCGACTGGGCCAGGTCGTAGGTCCCCGCGGCCTTGGCGACGACGCGGTCGCGATAGATCAGGTAACCATCGCCCAGGAGCAGGTAACTGACGCGCTTCATGCTCCGCTTGCGCGCGACGGGAGGATTAGCCAGGATTTTGAGGCTCTCCCACGTCGATTCGAGGCGCACCTGTTCGACGGCGTTCGCGAGCGTAGAAAGGTTCTCGGGGAAGGGCATGCGCCGAAAGAGTCCCCAGTGCGCGGCGTTCTGGATCTCAAAGCGGTTGAGGATCAGGTTGCCCCCCAGCGCGAACTCGTCCACCCCGACGATGATCAGCCTGGGCTTGATCCCCGAATCCAGGGCGTAGCGGAGCTGCGTCAGCCAATCGAGCGGCCCCGCGGCGCTGACGCCCCAGTTGAACGTGCGGTGCCCCGTCAGGGCTTCGACGTAGGGCGGCTGCACCTGCATCATGCGGCTTGAGCCCATGACCAGCACTTCCGGCTTGCCGCGCTCGTGGCGGGCCTGGTGGTCGATGCGGCGGGCCTTCCAGGGGCGGTCGGAGACGGCGGGGTTGAGCTTCGATGGAAACAGCCCCGTCCCGTTGCCCAGGATGTTGACCGCCATGACGGCCGCCAGCGGGATCAGGAACGACGCCGCCCACGTGAGCGCAAAGCCCGGGCCCGAGCGGTTCTCCGCCGGCACGGTGGTCGCGCGGACGGTTGCTTGTTCGCGGATCAGCGGATCGGAAACGGTGGCTTCGAGACTCATCGCGCGGTGTCGTGTCAGAATCGGAAGTAGAGGAAATCCAGCTTGAATCCGAAGTGCAGCGCGCACAACGCCATCGCCGACCCCGCCGCCAGCGCGTGCCGCTTGCGCAGCTTCAGGCCGTACGCCACCTGGAAGCTGTTGGGCATGAAATTGCACCACGCCCAGCAGAGGGGGATCAGCGCGCCCAGCAGCGGCGTGACGATCGCCTGGGGCGCATCCGGGGCGCCCGCCGCGCGAATGCCAAACATCTGCCCCAGCATCGTCAACGCCGGCCGGATCGAATCCCAGCCGTAGCCTTTTTCATGCACGTCCGCAGCCCGGAAGACCGCCCAGCCCAGGACCACCAGGAAGAACGTGAACTGCCGGTTGAACCAGTGCCCCACCCGCGACTCGTTCGACGCCCACCATCCGCGCCCGCGCAGGATATGGAACCCGGCGAGCATCAGCCCGTGCCAGGCGCCCCAGATCACGAACAGCCACGCCGCCCCGTGCCACAGCCCCGCCAGCAACATCGTGATCACAAGGTTGCGCGCGGTTTTCCACTTGGCCCCGCGGCTGCCGCCCAGGGGGATATAGAGGTAGTCCCGGAGCCAGGTAGAGAGTGTGATGTGCCACCGCCGCCAGAAATCGGATGGATCGGTCGCCTTATATGGGCTGTCAAAATTCTGTGGCAGCCGCACCGCGAACAGGTGCCCCAGCCCCGTCGCCATGTCCGAGTACCCCGAGAAGTCGAAATAGAGCCGGAACGTGTAGCCCAGCACGGCCGCCCAGGCGGCGCCCGGCCCCATCGACCCGCCCGTGTCGAAATTGCTCCACAGCGGCGTCATCTCCGCATGCAGCCGATCCGCGATCACCAGTTTCTTCGCCATCCCCATCGTGAACAGCGTCAGCCCGATGGCAACTTGTTGCCAGTCCGGCGCCGGTCGCTCCCACGCCTCGTCCCGGAACTGGTGCAGGATGTCCGACCAGCGGATGATCGGCCCGGCCACCAGGTGGGGGAAGAAGGAGATGAAGGCGGCGTAATCGAGATAGCTACGGGCCGGCGCCGCCACCCCCCGGTAAATGTCGATGACGTAACTCATCGACTCGAACGTGTAAAAGCTGATTCCGACCGGCAGCACCACCGCCATCACCGGCAGCGGCCCGCCCCCCATGAACTGCCAGACCTGTCCCGCCATTGCGGAGAAGAACCCGGCGTACTTGAAGAACGCCAGAAGCCCGATATTGGCGCACAGGGACACGGCCAGGAGGAGCCTGCGACCCCCGCGACGCTCCGGCGCCAGCTTCGCCATCGCCGCGGCCGCGAAGTAATCGACGCTGCTGCTCGCCAGCATCACCAGGCTGAACCGCCAGTGCCAGAAGAAGTCGCGGATACCCCCCGGCCGCCAGACGGCCAGCGAGCGGGCGAACTCATCCAGGCTGTCGAATTGCCACCAGCTATAGAAAACGTAACTGGCGAGAGTGAGGAACCCCAACCGCCAGCGCAACCCCCGCCCGCCGTACCAGAACAGGCCGAAGGCAACCGGGAGGAAGAGGAGGACGAACTCGTAACTATTGAAGAGCAATGCAGCCCCGCGCGCGATGCAACGAGCGATCCCGACAGGGGATGCCTCGGCGGGACATCATGGGGCCGGCCCGATTCAAGTCAAGGAATGCCCGAGGGCGGAGCAAGGAAACGCTGATCCTACCGCAGGAGCAGGTACATCGTGTCGGGCGGCAGGTCCAGGATGGCCGTGTTGCCTTCGTGGCGCAGCGGCACGTCGCGCGTCGCGTAGCCGTTGGGATCCAGCAGCGTTGCGCGGGTGATCGCCGAATTGTCCAGGCGGAGGGTCGCGTGCGTGGCGGCGATCCGCCAGGGCGGCGCGCCGGTATTGACGATCTCTTCGCCTTCGACGGTCTTAGCCTTGCTCCCGCCACCCTCGGCCTTGAACGTGGCGGGCTTGGTGGTCCACCCCGTCAGCCGCTCGGTAGTGCCCACCTGCACCAGGACCTGTTTCGACGACGAGAGCGGTCGATCGTCCATCGCGACGGCGGCGATCGTGGCGTAGGCGTTGTCGCTCTGAACGGAAACGGGGCCGACGTCGAAACGTCCGCCGGCGTCTTTCAGAAAGCCGCACACGCCCGCGAAGCGCTCGGCCCGAACCGTACACACACCCGTCTTCCAATCCAGCTCGATTTGGCCGGTCAGGCTTTTGACTCTGCCTGCATCCCGATCGATGTACTTCGAAAGATCCGCAACGTGGTTCTTCGCCGGGTCGCCGCCGAACTTCACCTCGACCGGCCCGACCAGGAACGCCAGCCGATCGACCTCCTGCTTGATTGGCGACTGGGCCGAAAAGCTCCCGGCGTCGCGGTTGGGGTCGAACTTGCCCGACTCGCTGACGATCGGGATCTTCCGCCGCCACAGGTCGTCCATCGTTCGTTCCTCGTGGACGGCCGGTTGGTCGGCCTGCTGGATCAGGTTCTGTCGAAACGCGATCGCGAACGCCGGGAACATCCCCAGGCACGAATAGGTGTTCGTGCTCCACTTGTCGAGCGCGTAGGAATCGCCGACCTTCCAAAACGTCCGCCGCGGATCCAGAAGCCACTGCCGCTCCCCCATCGCGAACCAGTACGTCACGTCCACGCCGGAGAGGCTCTGGTACGCGCACATGAGGAACGGGCCTTCGCTCTGGTAGAGGTTGGGATGGGTCCAGGCGGCCTCGGTGATCAGCATCGGCCGGCCGACCGTCTGCTTGAGATTGGCCGTCAGCTCGAGCGGATCCCGCAGCGCGCTATGGTTGGTCATGTAATGGCCGGGGTCGATGCGAAATCCGTTGTTCTTCCCCACGTGCATGCCGTTGAAGTAGCTGTTGACG
>DATBFY010000108.1:0-9823 GCA_036558265.1 Tepidisphaeraceae bacterium | reverse complement strand
GGCAGGCGGCCGAACTCGAACTTGGTGTCGGCGATCAGCACGCCGCGCTGCGCGGCGTAGTTGGCCGCTGTGGTGTAAAGCGCCAGCGTCTTGTCGCGAAGCTGGGTCGCGGTCTCGGCGCCGACCCGGTTGACCGTCTCGTCGAAGCTGATGTTGACGTCGTGTCCGGTCTCTTCCTTGGTCGCGGGAGTGAAGATCGGCGCCGGCAGCCTGTCGCATTGCTTGAGGCCTCCCGGTAAGGGGATCCCGCAGACCGTGTGGGTCTTGTGATATTCCTTCCACCCCGAGCCGGTGATGTACCCGCGCGCCACGCACTCGATCGGAACGACCTGGGCCTTCTTGACCAGCATCGAGCGGCCGCGGATCTGGCTCTCGAACTTCTGCAGTTCCCTGGGATATTCCTTGAACTTGGCGCTGATCAGGTGATGCTCGAACTGCCGCCCGAACTTCTCGAACCAGAAGTATGACAGGGCGGTCAGGATCTTGCCCTTGTCGGGGATGCCGTTGGGCATGATCACGTCGTAGGCGCTGATGCGGTCCGTGGCGACGATCAGGAGCCGGTCCCCAAGGTCGTAGACGTCGCGGACTTTGCCCCGGCGAACCGGGAACGGGAGGTTACTGCGGAGAAACGCATCGAGCATGGTTCGTTCGCGGATCATAGCGGTCCGAGCCGTCCTTGTCTGCAAAACGACATCGGCCGGTCGGGTCGGTGAGATAAGGAGCAAGGCGCACGCTGACACGACTCGGACAATCCGAATAGGGTGACCGAAATCCGGCGGAATCGCCGCGTGGGTCCGAATAGACTTCCGGCATGACTTCCAACTTGCCATCCATCGCGGTTATGCGTCGGGCGTTCGCCGACAAGGACGCCTCGTTCGACGGGTTATTTGTCGTTGCGGTGAAGACGACGGGGATTTTCTGCCGGCCGACTTGCCGGGCCAAGACGCCCAGGCCCCAGAACGTGGAGTTCTTCGCAACCCCCGCCCAGGCGCTGGCGCACGGTTACCGGGCGTGCAAATTGTGTAAGCCCGACCAGGACCCACGGGTGCCGGACGTGGTCGGGCGTCTCATGGATCTGGCACATCGAGATGCGTCGCCGCTCCGCGGGCGCGACTTGCGCACCATGGGAATCGACCCCGGGACCGCCCGGCGGCGCTTTCGCCGGCACGTGGGGATGAGCTTCGCCGCCTACCAGCGAGGGGCGCGGATGGGATCGGCGCTCGCCAGGGTGCGGCGCGGCGCAAACATGACCGACGCGCAACTGGCGGCGGGGTTCGAATCGGCCAGCGGGTTCCGCGAGGCGTTCGGGCGCCTCTTCGGGACGCCCGCGTTGAAAGCCGACGACGCCGTGGCGCTGGCGGCGACGTGGATCCCGACGCCGCTGGGGTCGATGCTCGCGGCGGCGGACGAGCACGGTGTCGCGTTGCTGGATTTCATCGATCGCCGCGGCCTGCCGGGCGCGATCGAGCGACTGCGCCGGCGGTGCGGCGCGGGTGGCCAGGATGCGGTCATCGTTCCGGCCGACCATCCGCACCTGCGGCGCCTGCGTGGTGAGCTGGACGAGTATTTCGCCGGCCGGCGACTCACGTTTTCCGTCCCGCTGTCCCCGGCGGGCACGCCATTTGAGCGCCGCGCATGGGACTACCTGCGAACGATCCCGCCCGGTCAGACGCGGAGTTATAGCCAGCAGGCGCAGGCGATCGGCGCGGGTGGCGGCGCTCGCGCGGTCGGTCGGGCCAACGGCATGAACTACCTGTCGATCATCATCCCCTGTCACCGTGTGGTCGGCGCGGACGGGGCGCTCACGGGTTACGGCGGCGGGCTGTGGCGCAAGCGCTGGCTGCTCGATCACGAGCGGCGGCGGATTGAGCAATCCGCCCCGTCTGTTAAGATGCGCTTCAGCGACCGTGTCAGCCGGTCGTGACCGTCATCGCTGACGTTGCAATTATGTCCGTCAAGTTCGAGATCTTTCGCGAGGGGACTCGCCTCAGCAGTTTCGCGCCGCTCGCCGCCATGGCGATGGGGCCCGAGAGCGTGCCAATCCCCGGCGACGTGTCGTTCAAGGACGGGCAACTGATCGTTAGCCGCACCGATGATCACGCCGTCGGCGTCTCGTTGATGTGGGACTGCGGTCCGCTGGGCGCCTACCAACTCGAGACCACGCGGGTGCCGCCGCGGGATCAGCCCTATAACCTGAACGTCGAGCTGGCGCGCTTCCGCCTGATGAAGATCGTGCAGAAGCAGGAAGATTGGAACCTGTTTGACTTCCCGCGCGCCGACAAGTTCACCGCCCGGTTCAAGGACGCGCAGGGCCTCTTTTCCGACGCCCTTGGCAAGCTCGATAAGCCGCCCGAGGCCGCCGCCCTGGCCGACCAGGCGCTGGCGATTGGTCTGGACCTGTCCGAGCAGCTCGCGGGGTTCCACGGCGAGCTGCTGATCAACCGCCGACGCGCCAGCAACTCGTTCGTTAAGCACATCTTCGGAAGCCGGGTCGATTCGTCGGTGCAGAACTCGCGATACAAGGAGGCGGTCGCCGGCAACTTCGATTACTGCGTCGTGCCGATGTCGTGGAAGCAACTCCAGCCCGAAGAAGGCGCCTTCAATACCGACGCGCTGGACGAGTGGGTCGAGACGCTCAGCCGCAAGCGCGTGCCCATCATCGCCGGACCGTTAATCGACCTGAACGAAGGGCAGGTGCCGGACTGGCTGTTCATCTGGGAGCACGACTTCGACACGTTGCGCGAGCTGGCGTACGAGTTCGTCCAGAAGGTGGTGCATCGCTACCGCAAGGCGGTAGCCGTGTGGAACGTGGGCAGCGGCTTTCACACCAACCGGGCGCTGACCCTCTCGTTCGAGCAGATCATCGAGCTGACGCGCCTCCTGGTGGCGCACGTGAAGAATATGCTGCCCCAGGCGCGGACGATCATCACCGTTACCCAGCCGTTCGGCGAGTACCACTCGAAGCCCACGCCAAGCGTCGCCCCGATGCTTTACGCGGAGATGGTCGCCCAGGCGGGCATCAACTTCGAGGCGTTCGGCCTGGAGATGGAAATGGGCGTCCCGGCTCCGGGGCGCTTCCTGCGCGACCTCTTCCAGGTGAGTTGTATGCTCGACCGCTTTTCGACGCTGGGTCGCCCGGTCTTCGTCACGGCTGTCGGTGCGCCCGGCCGAATGACTCCCGACCCTTCCGACATCTCGATGGGACGCCTGGATCCGGCGGGCGGCGGGCGCTGGCACCGCCCCTGGGACCCGCAGTTGCAGGCCGAGTGGATGGAGGCGATTTACCGCGTCGCGCTCTCCAAGCCGTTCGTCGAATCGGTCGCGTGGTCGAACCTGGCGGACATGGGTCAGACCCTGCCTGCCGGTGGATTGCTCGACGACATGCTCCAACCCAAACCGGTCTACGAGCGCCTTCACAAGCTGCGCGACACCTTCCATCAGTGGACGGGGCGCAAAGGCCCGGGTGGGACGCCGCCGCCGCCTGCCAACGGGCAATAGAACCAACGGGGGAATCCTATGAACGTCGAGCAAGGGGCGTGGATCTGGACGCGGCGGCAGCGACTCGTGCTGGCCGGATTCGTCATGCTGCTGTCGATCGGATTCTTCGTCCGCGCCGTGTTTCGCCCCGCGCACGTGGACGATCCGCCCGCGCCCGTGGGCGAGCGGGCGCATGACCTGGCGTCACGGATCGACCCGAATACCGCCGATTGGCCCGCCTGGGCGGCGCTGCCGCTCATTGGTGAGAAACGCGCCAAGGAGATCGTTGCCTTTCGTGACACCTGGATGATCGAGCATCCCGACGAGACGCCATTTGCAAGGCCCGAAGATCTGATGCGCGTAAAGGGGATTGGCAAGGCGACCGTCGAAACGCTGACGCCGTACCTGATCTTTCCCTCAACCCGGCCGGCGGAGTAGCTCCTACCACGGGCTTCCAGCTAATCAGGCGTACAGCGCCTTGCTCGAACTCCAGTTCCCCCACGTCCAATCCGGTTGGTGCACCGCCCGGATCGCTTCCGCCACGCTCATTCCCCGCTCCGCCAGTCGTCGGTTCCGCTCCCGCCATGCGGCAAGCCACTGCAACTCGCGCTCGGTCGGCACGTGTGCCCGCCGGTGCGGCAAGCCCATTCCCGTCAGCAGCGTCGCGTAGCCCCCCATCCGGAACGGCTCGAACGAGTCGAGCAACGTCGGCCCCCAGAAACCGCTCGGGCCATTCTCGCGGAAGTATTCGACCAGTGGGGCGGCGTCCGCCAGGTCCGTCTTTTCCCGGCACTCGCGCCAGAAGGGGGTCTCGATCCGCGTGTTGAACTTGTAGTGCATCGCGATGAAGCCGCGCACGTTGTCCCAGATCCTCTGATGATGTTTGTTGAACTCGCGCAGTTGTGTCGGGCGCAGCTCGCGATCCGAATCGATCAGCGTCCCGACGATCAGGCGACACTGGATCGCGATGAGTCCCAGCGCGGTGGCCTCCAGCGGCTCGACGAACCCGCTCGAGTTGCCCACCGCCACGACGTTCTTCACCCAGCCGTCGCGGTAACGTCCCGAGAGAAACTTGACGATCCGCGTCGGCCCGACCTTCGGACTCTTCGCGCGAAACTCCGCCTCGGCGTCCGCATCCGAGATGAACGCCGACGAGTACACGTACCCACGGTTGATCCGCCCCTCGTGCTCGATCTGCCAGCACCAGCCGCTGTTCATCGTCTCGCAGGTGGTATAAGGCCGGATCGGCTCATCCGTCCGATTCCAACCCCCCACGACCGCCCGATCGCAGAACAGGCTCGACCGGTACGGCACGAACGGCTCGCCAAGCGTCTTGCCCAGCAGCAGCGACGCGAACCCCGACGCGTCCACGTACAGGTCCGCCGTCTCCGTTTGACCGGATTGCAGCACCAGCCCACTGACCCCGTTCTCGTCCTGCGACACCTGCGACACCGTATCATCCATCACCCGGCAGCCGACCGCCTGCGCGTACCCCTGGAGGAACTCGACGAACCGCTCGTTCTCGAAGTGATACGCCAGGTCCAGGTGGACCGCCGGCTGACCCGAGGCCGTCGGCACGAAGATCCGCTCGCGCGACATCAGCGCCGAGCACGGGTCCCAGTTCTCCATCTCCCGATCGAGGTAATACCCGATCGGCTTGTGCAGCGGCGCACCGGGCACGCGTGCGTCGCACTGGGCGGCGAACGTGTAGTGGAAGTACTCGCGCGGCCCCCAGATGAACTTCAGCCCCAGCTTCCACGTCGGCCGCGCCACGTCGAAGAACGTCTTGGGCTTGACTTTGAGGAACTGGTGCAGGAAATCGGTCAGCGCGATCGTCGATCCCTCGCCCACCCCGATGATCCCGATGTCCTTCGAGCGGATGACCAGGACGTCCACGTTGGGCAGGTAGAGCTTGATCGTCCCGGCGGCCATGAAACCCGCCGACCCGCCGCCGAGGACGATGACCTTTTTGATAACACCGTTGAGCACAAGCCACTCCGAAGACGTGAATAAGAACGTAAGACGGCGACGTGAACGACGGCCAGTTTAGCCGTCCGGACACCACCGCGGTAGCCAAACCGCCGGACGCAATTCGACTCCAGAAAAATGCTCGCATCTTACGCGCAGCCCCGCGAGCGCACGCATATACTGTTCGGTCGCTGTTTAGTGGTTCAAATCGCACTCAGGACGGCCATATGCCCGACTTTCAAGTCATCAGCCCGTTCCAACCCCAGGGCGATCAGCCGCAGGCCATCGACAAGCTCGCCCAAGGCGCCCACGACGGCAAAAAGTTCCAGACCCTCATGGGCGCCACCGGTACCGGCAAGACCTTCACCATGGCCCACACCGTGGCACGCCTCAACCGTCCGACGCTGGTGATCAGCCACAACAAGACCCTCGCCGCCCAGCTCTACGAGGAATTCAAACAACTCTTCCCCGACAACGCCGTCGGCTACTTTGTCTCCTACTACGACTACTACCAGCCCGAAGCCTACATCCCCCAGCGCGACATCTACATCGAGAAGGACTCCAGCCGCAACGACGACCTCGACCGCCTGCGCCTCGCCGCCACCTCCAACCTCGTCAGCCGCCGCGACGTCCTCCTGGTCGCCTCCGTCTCCTGCATCTTCGGCCTGGGCTCCCCCGGCGAATACCAGAAATCCGTTCTCCCCATCCGCAAGGGCGTCCCCACCGACCGCGACGACATGCTCAAGCGCCTGATCGAGCTCCAGTACGCCCGAAACGACATGGACTTCAAACGCGCCACCTTCCGCGTCCGCGGCGACGTCGTCGAGCTCCACCCCTCCTACGAGGAATTCGCCTACCGCATCGAGTTCTTCGGCGACGAGATCTCCGGCATCACCGCGATCAACCCCCTCACCGGCGAGGTCCTCGCCGAGCACGAATCGATCTTCATCTACCCCGCCGTCCACTACGTCATGCCCGAGGAAAAGGTCCACGAGGCCGTCGGGTCCATCCGCGACGAGCTCGACGTCCGCGTCATGCAGCTCCGCGGCGAGGGCAAGCTCCTCGAGGCCCAGCGACTCCTGGCGCGCACGAAGTACGACATCGAGCTGCTCCTCGAGGTCGGCGTCTGTCCCGGCATCGAGAACTATTCCCGCCACCTCGACGGCCGCAAGCCCGGCGAGAAACCCTGGACCCTCATCGACTACTTCCCCAAGGATTACCTGCTCATCATCGACGAGTCGCACGTCACGCTGCCCCAGCTCAAGGCCATGTACAACGGCGACCGCCACCGCAAGGAGACCCTCGTCGAACACGGTTTCCGCCTCCCCAGCGCCCTCGACAACCGCCCGCTCAAGTACGAAGAGTTCGAGCAGATGTGGAACCAGGTCGTCTTCGTCTCCGCCACCCCCGGCAGGATCGAGCTGGAGAAAACCGCCGGCGAAGTCGTCGAACAGGTCATCCGCCCCACGGGCCTGGTCGATCCGATCATCGAGGTTCGCCCCGCCCAGGGGCAGGTCCCCCACCTCCTCGCCGAGATCAAGAAACGCGCCGCAATCGGCGAACGCGTCCTCGTGACCACACTCACCAAGCGCCTGGCCGAAGACTTATCGGCCTACATCCAGGAGGCCGGCATCCGCGGCCGCTACCTTCACAGCGAGATCCAGACCATCGAGCGCGTCGAGATCCTCAACGACCTCCGCCGCGGCGACTTCGACGTCCTGGTCGGCATCAACCTCCTCCGCGAAGGCCTGGACCTCCCCGAGGTCTCCATGGTCGCCATCCTCGATGCCGACAAGGCCGGCTTCCTCCGCAGCGAGACGTCGCTCATCCAGACGATCGGCCGCGCCGCCCGCAACGTCAACGCCACCGTCTACCTCTACGCCGACAGCGTCACCCCCGCGATGCAGAAGGCCATCGACGAGACCACCCGCCGCCGCGAAACCCAGCTCAAGTTCAACGCCGAGCACGGTATCACGCCCCAGACCGTTCAGAAGGCCATCCGCGAGGGCATCGAGAGCGAGATCAAGGCCCGCCGCACCGTCGCCAGCGCCGTCCACGCCGACGAGGAACAGCTCGACCAGACCGAGATCATCAAGCTCCTCGAAGAGGAGATGCTCCAGGCCGCCAAGAACCTCGAATTCGAGCGCGCCGCCCAACTCCGCGACAAGCTCAAGGAGATGAAGGGCGCCCCCACGATCAAGAGCGGCGCCGGCTGGGCCCCTGACGAGGAAGAGGTGGAGCGCCAACGCATCTGGCAACCCAAAAACAAAGGCCGCCGCGCCGGCAAACGCGCCGCAAAGTAGGGCGTGCGCGTGCGCGTTCAATCCAGCCGCGTCAGGATCCACGGCACCTTCGACTCCTCCTCCGAGAGGCCGCCATGGTGGCCCAGGTCCTTGCCCAACTGGCCGTCCCACCCCGTGATGCACCCCGCGTGCGGGAGGATGCACAGGTCCCCGATCCGCCTCAGGAACCGCTCCGACGGCGTACCGCTTCCGAAAAACCCGCGGTCGATCAAATCTCTCACCAGTATCACGTCGGCCAGGCCTTCCAATTCCCGTGACACGACTTCCGCCGCCTCCTCCGCGCTCCCGGGTTGCAGGTAACAGAACCGATCCCGCGCCGAGCCGCCCGTGTTGATGAGCCGGCCCGAGGCGTCCCGCCTCAGGTACTTCTCCAGCAGCGGGGCCTTTTCGGGAAGGCGGATCCACTGCGTCATCGGGTAGTGGATTTGCCCGTGGTCGGCCGTCATCGTCACCACCGTGCCGGGGTGCCGGCCCGACGCGCTCAGGTACCAGTCGTCCACCTCGTCCAGGATCTGCACCAGCGCCTCGCGCGCCCCGGCCGACGCCGGCCCCAGCAGGTGACTGATGTGATCGTACTTCATCGCGTAGAGCACGATCAGCTTGTGCTCGCCCGGACCCACAAGCGCCCGCGTCACCTCGTCGAGCCCGGCGCGCACGGTCTTGAAATACACCGTCGTCGCGTCCTCGGCCGGCACCGTGTACCGGTTGAACGTGCTGTCCTTCAATTCCTCGGGCTGCACGAGGTACGACGCCACCCCCCTGGCCTTGAGCTCCTTGAAGAACTTCCCGGGCCGCAGGATCGTCAGGGGGTCCTTCACCACCCTGGTCAGCGTCTCGCGCTGACCGTGGTCGTCGTCGAACCGCCAGGGCAGCACGTTGATCATCGCCCCCACGGACTCCTCGTAATGCCGCCACTCGACGTATCCGTGCGCCGTCGGCGGCTCACCCAGGTAGAGCGAGGGGAGCATTGCCGCCGTCGTGGTCGGGAACCCGCTGTCCATCTCGCGCACGATGCTCCCGCTGCCCTTTGTAACCCGCGCCACGAACGGCAGGCTGGGGTCGAAAGCGCTGTGCCAGCCCCAGCCGTCGATCAGGATCAGCACGAGGTTCTTCGCCGCAGCCGACGGGCCATCGAGGTACTCTTCCGGCAACCGAGGCCGCACCGATTCGCCCGTGAGCAAATATTCAAATGTCCCGGACAACCTCAAAAATGATCGAGTCTGCGAAGGCGCCGAATACTTCAGCTTGCTGGTGACCGCGGCCGGCATGTCCCCTCCTTTATCCGACACCGGCCTAAACCGACAACGGGCGGACCTGCAGTTGGAACTTGCCACCACCTCCCAAACCCCTATAATCCCGTCCCCTCGTCGTTGGAGCGGGTATTTCACCCGTGCGACGAACCCGCGCGACGCGCCTCAGAACCACGTCCGCCGCGGCACAAACGCGCGTAAGTCGATCCGCCGCAACGAGATCGCCGCGCCTGTTTTGAGACGCGTCAACCACCATAACGACGCGTAGAAGGAATCGCTCCCATGGGTCGCTATCTAGGCCCCAAGGTCAAATTGTCCCGTCGCGTCGGCGTCCCCATCGCCGACATCCCCAAGCACACCGCCAAGGAACTCTCGCTCCCCGGCATGCACGGCTACCGCGGCCGCCGCAACACCGAGTTCGGTGTGCGCCTGACCGAGAAGCAGAAGCTCCGCTTCCATTACGGCATGCTCGAGAAGCAGTTCCGCAAGTTCCTGGACATCGCCAAGAAGTCCAAGGGCAACACCGCCAACACGATGATGCAGCTCCTCGAGACGCGCCTGGACAACGTCCTGCGGCGCCTGGGCGTTGCCAAGACCATCTGGGCCGCGCGCCAGATCGTCGCCCACGGCCACGTTATCATCGACGGCCGAAAGACCGACATCGCCTCCTACCGCGTTGACCCCGGGCAGGTCATCACGTTCAAGGACGGCATCCACAAGGTCCTGCGCGACAACATGGAACAGGTGGGCAGCCACAACGTCCCCAACTGGCTGGAGTGGAACCCCGCCCAACTCACCGACCGCGTCACCGCCCTGCCGACCCCC